>JAIBJO010000028.1 GCA_020029615.1 Actinomycetota bacterium
CGCTTCGCCTCGATGAATCGGGTCTTGCAGTACCGATAGAGGACGCTCTGGAGGTAGCTCACGCCGCGAACCCGAACTCGTACTACATGCACTCCTACCTGACGATCCCGGCTCACCTTAGTCGCGGGCCGCGACGTGTTCGTCCGTTGAGAAGCGGTCAAAGCGCTCAGAACGGGCCGAGATCGCTCAAGAAAGAATCGCCCCACGCTGTCGCGGCCAAGGCGCGACACTGGCGGTGGGTCTACGAGCCCCCTCGCCGTTTCCGCGCGAGCAAGATCACGAGCGTCGCGAGCACGACGGTCAGTGTTGCTAGGAAGATCGTCATGCTTCAGGCTAGGCGCGCCACTTCGCCGCTGACATCCGGGAATCCTCGGAGATGATCGTCTGCGCCGTCGCCGACGACGATCTCGCGGCGGGTGAAAGCATCCAGGTCCTACCAACCCCTCTCCCGGCGACGAGGATCGGTTCGCTCCCGTTTCCCCCGCGCGACGAGGAAGAGTCGCTCCCGTGAGAGTGCCGCGGACGCTGCGAAGGAAGCCGTCTGTACATCGCAGCGCGAAGCCTTCCACGCTCCGGATGGCAGAGTCTTGAGGTCCGTCCAGCATCCTTGCCCGAGCCGTCCTCCTATCATCGATCCATGCCGAGACGTGATTCGACGCTGTCCACCGTCGTCCAGGCATTGGTCGCGCTCGGAGGCGTTCTCGCCCTCGCGGGCGCGTCACCGGCCTTCAGCGTCGGCGAGGATCGCGCGTCGAACGGCCTGATTCTCTACAGCAAGAAGGTCGGCGCGAACGTGCAGCTCTTCACCGTTCGCGCCGATGGGATCGGCCGCACTCAGATCACGCGCGGACCCGCCCAGGCCGGCCGTGGGGAGTGGTCGCCGGACGGTCGCCTCGTCGTCTTCGAGCGCATCGCCGCTGACAAGAGCCGAACCGCCGTGGCGACGATGAACGCTGACGGATCCGGAATCCGGGAGCTGACGCCCGCCGGCCAGCAGGCGGATCCATCGTTCACCCCTGACGGTCAGTGGGTCGTCTTCACACGCGACGGAGGACCGTCGGACAACGGCATCTGGATCATGAAGGCGGACGGCTCGGATCCCCGACGCCTCACCCGGAACCCGTTCATGCGAAGCGGCGCCTGCGGCTGCGACGAGGACGCGACGGTCTCGCCGGACGGAAAACGAGTCACGTTCGTCCGATACACGGCCGGCGAGCGGCAACACGCGCTCTTTTCGGTCGGGCTCGACGGAGGCGGCCTGAAGCGGCTGACTCCGTATGCGCTCGCTGTCGACGCAGAGCACGACTGGTCACCGGACGGGAAGCGAATCGTCCTCACGATGCACGCGCCGCCCGGCACCGTGCGCTCTGCGAACGTCGTGACGATCCGCGCGGACGGCTCGGATCTGCGGGCGGTCACCTGGTTCAAGGGCGGCACGCTCCACGCGTGGGCGGGCTCGTACTCGCCGGATGCCAGGTGGCTCGCGGTCCGCATCCAGGGAGGCGGGAAGGACGGCGTCTACGTGGTCCGTCTGGACGGGACCGGGCTGCGGCGCATTGCGACTCTGGGCCCGGCGCCGTCGGCGATCGACTGGGGCCCGGCCGGCTGACGCGCGCCTCAGCGTCGCGCTGAGCAGGCCCGGGCGTCCGATCGCAGTCAAGCGACCGCGAGGACCACGAGCTCGGCGACGCAGACGGGCTTGCCTGCCCGGTCACACTCGACGGTCGCCTCGATCGTGGCGCGAGCGCCCGAGGCTGTCTCCTCCACGCCGAGAACGCGGAACCGCCCGCGGACTCTGCTTCCGGCGGGTACCGGAGCGGGAAAGCGCACCTTGTTCGCGCCGTAGTTCAAGACCATCGCGTCCGTCGGGGGCAGGGCCTCGTAGAGCATGGGCACACAGAGCGAAAGCGTGAGGAAGCCGTGCGCGATCGTCGTCCCGAACGGCCCGTCCGCGGCACGCACAGGCTCCGTGTGGATCCACTGCGGATCCTCGGTCGCCGCGGCGAACGCGTCGATCCGCTCCTGCGTCACCTCGAGCCACGACGTCGGCCCGAGCTCGACGCCCACGAGCGCACGGAGCGGGCTCATGCCACGCCGCGTGCCGCTCGGATCCGCGCGAGCGAAGCTTCCCTGCCGATCAGCTCGAGGCTCTCGTACAGGCCGGGCGAGATCCGAGAGCCGGTGACCGCGACCCGGATCGGCAGGTACACCGTTCGTGGCTTCTCGCCGAGGTCGTCGCAGAGTCGCTTCAGAGTCGCCTCGAGGCTGGCAGCCGACCAGGGCTCGGTCCGCTCCAGCGCAGTCTCGGCGAAGCCGAGAATGCGCAGGTCGAGGAGCTCGCGGTCGGGCTCGACGTCGTGGAAGAGGAACCCGGCGAACGCCGGGAACTCGTCGAAGCGGGCGATCTTCTCCTGCACGAGCGGCGCCGCCGCACGCACGCGATCCTCCGCCCACTCGAGCCCCTGGTCGCGCAGGTATCCGACGAGACGGCTCGCGTACTCGTCGGCTGGAAGCGCGCGCAGGTACACGCCGTTCATCCAGTCGAGCTTCGCGTAGTCGAACGTCGCGGGGCTCGAACCCACTCGCTCGAGGGTGAACCGCTCCACGAGCTCGTCGGCGGACATGATCGTCGTCTCGCCGTCGGGCGCCCAGCCGAGGAGCGCGAGGAAGTTCATGAGCGCCTCGGGCACGTAGCCGGACGCGCGGAACTCGTCCACCGAGATCGCCCCGTGCCGTTTCGAGAGCTTGCGCCCGTCCTCGCCGAAGACGCTCGGCACATGCGCGTACACGGGGGGCTCGGCGCCGAGTGCCTGCAGGACGTGCAGCTGCTTGGGCGTGTTCGATACGTGATCGTCGCCACGGACGACGTGCGTGATCCCGTCGAGCCAGTCCTCGAGCGGGGACGCGAAGTTGTACGTGGGACGGCCGTCCGAGCGAACGAGCACGACGTCCTCGAGCTCCACGTTCGGGAACTCGATGTGGCCCTTGATCGCGTCCTCCCACCCCGTCACGCCCTCGTCGGGCATACGGATGCGAATCGCCCCCTCGTCGTCGTACGCGGACCCCTCGCTGACAAGCCTGCGCGCCTCCTCCCCGGCCCGCTCCAGCCGGTCGAGCTGGAAGGTCGTCTCACCGTCCCAGTCGATCCCGAGCCAGTACAGGGAGCGCTCGATCTGCTCGACCGCCTCCTCCACCTCGCGGCTCGTGTCCGTGTTCTCGATCCGGAGCAGGCACTCTCCGTCGCGCCCCCGCGCGAAGAGCCAGTTGAAGAGGAACGTACGGACACCTCCGATGTGCAGCATCCCGGTGGGAGACGGGGCCATGCGGACGCGGACGGTCACGGCCGCATCGTAGGGGCCGGGGACGCCGCGCCCTAGGATCAAGAGATGCTCTTCGGCGCTCACGTCTCGGCTGCGGGCGGCATCTCCAAGGCGATCGACAGGGTCGAGGAGATCGGAGGCGACGCTGTCCAATTGTTCACGCAGAGCCCGCGGATGTGGAAGCCGACCGAGCACGCGCAGGAGGAGCTCGACCGTTTTCGGGAACGACGACGCGAGGCCGGTGTCAAGGCGGTCTCGTGCCACGCGCTCTACCTGGTGAACCTCGCGAGCAGCGACGATACGGTCCGAGCGAACTCGCTGGAAGCCCTCAGGGCGACGATGGCGACGGCACGCGGGATCGGCGCGGACGCGGTCGTCTTCCACGTCGGCTCGCACCTGGGCTACGGGTTCGACGACGCCGTAGCCGTCGTCGCACCGGCGCTGCGCGAGCTACTCGAGCTGACGACCGACGACCTCTGGCTGTGCATGGAGAACGCTGCCGGTGCGGGCGGCACCATCGGTCGCTCGATTGCCGAGCTGGCGACGCTGTCTGACGCCGTCGGTGGACACCCACGACTCGGGATCTGCCTCGACTCGTGCCACTGGTGGGCGTCGGGCGTCGAGGTCTCGGACCGCACCGGGCTCGCCGCAGCGCTCGAGGACCTCGACGCGCGGCTGGGGCTCGACCGACTACGCGTTCTGCACGTGAACGACTCGAAGGCTCCGCTCGGCTCGAACCGCGACCGCCACGAGCTCGTGGGCGAGGGCCTGATCGGCGACGGCCTCGCGACGTTCCTAGGCCACCCCGCGTTCCAGTCACTCCCCGCGATCGTCGAGACGTGGGAGGACCGGGGGCGCGAGACCGAGGATCTCGATCGAATGCGAGCGTTACGCCGCAAGGGCCGGCGGCGCTGGGCACGCGCCTCGTAGAGGCTCAGTCGGCGACGACGGCGAAGACGCGGAAGCTGGCGCGTTCGCGGGGGAGCTCGTGGAACTCCGGGTTGCGGCAGCCGATCTCGTCCTCACGGCTCGCGTACGTCTCCACGACCTCGACCTCGCACATCGGGAGAGGCGCCCGGCGTGCCCGCACCGCGCCGAATCCGCTACCGGTCGATTCCGCCGACTCGAGGAGCTCGAGGTCGATCTCGACCTCGAAGACCTTCTGCATGCACCCCACGTACGTGTGCCCCCAGGCCTCGTAGGCGTAGACGAACGGGCACGCCATCCTGATGCACGCTCCCGGGTAGACGACCTTCTCGCAGTGGACGGCACAGTGGCGGCACGCCACCTCGTCCTGTGCCCGGAGCGGAATCGTCGCCGCAGCAGCGTTGTTCATGCTCCGATTGTGTTCCTCCTCGGCGGTCGCCCGCAAGACTTGACAAATGACCGGTTTTCAGGCAGTGGCGACAGTTCGTCGCAGCGGTCGTCCGTCATCGCGACGCCTGTAGCGTTCACCGGCTGTGGTGAAGAAGCTCCTCTTCGGGTCGCTGGCGATCGCGCCGATCACGATCGGGCTCCACTACTTCACCGACATCTCCGAGACTGCGGAGTTCGTCCTCTCGGCGCTCGCGCTGATCCCGCTCGCCTGGCTCATCGGCGAGGCGACCGAGCACGCGGCGGAGCACACGGGACCCGGGATCGGAGGCTTCTTGAACGCGACGTTCGGAAATGCCCCCGAGCTCATCATCGCGCTCATCGCCGTCAACGAGGGCCTGACGGAGGTCGTGCGCGGCTCCCTCACGGGAAGCGTCGTCTCGAACCTCCTGCTCGTCCTCGGCGCCGCGCTGGTCGCCGGAGGACGGGGCTCACTCGACCGCTTCTCGAGTTTTCTGTCGTTCGGCTTGATCGCGTTCGCAACGGTTCTGTTTCTGATTCCTTCCATTCCCGGCTGGGACGGCAACCCGGACACGCACTCGCTCGCCGTCGTCTCGGCGGCGATTTCGGTCGCCCTGCTGATCGTCTACATCGGCGTCACCTGGTTCTCGCTGCGGCGACATCACGCAAGGCATGTCGCGTCGGACGAGGAAATAGAGGGCTGGTCGCTGCGGACAAGCCTTGTCGTACTCGCGGTCGCGACAGCCGTGACTGCCTTGGTCGCGGAGATTCTCGTCGGGTCACTCGAGGTCTTCTCGGAGAAGGTCGGCCTGAGCGAGTTCTTCGTCGCCGCCGTCATCGTCGCGATCGTCGGAAACGCGGCCGAGCACGGCGGTGCGGTGATCGTCGCGTACCGAGGCAAGATCGCGCTCGCCGGCGAGATCGCACTGTCGTCGGCTGCCCAGGTTGCGGTCTTCCTGATTCCCGCGGTCGCTCTGCTGTCGTGGCTCATCGACCCGCTCGCACTGAGCTTCCGTCCGGTCGAGATCGCCGCGCTCGCCGGCTCGGTCGTGTTCACGACGGTCGTCCTCTTCGGCGGTCACTCGAGCCGCCTGCGCGGTTCACTCCTCCTCACAGGCTACGGAGCCGTCGTGATCGCGTTCTTCCTGGCCGGCGACCGGTAGCCGGCTACGCGGCGACACCGGCCAGCAGCGTCGACGGGATCACGTCGATCGCCCGCTCGATGTCGGCGTCGGTGATCTCCAGATGCGTGACCGCACGGATCACGGTCGGGGAGACCGTCGCCGAGAGCCCGACTCCGGCGTGCCGCAGCCGCGCGAGGGCGTCGTCGCGCTCGAGGCCCATGCGTCCGACGTCGATCTGCACGAAGTTCGTCTCGACCCGCTCGAGCTCGACCGGAACACCTGCCGCGCCGAGGGCTTCCGCAAAGCGCCTGGCCCGGGCGTGATCCTCCGCGAGCCGCTCCACGTGGTGGTCGAGCGCGTACACGCCCGCCGCGGCGACGATTCCCGCCTGGCGCATGGCTCCGCCGAACAGGTGCTTCTCGCGCCACGCGCGCTCGATCACCGCGTGCGAGCCCGCGACAAGTGCTCCGAGCGGACAACCGAGACCCTTCGAGAGGCACAGAGACACGGTGTCGAAGCGCGCAGCGATCTCGGCAGGATCGACTCCGAGGGCCGTCGCAGCGTTGAGGACGCGCGCACCGTCGAGGTGGACGGCGAGCCCGAGCTCGCGTGCAGTCTCGACCACGTCGGTGAGCTCTTCGAGTGGCCAGACGCGCCCACCGGCGTTGTTGTGGGTGTTCTCCAGCGAGATGACCGTCACGTGCTGATCAGCTGCCTTCACGCTCGGCGCCGCGGCCGTTCGTAGCTGGGACGACGAGATCCGGCCTGCGACCCCGGGAAGCCCCAGCGTCACGAGTCCTGCATGGGCGGCGACCCCTCCGTACTCGAACACGAGGACGTGCGAGTGCTCCTCCGCGACCAGCACGTCGCCGGGACGCCCATGGAGCTTGAGCGCGATCTGGTTCGCCATCGTCGCGGTCGGCACGAACAGGGCCGCCTCATGGCCGAGCAGCGCGGCGACGCGCTCCTGCAACGCCGTCACGGTCGGGTCCTCGCGCTTCTGCTCGTCGCCGACGACCGCCTCTGCCATCGCGCGGCGCATGCCGGGCGTCGGTGTAGTGACGGTGTCCGAGCGGAGGTCGATCACGACGCGCACGCTACCGTCCGACCATGGATCTCGCGCTGCTCGAGCGGACGCTCGCCGAACGGGGCGAGCCCGGATACCGCGCATACCAGGTGTGGGAGTGGTCGTCGCGCGGAGCTGCGTCCTACGAAGAGATGACGACGCTCCCGAAGGCGCTGCGGGCGACGCTCACCGAGTCGGTTCCGTTCTCCACGCTCGAGCTCGTGACCGAGCGCGAGTCGCGTGACGGTACGGTCAAAGCCCTTTTCCGCACGCATGACGGCCACTCGGTCGAGGCCGTGCTCATGCGCTATCGGGACGGTCGCCGATCCGTGTGCCTCTCGGCGCAGTCCGGTTGCCCGCTCACGTGCACCTTCTGCGCGACCGGAGCCATGCGGTTCGGCCGGAACCTCACCGCGTCCGAGATCGTCGACCAGGCGCTCCACTTTCGTCGCCTGGAGCAGATCGACCACGCGGTGTACATGGGAATGGGAGAGCCGTTCCTCAACTTCGACGAGGTGATCACGTCGACGCGTCGACTCCCGGATCTCGGGATCACGCACCGTCGGACGACGATCTCCACCGTCGGCTGGATGCCGGGGTTGCGCCGCTTCGTCGACGACGTCGACCAGCCCATTCGGCTGGCACTCTCGCTGCACGCAGCCGATCCCGCGAAGCGGTCCGAGCTCATGCCCGTGAACGACCGTTATCCCCTCGCCGACGTGCTCGCCGAGTGCCGGCGCTACGTCGAGCTGCGTCGCAGGAAGGTGTTCGTCGAGTACGTGATGCTCGGCGGCATCAACGACTCGGCCGCGGACGCGCGAGCGCTCGTCTCCGTCCTCGATCCGAGAGCGTTCAAGGTGAACCTGATCCCGTACAACCCGACCGGCATGTACGAGGGCTCCTCGCGCCAGGCGATCGAGCGGTTCAAGAGCGTGCTCGAGCGGGCGCGAATCCCGGCGACGGTCCGGCTCACGCGCGGCCGCGACATCGAGGCAGCGTGCGGCCAACTCGCCAGCGTCCGCTGACGGAGCCCGTCATCGCGATCAGTGGGTCTTCGTCCGCTCGCGCGATCCCGAGACGCGGAAGCGGCCAGGTCAGAGCGTCTTGCTCTCGACCACGTCGACGATTCGCGCGCTCGGGCTCTCGAGACCAAGGCGCTCACCGGCGCTGGCCCACAGCCCCTGAAGCCTCTCTCGGAACGCCTCCGCCTGGGCCGACGAGTCGAAGTCGAGGTCGATGATCACGCGCCTCGGATCGTCCGCCTGCCGTGCGATGCGGTAGCTGCGGACGCCCCCCGCCTCCCGTCCGACCGGATCGCCGTCGAAGGCGGTCTTCCACGTCTCGTAGTCGCGTACTCGGTGCTCGATCTGCAGCGTCGGCAACGGGTCTCCTCAGCCGACGAGCGCCGGGTGCTCATCGAAGTGGTAGCGGAGGATCGGCTGCTTCGCAGCCCGCACCTCGTCGAGACGGCGAACGGGTCGTCCGTGCGGCGCCTCCTTCAGAAGCTCCGGCGACTCGGTCGCCTCGCGCGCGATCGCCTGCATCGCGTCGACGAAGTCGTCGAGCCGCTCCTTCGGCTCGGTCTCCGTCGGCTCGATCATGAGCGCCTCGGGGACGACGAGCGGGAAGTAGACGGTCGGCGGATGGATTCCGTAGTCCATCAGCCGCTTCGCGACGTCGAGCGCGGTGATCCCGTGCTCGCGCTTGAGGTTCCGGGCGGAGAGCACGAACTCGTGCATGCAATGGCGGTCGTACGGAAGGTCGTACGCGTCGCGCAGCCGTGCCAGCAGGTAGTTCGCGTTCAGGACGGCGACCTCGGACATCTCCTTGAGATCCGGCCCGTACGCGCGCATGTACGCATACGAGCGCACGAAGACGCCGAAAGGCCCCGCGAAGCCGCGCACGCGGCCGATCGATTTCGGCCGGTCGTGGTCGAGCCGGAAGACGTCGCCGTCGCGCGCCACGACCGGCGCAGGCAGGTACGGCTCGATCGTCTCACGCACCGCCACCGGCCCTCCTCCCGGCCCGCCTCCGCCGTGCGGCTGCGAGAACGTCTTGTGGAGGTTGTAGTGGACGATGTCGAAGCCCATGTCGCCTGGCCGCGAGATGCCGACGACCGCGTTCAGGTTCGCGCCGTCGTAGTAGAGGAGCGCTCCTGCGTCGTGGAAGATCCGGGCGACGTCCTCGATGCCCTCGTCGAAGAGGCCGAGGGTCGACGGGTTCGTCAGCATGAGCCCTGCGGTGCGCTCGTTCACCTTGCCGCGGAGGTCGTCCAGATCCAGGTTCCCGCGCCCGTCCGTCTCGACCTTCTCGAGCTTGTAGCCGGCCATCGTCACGCTTGCCGGGTTCGTCCCGTGGGCCGTATCGGCAGTGATGATCGTGTCTCGCTCCTCGTCACGGTCGGCGAAGTACGCGCGCATGAGCATGAGGCCGGTCAGCTCTCCCTGCGAGCCCGCCGCCGGCTGGAGCGTCACCGCAGGGAGACCCGCGACCTCGGCGAGGATCCCCTGCAGGCGCCACATCAGCTCGAGCGCACCCTGCGCCCCGTCGTCGTCCTGATGCGGGTGCAGGTCGCGGAACCCCGCCAAGCGCCCCAGGCGCTCGTTGATCCGCGGGTTGTGCTTCATCGTGCAGCTGCCGAGCGGGTAGAAGCCCGTGTCGATGCCGAACGTTCGATCGGCGAGAGCCGTGACGTGTCGGACGATCTCGGACTCCGCAACCTCCGGGAGCCGCGGTGGATGCGCGCGGCGAAGCTCATGCGGAAGCTCGGGCTTGGCGAGACCGTAATCGGGCACGCGACCGGCGCGGCGGCCGGCGCGGCTCTTCTCGAAGATGAGCTTCATCAACACACCTCCGCGAGCACCGCGGCCAGCCGGTCGACGTCGTCCGGAGTCCGCTTCTCGGTGAGAGCGACCAGCAGCACGTCGTCCAACCCCGAGTAGTCGCGGCCGAGCGCGTAGCCCGGGTGAACGCCTCGAGCGCGCGCATCGCGAATGACGTCTCTTGCGGGGCGCGGCAGCCGGAAGGCGACCTCGTCGAACGTCGGGCGCTCGAAGGCGAGAGGAAGGTCGATCCGCTCCTTCGCATACTCCGCGAGGGCGACGCACGTCTCGCCCACCTCGCGTAGCCCCTGAGGACCGAGCCACGTCAAGGTCACGAGCCCCGCCAACGCGAGCAGCGTCTGGTTCGTCGTGATGTTCGAGGTCGCCTTCTCGCGGCGGATGTGCTGCTCTCGCGTCTGGAGGGTGAGAACGAACGCGCGCTCCCCGTCCAGGTCGACCGTCTCGCCGACGATGCGGCCGGGCATGCGCCGGACGAACTCCTGGCGAGCCGCGAAGAAGCCGTAATGGGGACCGCCGTACAGCGGTGGGCAACCCACGCTCTGCCCCTCCCCGATCGCCATCGCGCACCCGTATTCGCCCGGCGCCTCCAGCACGCCGAGCGACATGAGGTCGACGTGCGCGATCGCGTGAGCGCCCGCCTCCCCCGTGGCGGCGGCCAGATCCGGCGCGGGCTCGAGGCACCCGAAGAAGTTCGGCTGCTGGAAGATGACCGCGGCGGAGTCCGACGCCGCCGCGGCCACCTCGTCGGGATCGATGGTGCCGCCGCGATGAGGAATCTCGACGACCTCGAGGCCGAAGCCGCGGGCGTACGTCTTGACGACCTGACGCACCTGGGGGTTCAGGGTCTCTGCGAGCACGACCTTGGACCGGTCACTCGCGTGTTTCGCAACGAAGCAGGCGTCGGCGGCGACCGTGCACCCGTCGTAGCCGGACGCGTTCGACACGTCCAGGCCGGTCAGCTCGCAGATGACGGTCTGGTACTCGAAGATCGCCTGAAGGACCCCCTGGCTCATCTCGGGCTGGTACGGCGTGTACGCGGTCAGGAACTCCCCGCGCGAGAGCAGCACGTCGACGACCGCCGGGACGTAGTGGTCGTAGATGCCCGCGCCGAGGAACGACAGCTCGACCCCCGAATGGGCGTTGCGCTCGGCCAGCTCCGTGAGGTGTCGAGCGAGCTCGAGCTCCGGCAGTCCGGGCGGCACGTCGAGCTCGCGGTCGAAGCGAACGCCCGGCGGGATCTGCTCGAAGAGCTCGTCGATCGACGAGATCCCGATCGCCGCGAGCATCTCGGCGCGGTCGGCATCGGTCAGGCTCAGGTAGCCCATGCGCTACTGCTCGGCGACGTGCGCGCGGTACGCGCCCGCATCCATCAGCGCGTCCAGCTCGGTCGGGTCGGACATGCGGATCCGGATCAGCCAGCCCTCGCCGTACGGGTCGTCGTTCACCCTTTCTGGCTCGTCGACGACCTTCCCGTTGACCTCGACAACCTCACCGGACAGCGGTGCAACGATGTCGGAAACAGCCTTCACCGATTCGACCTCGCCGTAGGACGAATCCTTCGTGACCGTCGAACCGGCCTCGGGAGCCTCGTAGTGCACCAGCTCGCCGAGCGCATCTTGCGCAAACCAGGTGATCCCCATCGTCGCCTCGTCGCCCTCGACGCGCGCCCAGTCGTGCTCGGGGTGGTAGCGGAGGTCGTCGGGATAGCTCTCTGCTGCAGGCACTAGGCCTCCTTCCGATAGATCGGCTTCGTCACGACCCGCGCGCGTCGCGGTTTCCCTCGAACGTCCACCGTGAGGTCAGTGCCGGGAGCGGAGCTCCCTGCAGGCACGTACCCCATCCCGATTCCCTGGTCGAGCATCGGCGAATGCGTGCCGGAGGTAACCTCGCCGCCGCCCTCGATCGGCATGCCCTGTCGCGGGACGGCGGGCTCCTCCATCACGAAGGGAACCAGCTTGCGCGACGGGCCCTGCTCCTTGACGCGGCGAAGCACCTCGACGCCCGTGAACTCCGTGTCGAGCGCGCAGGCCCAGCCAAGCCCGGCGGAGATCGCGTCGGTCTCGGGCGAGATGTCGTTGCCGTGCAGCGGGTAACAGACCTCGATGCGGAGGGTGTCTCGCGCGCCGAGCCCGCACGGCGTGACGCCGCGAGCGAGGACAGCGTCCCAGAGCGCCACCGTGTCGTCCTCGGCGCAGCAGACCTCGACCCCCAGCTCGCCGGTGTAGCCGGTGCGGGCGACCATAACCTCGATCCCGTCGATCTCTCCCATGGTGTGCGTGAAGGCCGGCGCGTCGAGGAGCCCGAGTCGTTCGAGCGCCCGGGGGCCCTGGACGGCGAGCAGACCGTAGTCGTCCGAGGCGTCGCGGACCTCACACCCGCGCGGCTCGCGCTCCTTCAGCCAGTCGTACACGGCGGCGCGATTCGACGCGTTGACGACGAGATAGAACTGACCGTGGGCGAAGCGGTACACGATGAGGTCGTCGACGATCCCACCCGCCTCGTTCGTAAGAAGCGTGTATTGCGCATCGCCGTCTCCGAGCTTGCGAACGTCGTTCGAGAGCATCGACTGAAGAAAGTCCCTCGCAGTCGGCCCGTCCACGTGCAGCTCGCCCATGTGCGAGACGTCGAAGACGCCTGCATCGCCGCGAACGGCTTTGTGCTCGGGAATGACACCTTCGTACTGCACGGGCATCTCGTACCCGGCAAACGGCACCATGCGTGCGCCGAGCGCGACGTGGCGCTCGTAGAGCGGCGTGCGCTGGAGCGTCGCTTCCACGGACCGCGACTCTAGCGCCTTGCAGCGAGCCCCAGGCCTTTCAGGAGCGGGCTCGACCCCTCGGGTCGGAGCCGTGGAGTCAGTCTTCCTTCAGGAAGCTCGGAATGTCGATATCGACGTCCCGCACGCTCGGCGCGTCGAACACCGGACGCTCCGATACCGCGGCGCCGGCCACCGCCTCGACACGACGCCTTCGCGGCCGACCGCCGAAGCCCGTCGCAATCGCCGTCACCCGCACGTCGTCTCCCATCGCCTCGTCGATCACGGCCCCGAAGATGACGTTCGCGTTCGAGTCCGCGGCGCTCGTCACGACCTGCGCCGCCTCGTCGACCTCTGCCAGGCCGAGGTCTGGCCCACCGGTGATGTTCAACAGGACGCCAGTGGCGCCGTCGAGCGTGGTCTCGAGCAGCGGAGACGAGATCGCGGCCTTTGCCGCGTCAACCGCACGATTGTCGCCCCTCGCTACGCCGATCCCCATGAGCGCGGATCCGGCGTCCCGCATGATCGTTCGCACGTCGGCGAAGTCGAGGTTGATGAGGCCCGGAACGGTAATCAGATCGGTGATGCCCTGGACGCCCTGCCGCAGGATGTCGTCGACCATCCGAAAGGCCTCGGTAACGGGCGTCGAGCGCTCGACCACCTGGAGCAGGCGGTCGTTCTCGATGACGATCAGAGTGTCGACGTTGTCACGCAGCGTCTGGATCCCCTGCTCGGCCTGATCCGCCCGCAAGCGACCCTCGAACGCAAAGGGGCGTGTCACGACGCCGACCGTCAGCGCGCCGAGCTCGCGCGCGATCTCCGCGACGACGGGCGCGCCGCCGGTACCGGTGCCGCCGCCCTCGCCCGCGGTCACGAAGACCATGTCCGCTCCCTTGAGTGCCTCTTTGAGCTCGTCGCGGCTCTCCTGAGCGGCGGCGACGCCCACGCGGGGATCTGCGCCGGCGCCGAGGCCGCGGGTCGCCTTCGAGCCGATGTGGATCTTGACGTCCGCCTCCATCATCAGGAGCGCCTGCGCGTCGGTGTTCACGGCCACGAACTCGACGCCCGAGACACCCGCCTCGACCATTCGCGTCACGGCGTTGGACCCGCCGCCGCCGATGCCGACGACCTTGATCACGGCGAGGTAACTACCAAGTTGATTGCTCATGTCTCAACCCACCTCAAGCTGAAGCTCCCATTGAACGTGCGACTGACGAGCACCTTCGCTTTCGAGGGTACGGCTCCTTCCGAACGTTGTCAATGGAGTGTTGTGCGACAAGACCTCAAGCTCAACCTGAGACTTGAACTACGGGCCTGCAACGGGCCGCTCCGGAACGCTGACGTCGATGTACGCGGTCCCGTGCTCGACGTGCCTGAACACCGCCGTGGCGACCGCCACCTTCAGACCGAGGTCGGTGGCCTCACCGAGGCGTATCTCGGGGCCTCGACGCAGGACCAGGGTGAGCTCGTCTCCGGTTGCGCGGACGGCCTTGACTCGTCGCGGCAGCTTCTCCTCGGTGGCGGCGGCCAACGCTCTCGTCAACGCCGTGTACGTCACTGGCAGCGCTCCCCCGAGGCGGACGACGATTCCGCGCTTCAGCCAGACGCGGGGATAGGCACGTTCCGTTCCGGTCTCTATCTCACGAACCACCTTCCCGGTCCCAGTGACGAGCCACGAGGAGTGACCGAGCCTCGCGACGGCCACGACACGCTCCGGCGCAATCCTGACGACCAGGGTGTGCGGAAAGGCACGGTCGACGGATACCCCGGCCACCGACGGAAGAGCGCGCAGCGTTCCTGCGACGGCCTCAGCGTCCACGGCGACCAAGCTCGTCCCGTGAAGCCCGTCCGTCGCGGCTTCGACCTCGCGCCCGATCTCCGGCGGCGCGCCGAGCACCTCGACGTGTTCGACGGCGAAGACCGACGTCGTGTAAGCGCCGGCGTAGAGGGCAACCGCCACGGTGACCACACCGAACGCAACGAGAAGCGCGCGGCCGGAAGGGACGAACCGAGCGAGCCGCAGGCGATCGCCGGCGGCACCGCGCGGAAACGGGACGACGGCGCTTGCCGCACGCGCATGCCGGCGCGACCCGCGCTCGGTTCGTCCCCCGGCCATGCGGCGAGATTCGCCGCGACGAGCGCGCTTCCTACGTCAGCGGCGGCAGGTCGACTGCACCGACGAGGGCGACCTCGCGCTCGAGCACGACGCCGCATTCGTCGAGTGCGCGGCGGCGGGCCTCGACCATCAATGCCACACAGTCGGCGGTCGTCGCGCCGCCGGCGTTCTCGATGAAGTTCGCGTGTTTGGGCGAGATCACGGCGCCGCCGATGCGATGCCCCTTGAGGCCGCACTGCTCGAGGAGCTGCCCCGCGCCGACGTCGCCGACAGGATTCTTGAACACGCTGCCGAACGTCCGCTTGTTCGTCGGCTGCGTGGCCTTCCGCCGCCCGACGAGCTCCGCCACCGTCTCCCTGATGTCGGAAGGCGAGCGCGGCTCGAGCCGATATTCGACACGAGCAACCACCTGCGACGACGATAGCGACGAGTGGCGGTACTCGAGGCCGAGCTCCTCGGCGGTGAGCCAGGCGTCATCGTCGACGGTGACGACGAGCGCTCGCACGAGAACCTCGGACCAGTCGCGGCCGTACGCGCCCGCGTTCATGCGCACTCCGCCGCCGGCGGTGCCCGGGATCGCACAGGCGAACTCGAAGCCCCCGAGCCCCGCGTCACGCGCTCGATGGAGGCACACCGCATTCGTCGCCCCTCCTCCAGCTGACAGAAACTGCGCGCTCGTCTCCACGGCGGCGAGCTCACCCTCGAGCCTCAACACGAGTGCATCGACGCCCTCGTCCGCCGCCAACATGTTCGAGCCCAACCCGACGACGACGACCTCCAGCTCTTCGCTCTCGGCGAAACGCAGGGCTTCCGTGAGGTCCTCGAGCGTCTTCGGGCGCGCGAGGGCGGCCGCAGGGCCGCCCGTTCCGATCGTCGTGAGGCGGGCGAGCGGAACGCCGTGCTCGATCAGCGTCACTAGTCGGGCAGCCCTTCGACGATCGCGCGTGCGATCCGCCACGGCTCACCGACACCGAGCGTCACGACGACGTCGCCGGGCCTCGCCCAGCTCAACGCGAGCTCGGCCGCGGCGTCCTGGCTCGGAGCCCACCCTCTGCGAACCCCCGGGGGGACGGAGTCGAGGACGACCTTGCCGGTGACACCGGGGATTGGCGTGTCGCGCCCGTCGAGCACGTCGGTGACGACGGCTGCATCTGCGAGCCCAAGCGCCGCGCCGAGCTCGCGTGCGAGCTGTCGCGTCCGCTCGTAGACGTGCGGCTGGTAGACGGCGATGAGGCGCCCGTCAGCCGTGTCGCGAGCGGTATGCAGCGTCGCGGCGATCTCGGTGGGATTGTGGGCGTAGTCGTCGACGACGCGAACGCCGCCGTGCTCGCCGACAAGCTCGAACCTCCGCCCCACTCCGGCAAACTCGACGAGCACGGGCTCGGCGTCGCTGCGCTCGACGCCCGCCAGCTCGAGGACGGCGAGCGCCGTCGCCGCGTTCCGACGATTGTGGTCGCCGGGCACGGCGAGCTCGAGCGCCGCGGGCTCGAGCTCCCACCCACGGACCACGCTCGGCGCGGCTCGAAGCCATTCGTCGAAGAGCGCGGCCAGCTCGGCCTCCGAGGCATACGCTGCGTGATGGTCGAGCTCGACGTTCGTCACCGCGGCGATCTCCGGACGGAGGAGCGCGATCGAGCGATCCGACTCGTCGCCCTCGACGACGAGCCAGCCCGTACCCGTGCCGGCGTTCCCGCCCAGTTGCGACACGACCCCGCCGATGATCCACGAGGGATCCTGCCCGAGCTCTCGCAGGACGTACGCGATCATCGCTGCCGTCGTCGTCTTGCCGTGAGCGCCTCCGACGACGATCGACCGGCGGAGCTCGACGAGCTCGACGAGGAACTCGGCCCGCGATCGGCCCTCGATCCTTCCCGTGTGCGCGGCGGACACCACCACCTCGTAGTCGTCAGGTGGACTGGGATCTCCTCCCATGTCCACCCGGATCCCGTTCAGGGCCTCGAGGAAGATCGTATTGCGCGCTTCCCAGCCGCGAACCTCGGCGCCCCACGCACGCGAGAAGTTCGCGTACGCGGACAGGCCGGCCCCGCCGATGCCGACGAAGTAGAGACGCCGGCCGGCGAGCGGGAGCTCGTTCATCGTCGCGCCTCGGCGAGCGCAATCAGGCCGTCGGCGACGACGCCCGCTGCGTCGGGCTTCGCCAGTGTGCGCATCGACTCGCTCATCCGCGCAAGTCGTGCCGGTTCTTCCAAGAGCTCACGGACGAGCGCAGGAACGCGAGCGAGCTCGCTCTGATCGACCACGATCGCGCCTCCGCCGGCCTGGAAGTGCCGCGCGTTCAACGTCTGGTGGTCGGCGGTCGCATGTGGATAGGGAACGAGGATCGCCGGCGTCCCGGCTGCCGCCAGCTCCCAGACGGTCCCGCCGGCTCGCGAGATGGCGAGATCAGCGGCCGCGAGCGCCCCGCCGAAGTCTTCCGTCGACGCGACGAGGACGTAGTCGTCACGATGGACGCGCGACCTGAGCGAAGCGTAGTCGCGCTCCCCGGAGACGTGCAGGATCGCAGGCCCGCTCTCTCCGAACGCCTCGACGGCGAATTCGTTCAGCGCCTGAGCTCCGGCGAGCCCCCCGAACACGGCGACCACCGGCCCGTCCGCCCGGAGCCCGAACCGAGCTCGCCCGGCAGCGCGATCGGCGTCGAGATGGGCCCGGGGGATCGGCCTGCCGGTAACCAGGTACTTCGCGCCGTCGCGCCCGGGAATCGCGTAGGAGAGAAAGACCCTGCGCGCAAACGGCGCGGAGAGTCTGTTGGCGAGCCCGAGACGTGCATCGGCTTCGGTGAGAGCCGTAGGGATTCGACGCAAGCGAGCCGCGAGCACCATCGGGCCGGCGACGTACCCCCCGGCGCCGAGGACGACGTCGGGCCGGCGCCGCGCGAGGATGGAGTTGCATGCGAACGGCGCCCGTACCGCGCGTGCGAGCGCGCGCACCAGCTCGACACCGATCCGCCGCGGAAAGCCCGAGATCGAGAACGAGTCGAGCTCGAAGCCCGCTTCAGGAACCAGCTGAGACTCGACGCGGCCGTGCGACCCGGCGAACGTCACCGTCGCCCCGCGCGCGCGCAGCGCCTCCGCGACCGCGAGCGCCGGTCTGACGTGTCCTGCTGTTCCGCCCGCGGCGATCAGGCACGCGAGCTTGGACGACCGTTCCATTCACGGCGATGTTAAGGAGAATCCCCGCGCCGGCGAGGAGCACCACGAGACTCGACCCGCCGTACGAGACGAAGGGGAGCGGAATCCCGGTGAGAGGAGCGATCCCGAGAACCGCGGCAAGATTGATCGCGGCCTGCCCGCAGATGAGCGCGGTGAGCCCGGCGGCGAGCAGCTTTCCGAAGGGATCACGGCAGCGAAGCGCGATGCGAAAGCCCGCGACGGCGAACAGGGCGAACGCGCCGATGACGAGGACGGAGCCGAACAGCCCGAGCTCCTCGCCGATGACCGCGAAGATCATGTCGGTGTGCGCCTCTGGGAGGTACGAGATCTTGCCCACTCCCTCGCCGAGTCCGGCGCCCGTGAACCCTCCCGATCCGATACCGATCATCGCCTGGACGATCTGGAAGCCGGAGCCCTGCGCGTCGCTCCACGGGTCGACGAAGCTGAAGACCCTGGCGCGTCGATAAGGCTCGACCCAGATCGCGAGCATGCCCATCGCTCCCGCAAGGAGCGCCGCGGCCAGCAGCAACCGCACCGGCACCCCGGCGACGAGGAAGACCGCGAGCATCATCCCGCTGAGGGTGATCGTCGTCCCGAGGTCCGGCTCGAGCAGGATCAAGCCGCAGAAGATCGCGGTGAGCAGGCCGAGCGGCTTGACGAGCTCGCCCAGTGTCCGAGGAGGTCGGCGGCGCGCGAGGTAGACGGCCGCGAACAGGCACAGCGCGAGCTTGGCGAGCTCCGATGGCTGAAAGCTGGCGGGGCCGAGGAGGAACCAGCGTCGGGCTCCGTTTATCTCGGGACCGACGGCGAGCACGGCTGCGCAGAGACCCAACGCGACGAGGAGAAGCGGGAACGCGAGGTAGCGCAGTCGGTGGTAGTCGAAGCGGGCCGCGGCCACCATCACCACCACGCCGAGGAGCGCGTACACGGCCTGGCGCTTGAGGAAGCTCATCGGATCTCCGTCGCCCACCGCGGCTGCCGCCGACGTCGCGCTGTAGACCATCACCAGCCCGAAGGCGACCAGCCCGAGCGTGACGAACGCGAGCAGACGCTGGTCGAAGTGGCCGTCCTTCCTCACTGGAGCTCCTCGACGAGCCTGCGGAACTCGTCGCCGCGGGCCTCGAAGTCGACGAACTGATCGAAGCTCGCGCACGCAGGAGAGAGCAGAACGACGTCACCCGGCAGCGCCACAGCAGCTGCCTCCCCGACGGCCGCGGCGAGATCGCCGCTGTCCACGCGGGAAACGCCGGCACGGTCGAGGGCCGTTCCGATCGCCTGCGCTGCCTCGCCGATGAGGTACGCGCGATCTCCGGGAGCGAAAGCGGCCGCGAGCGGCGCGTAGGGCTCGGCCTTGCCTCGCCCACCCAGGATAACGTGCAGCCGCGACCCGGGGAACGAGGCCAGCGCGCGGAGCGTCGCGGCGACGTTCGTCGCCTTCGAGTCGTTGACGTACCGCACCCCGCGCAGCGCGCGGACCAGCTCGATCCGGTGGGGAACCCCGGGGAACGTGCGAAGCCCCTCCGCGATAGCGTCGTCGTCGATGCCGGCGGCACGAGCGGCGGCGGTCGCCGCTGCAGCGTTCTCTCGATTGTGCGGGCCGGGTATTCGCGGCTCGGCCGGAAGCTCGTCGCTCCCGGCGAACTCCACCCTGCGCGCGGCTCCCGGAATCGGGCCGAAGCCCCTTGGGACGACTGCCGTGTCCTCGCTCGACTGACGCTCGAACAACCGAAGCTTCGTCGCGACATACGCCTCGAAGGAACCATGTCGGTCCAGATGGTCGGGCTCGAGGTTGAGGAGGACCCCGACCTCGGGAGTGAGGGTCTCGACGTCCTCGAGCTGGAAGGACGAGAGCTCGCAGACGATCCACGCGTCGGGTCGGGCAGTTCCCACGAGCGACGTCAACGGGCGGCCGACGTTCCCCGCCACCTCGACGGGCCGATCCGCTGCGCGAAGGATCGCGCCGACGAGCTCGCTCGTGGTCGTCTTGCCGTTCGTCCCCGTGATGCCGACGATCGGATTCGAGAGGAGCCGTGCGCCGAGCTCGATCTCGCTCCAGACGGGGATTCCACGGCTGCGCGCGCCGGCCACGAGCGGCGTCTCGCCCGGGACACCCGGGCTCTTCACGACGAAGTCGATCCCCTGCAGCAGCGTCTCCTCCTCGCGTCCCGTGTGGACTTCGACGCCGAGCTCGCGGAGCCTTCCCGTCTCGACCGAGTGGTCTCGATCGAAGCCGGAAACGAAGAGGCCCCGGGCGGCGAGCACCTCCGCCGCCGCCTTCCCCGATCGGGCAAGCCCTACGACGAGGACGCGTGTGCCGGGGAGCTGGCTCCCGCTCAAGGCTCGACGAACTGGAGAAAGTCGCCGTAGAAGAGCGCGAACCCGGAGGCGCACAGGATTGCGCAGATGATCCAGAACCGGACCATGACCTTCGTCTCCGACCATGCCTTCATCTCGAAGTGGTGGTGGATCGGCGCCATCAGGAACACGCGTCGTCCCGTCCTCTTGAAACTGACCACCTGGATGATCAGGGACAGCACCTCGATCACGAAGATCCCGGCGATGAGCGGCAGCAGGATCTCCGTCCCCGTGACGATCGCGAAGCCCGCGATCGCGCCGCCCAACGCCATCGACCCGGTGTCGCCCATGAATACCTCGGCGGGAAAGGCGTTGTACCAGAGGAAGCCGATCGTGCCTCCGATGAGGGCCGCTGCCAGCGTGGCGATGTCGAGGTAGACCGCGCTGCGATCCCCAGGGGCACCCGACCGGATCCACGCGATCCCGGCGATCGCGAGAAACGTCAGGAGCATGATCGTCGCCGTGCCCGCAGCGAGCCCGTCGATGCCGTCCGTCAGGTTCGCGCCGTTCACGGTCCCAGCGATGACCAGGAACAGGAACGGATAGAAGAGGAAGCCCAGGTTGACGTCCCAGCTCACGACGGGGACGTAGAACGACGTGGTGAAGTCCTGGGTCTCCTGCAGGAGGAGAGCGGCGACTGCGGTCACGATCACGAGCAGCGCCATCTTCCAGCGCCCGGGTAGTCCGAGGGAATGGCGACGTCGCAGTTTCAGGTAGTCGTCGCCGAACCCGATGGCGGCACACCCGAGGGTGATGAAGAGCACCGTCATCGCCTCGGGCGTGTACTGCGAGACCGCAAGGAAGGGAAAGACCGCAGACGCGATGATGAGCAGTCCTCCCATCGTCGGCGTGCCCTGCTTCACGACGTGTGCCGCGGGCCCCTCGGCGCGGATCTGCTGGCCGAGGTTCCTTGCGCGAAGCACCTCGATGAACTTCGGCCCGATCACGACGGCTGCGACCATCGCGAGCAGGCCTGCGATCAGGACGGGGACCATGCTCGAGCGAAGTTCGCGATCTCCTCGGCGATGCCTTCGAGCCCGACCGCTCGCGACGCCTTGACGAGGACGACGTCGCCGGGCCTCACCGTGGTGCGTGCGACCGCGATCGCGTCGTCGGTTCCGGCCACCCACACCGTCGAGCCGTATGCCTTTGCGGACTCGCCCACCGCGACCACGTGGACGTCGAGGCCGGCAGCGAGCCTTCCGATCTCACGGTGGTAAGCCTCCGACGCATCCCCGAGCTCCGCCATCTCCCCGAGGATCGCCACGCTTCGTCGCCCTGCGGCACGCTCGGCGAGATGCTCGAGCGCGGCCCGCATCGAGTCGGGGTTCGCGTTGTACGCGTCGTTGATGACGAGGCCCCCACCCGGGAGCTCGGTCTCCTCGCCACGCCACGGTGAAAGGCGAATCGCGGCGACGCCGTCTGCGACCCGCTCGAGCGGGAGCCCGAGAGCGGAGTACGCATGCAGCGCCGCCAGAGTGTTGACGGCGTGATGGCGTTGCGTGAACGGGAGCTCGAGCTCGAGGACCTGATCGTTCAGCGAGAAGCGCGTCATCCTGCCCGCCTGCGCGACGTCGTGCGCCTCGAACCGGCGGACGGTGATGTCGTCCCGCGCGAGATACGGGCCGAGCTCTTCAGCCCGAGCGGGTACGACAGCGGTGCCGCCCGTCGGAAGCGACGCGATAGCTTCGGCATTCGCCTCCGCGACCCGCTCGACGGAGCCGAGCAACGCAAGGTGCTCGGGGCCGATGTGGGGCACGACAACGATCTCCGGCAGCGCGATCGAGCACAGCGCCGCGATCTGACCGAGCCCGCGCATCCCCATCTCCGTGACGAGCACGCGCGTGTCGGGCTCGAGCCGGCACACCGTCAACGGAAGGCCGATCTCGTTGTTGAGGCTCTTCTCGGCCCAGATCGTCGGCACGTGAGGGGAGCAGAGCGCGCCGAGGACGTCCTTCGTCGTCGTCTTGCCGGCGGAGCCGACCACGGCCACCACACGCGCTTCGCTCTTCGAGCGGACCAGCGCAGCCAGTGCTCCAAGGGCTGTTTCCTGCTCGTCCGGCACGAGTGTCGCAGCACCTCGAGCGCGAGCTGCTTCGATGTATCGGATACCTGTATTGAGCGCGACGAAGAGATCCCCCGGCCCGACCTCGCGCGAGTCGGCCCTGATCCCGGTGATCACCCCACCCGAATCGGCCCGGTCCAGCCGGCCGAGCCGGAGCTCTTCGATCTCCTGCCAGCGGACCGGGATCACGGGCGCGTCTCTCTAGCCATT
>JAIBJO010000183.1 GCA_020029615.1 Actinomycetota bacterium
GCGGTCGCGCCGCACTTCAGCCTCGAGACGCGAACGATCCCACGCCACGCGCTCCCGGAGGGCGAAATGCCCCCGGACGTCGCCTACCAGATCATCCACGACGAGCTCATGCTCGACGGAAACGCGCGGCTGAACGTGGCGACGTTCGTCTCCACGTGGATGGAGCCACAGGCCGAGAAGCTCATGGCCGAGTGCTTCGACAAGAACATGATCGACAAGGACGAGTACCCGCAGACGGCGGAGATCGAGATGCGCTGCGTCAACATTCTCGCCAACCTCTGGCACGCTCCCGAGGCCGACGAGGCGACGGGCTGCTCGACGACCGGGTCGAGCGAGGCGGCGATGCTGGGCGGCCTCGCGCTCAAGCGACGCTGGCAGAAGCGGCGTGCGACCGAGGGCAAGCCGACGGACAAGCCCAATCTCGTCATGGGCATCAACGTCCAGGTCTGCTGGGAGAAGTTCGCGAACTACTGGGACGTCGAGATGCGGCTCGTGCCCATGGAAGGGAGCCGCTTCACCCTTTCCGCCGAAGAGGCAGTGAAACTGTGCGACGAGAACACGATCGGCGTCGTGGCGATCCTCGGCTCGACGTTCGACGGCGCGTACGAGCCCGTGAAGGAGATCTGCGCCGCGCTCGACGCCTTCGAAAAGGAGACAGGCCTGGACGTGCCCGTCCACGTCGACGGCGCGTCCGGAGCGATGATCGCACCGTTCCTCGACCTGGAGCTCGAGTGGGACTTCGGGCTCCCCCGGGTCGCGTCGATCAACACCTCGGGACACAAGTACGGGCTGGTGTACCCCGGCGTGGGCTGGATCGTCTGGCGTGACGCAGCCGCCCTGCCGGAGGATCTGATCTTCTGGGTCAACTACCTCGGCGACAACATGCCGACCTTCGCCCTGAACTTCTCACGGCCAGGCTCGCAGGTCGTGGCGCAGTATTACAACTTCCTCCGGCTCGGCTTCGACGGCTATCGCCGCGTCCAGGGGTACGCTCGCGACGTGGCCACGCGCCTCTCCGGCACGATCGCCGAGATGGGACCGTTCGCGCTTCTCACGCACGGCGACGAGCTCCCCGTCTTCGCGTTCACGCTGAAGCCCGAGGTGGAACCTGGCGGACATGCTCGTCGCGGACATCGAGCGGCAGCTCCCGCGGCTCGAGCGCCAACCCACGCCCGTGCACGACCGTGCATCCGGCACGTCGTTCGCGCACTAGGAAGGAGACAACCATGTGTCGATGGCTCGCATACTCGGGCTCGCCCGTCCGCATCGAGGAGCTCCTGTACAAGCCGAAGCACTCCCTGATCGACCAGAGCCTGCACTCGACGATGGGCGCGGAAACGACGAACGGCGACGGATTCGGCATCGGCTGGTACGGCGTCGGTGAGACGCCGGGCACGTTCCACAGCGTCGAGCCGGCGTGGAACGACAGAAACCTGCGCGATCTCGCGACCCATCTCGAGTCAGGGCTCGTGTTCGCGCACATTCGCGCATCGTCGGGATCTCCCGTCCAGCAGACGAACTGCCATCCGTTCCGGCACGGGCGCTGGCTCTGGATGCACAACGGGCTCATCCGCGACTTCCACGCCGTCAAGCGCGACCTGATCCTCGCCATCGACCCGGAGCTCTATCCGGCGATCGAGGGCTCGACCGATTCCGAGGTGTTCTTCTACCTCGCCCTCACCCAGGGGCTCGAGGACGATCCTCCGGCGGCAGTCGAACGTGCAGTCGGTGTCATCGAGCACATCGGTCGCCTTCGGGGTGTCGAGCACCCGATCCAGATGACGGTGGCGACGACCGACGGACGAAGCGTATGGGCGTTTCGCTATTCGAGCGAGGGCAGCTCGCGGTCGCTCTTCTACTCGACACGCGTGGACACGCTTCGCGAGCAGCACCCAGAGATCGCGGTCCTGCAGAAGCTCTCGGACGAGTCGCGGCTCGTCGTCTCGGAGCCGCTCGGCGACCTCGTCGGCGCGTGGAACGAGGTTCCCGAATCGCACTATGGCGTGGTGCAGGAAGGACAGGACGAGCTCCTTCCGTTCACGCCAAAGCCGCCGCCGTAACGGAGCCGATCACGTTGCAGGCGCAGGCACGGGCGCGCGGTCGCCCTGCTCCTTGACACCCTCGGTCGCCAGCGAGATCACGACGGCGCCTCCGAGCGCCAGGGCGAGCCCGCAGTACGCGATGAGCTTGTGCCAGGTCGGCTCCGCGAGCCTTTCGTCGAGGAGCAGTGTGCCGATCACGATGCTCACGAGTGGATTGCAAACCGAGACCGTGGCGACCGAGGCGGCGAGATTCCCCGTCGAGAGCGAGACCTGCTGCACGAGGAAGGCCAAGATTCCGGCGACCGCGAAGGCATAGAACTCCCAGCTCTCGAGAACTGCCGCAAGACCGCTGTCGCCGTAGATCTCGACGGTCGGCTTGCAGAGTGATGCGGAGAGGCCGTATAGCACGCCGGCACACGCGCCGTAGAGAGCGGCCTTCCGAGGGCCCGTGCCACGGCCGCCGAGCACGAGCAACACCACGGCGATTGCAGAGAACACGGCTACGGCAATGGCCCACTCACTCGCCGGCGCGTTGTCCACCCCATCCGCAGCGTCGCCCACCACCATGAACACTGCGAGGCCGAATACGACGACAACTGCGCCCAGGATCTCTCTCCTGTGGACCACCTGGCTCGTGAGGAGATACCCGAGTGGGAGAGCGAACACGATCGTCGTCACGAGCAGCGGTTGGATGACCGCCAGGCGGCCGTTCGCAAGAGCCACCGCCTGGAACGCGTACCCGACGAGGAGCGCGAGCGTGCCGAAAAGCCACCACGTCTGCTTCGCCAGGTTGACGAGCGAGCTCGGCGAGCCGAGAGAGACCTCGCCCGTTCCGAGCGCTCCCTTCTGCTGCAGCGTCGCCGCAAGCGCGAAGAAGAAGGCCGCAACGAGAGCAAGGACCTCGGCCACGACGCGTGAGCCTACGCTCGCTCCCGGACACCGGCAACCTCGTCGAGGCGCACGATCTCGTCGACGAGATCGAGGCCCTCGGGCCGGTGTGTGATCAGCAGGACCGAACGGCCTTCAGCCGCCGAAAGGATGTCGCCGACGAGCGCTTCCGCGGTGGCGCGGTCGACGTGCGCAGTCGGCTCGTCGAGGACGAGCACCGGCGCCTCGGAGAGAAGTGCGCGCGCGAGGGCGACTCGCTGCCGCTGGCCGCCGGAGAGCTGCGACCCCTCCTCGCCGACGAGCGTGTCCGCGCCGTCGGGAAGTGAAGCGACCCAGTCCCCTATCTTCGCCTGC
>JAIBJO010000112.1 GCA_020029615.1 Actinomycetota bacterium
CTACGACGCGGAGGCGATCCGGGAGGACTACTCGCCGAACACACACTCGGCTGGTCGCAACAGCAGCCCTGGCGCCGACGATTCCAGCAAGGCGATCCGGTCGCGCTACAACGACGACTTCGCCAAGTCGACACCGTTGCGCCATGTGGACTTCAAGGCGCCGCCGCAGGTCGAGACGTTGGACGGCTCCGAGGGTGAAGCCCCCCGCGGCCCGGACGGGCGCAGGCAGACCCACGTCCAGGCAGGAGACGGCTCCCTGCAGCATCGTGACGGCGAGCGGTGGCCCGGCTCCGGCCGCAACCGCCGGTCGGTGTGGACGATCGCCACGCATCCGTACCCGGAAGCCCACTTCGCAACATGGCCGGAGAAGCTGGTTGAGCCGATGATCCTGGCGGGCACGTCGGAGCGTGGGGTTTGCCCGGAGTGCGGGGCACCGTGGGAACGAACGACCGAGGCCGAGCTCGACGCCGAAGGGCGCACGACGAACGGGCAGAAGCCCCGAACGTCTGAGCGTCGTGGCTTCGACGTGCGGATGGTGAAGTCGACGTCGACGACCGGGTGGCGGCCGACGTGCGAATGCTTCGACCCCGTCGAGTGGCAACTAGACGACCCGCTAGGCGCGCATCTTGGCGCGGTCCTCGCCCCCGCTGTCGTCCTCGACCCGTTCGCAGGGTCGGGCACGACTTGCCTGGTCGCCCGCCGGCTTGGCCGCCGCAGCATCGGCATCGACCTCTCGGCCGAGTATCTCGGGCTGGCCGCACGACGGTTGCAGCAGCTCAGCCTGTTCGCCCCGGCCGGAAAGGAGAGATAGATGAGCGACGCCGAACGGATCGCGGCCCTGGAGCGTCAAGTCCATGCCCTGATGGAAGAGCTGATCTGGCTGGTTGACGGAAGCGACGGTCGGAGACGAATGAGCGGCGGCCCCTACAAGATTCGCGTCGCGATCCCGGAAGTAGTGCGTGGTCTGCTCGGCTGGTCGAACAAACGGACGGGCCTGGAGTTCTACCGCTGGGACGAGAAGACCATCCCGCGTCACGGCACCGAGTGGGGAGACCTTCTCATCTCCGAGCTCGGCCCCGACGGCGGACGCGAATACGAAGGCTGCCCGGTCGTCGTCGTCGTCCTCGACCGGCGTGCCACAGGAGACGACCTGGCGGCTGTCGAGGCTGCCTGCCGGGAGGCGACCGCGTGAGGGCCTACAAGATCCGCGTGCTGATAAAGGCCAGGCCAGGACGTAGGTCTGACACCTACTGCCTGACCGTTCCCCGTGAGATAGCCGAGGCCGTCGGTGACGGCGTCCCGCTCGTTCCCGCGCTCACAGAAGCGGGCCTGTTGTACCGGCCCGTGTCTTTGCCCACGCCGCCGGCCGCCTTGCCGTCCTGGCTTGAAGCGGGGGCAGCCGTGCAACCGGCCGCCCCCAACGCAGAAACCCCCGGCCCCGCTTCCAACGAGGAGGAGACTTCATGCGACCGGAACCCTCTCACACCGTAGAAGACGCCGCGTTCATCGTCCGCTGGCTCGACGGCCGCGAGGAGCCTGCCGACATCGCCTACCGCTACGACCGCGACTACGCCGACCAGTGGGCAGAGCAACGCGATCGGGGCGCCGTCGGCCTGCTCGAAGTAGGCGACGACGGCAGCCTGACGTGGCGCGATCACAACTACACCGAGGCCGCCCTCGCCGGTATCGGATTGGAGCCGGGCGCGCGGGTGCGGCATAAGCGGACGGGCCTCGTCGGCACCGTGCAGGGCTTCGAGTACCACGACTCAGGGCGACTGTCCGGGATGCCGCTCCGGGTCTACTGGGACGGCGACTCGTCCGAGCTCGGCTGGTTCGCGATCTACCCGTCGCCTGAGTCGCTGGAGCTGCTCGCCGACCGGGTGCCCGCGTGATCGGCGCCGTCCGTTTCGCCGCGTGTTTCGTGGTGGCGGTCGTGTTCCCGCTGGCCGCGTTCGCCTGGACAGGAGCAAGCTACGGAGGCGCCGGCGGAATTTCACCGGAGTCTGCGGCTGAACGGCAGCTGATCCAGCTGCTCCGCGCAGACCACCAACAAGCCTCCTACCGCAGGTGCCGAGACGAGATCACCCGCTACCAATACGCGGTCGCGGCCATCCCCGCCGACAGGCTCCGGCCGATCCGGGTGACATGGCAACGAAGGGTCGACCGGATGCGGGCCAGCACGGCACCACGGACCGAATGCTGGCGGTCGCACCTGTGGGCCCAGACCGCCGGTGTGCGGTGCATCGTCGAGCACGAATCCGGGTCCCGTGCCTTCTTCTAACAGCGGAAGCGGCGGGTCCGAGTGACCGTCCTCGAGATCCCCGGAGCTCCCGTCCCGAAGGGGCGGCCTAGGCGTGGCCGGCATGGCTTCTACACGCCGCAGCGTACGCAGGCGGCCGAGGGTGCGATCGCGTGGGAGGCCGTCGCCGCTGGCGCCAAGTTCGCGGGCCCGGTGCGCGTCGAGGTCGACTTCTACGGTGGCCGTGGCGACATCGACAACCTCGCCAAGACGGTTCTCGACGGGTTGCAGAAGGGGGGTCTGCTCGAGAACGACTCGCAGGTGAAGAAGCTGGCGCTTCGGCAGCACCCGGCGGGCGGCAACGCCCGGACGGTCGTTCGGATCGAGGCGCTCTGATCGTCGTCACGTCCTGCAAGTGCGGCGGGAGCGTGGCGATCGACTACCCGGACCGGGCGCGCGCGGCGCAGGTGCGTCATCTCGACGTCGAGCATCCGTTCGAGGAGTACGACGACTGGATCACCACGAAGGCACGACGAAAGGAGCAGAGCATGGCGACAGCGGCAACAGAGCCGGCGGAGGTGCTCGAGGAGCACGCGGCCGACGGCACCACGGAGGAGACCATCACGGACGACCTTGCGGCCGAGCTCGTGGAGACGCCCGGGCCCGGGCAGCTCGCGCTTCCCGGCATCGACGGGCTCGCGAACGACTGGATCGAGCTGGCCGTGGCCGGCGTCATTCCGCTCGATCGCGGCAACCCGGACGACTGCGCGCTCATCCGCCGTCTCGTGGCGGGGAAGAGCATCGACCTGGACGTGTCCGGCTACGTCGTCGGACGCTTCCAGAAGTTGAAGCGGGACGAGGAGACCGGCGACGAGGTCACGTTCTCGACGAAGGTGAAGGTGACGGGTCTCCGCCGGGAGGCGCCGTTCTCGTGATCGACGTCGCGATCTCCTACGAGTGCTTTGCGATGAGCTGCCCCGCGCCGGCGGCCGTATCGATCGCGCTTCGGGTCCCGGACGACGTGATGCTCGAGGTCGGCGAGATCGTGTGCGGCGGCTGCGGACAGACGATGGACGAGACGATCCCCGAGTGAGCGGGAGCCTGTCGCCGCTTTTCACCTGGCGCTCGGCCGTCGTCGAGTCCGACCTGCCGCCGACGTCCAAGCTGGTCGCGCTCGCCCTGTCGCTACACATGAACGAGCGGGGCGGATCGTGCTTCCCTTCGCAGGCGACGCTCGGCAGAGAGACGTCGCTGCATCCGCGAACGGTGCGCGAGCACCTGGCCGAGCTCGAGCAGGCCGGGTGGATCGAGCGGACGAAGCGGGCGGGGACGTCGGATCTCGTGACGGCCATCGACCCCGGGCGTACGACCCGGGGTGCTCTAGGCCAGGGTCGGAAGGACGCTCCGGCCACCCCGGGTCCACGACCCGCCGAGGGCGTCACTAGAGCGTCAGAGGAGACAGTCGCTATCGCTCCTGTCTCGCCGGCGCGGGCTCCCGACGTGATTTGGGATGCGCTCGTCGCCGAGCTCGGCTACCCCGGAACACGGAACGAGCGCAGCAAGAGGAACGGAGTCGTTCGCCAGCTCCGAGAGGTCAATGCCACCCCTTCGCTGATCGCGGAGCGGTGTGCCGAGTACCGGCGTCGCTGGCCGGGCATCGATCTGACGGACACGGCGCTCGTGAACCAATGGACGCTGCTCGGCACCGTGGGCCCGCAGGTGCGGCGCGGCGTGTCGCCGGCCGACGTCCTACGGGGAGGAGAAGCAGCGTGACGGACGAGGAGGCCCGCCCGCTCCTGTCGCGCCTCCTGGCCGCGTTCCCGCGGTTCTTGGAGCAGGAGACAATCGACTTGTACCTCGGCTACCTGCGCGGCTGGGAGCTCGAGCCGGCGACTGCGACTGTGGAGACGATCATTCGCAACTCCAGGGTGTGGCCGTCGTACGCCGAGCTGCGGGAGGTCTACTTCAAGACGAGGGACCGGCTGGCCGCCTACGAGCGGCAGGATGGGGTTGAGGAAGTCGAGCGGGTGCCTCCCCCGCCGGAGATTCTCGCGATGATCGCGAACATCGGCCGCGGCATGGCCGTTGTGCCGGATGAGACGACGCTCCCCGAGGCGGGGCCAGGACGGTGCGACGATTGCCGGCGGGAGGTGCACGTGCGGCGCCGGTTCGGGTCCCGTCGGCTGGAGCTGTGCCAGGCGTGCGCGTTGTCGCGCCTGCGCGCGGTAGACTCCGGCGGGGCGTCGGCTGATGCTCGGTCGCTGGACACTTCCGGTCCCTCGGCCGGCGCCCCTCTCTCTGTGTGGCAGACGGACGATCTGGGCGTGGAGACGCAAGGAAGCCCCGAGCCTGCGCCCGAGGCTTCCGCGCCTTCTGAGTGATTCCCTGATTCGTCTAGCGGTCGTTCTGCCAGTCCTCGATGCGCCGTCGGTCCCAGACGGGGCCGCTCCTCAGTGTCTCGAGCGGCGCCGGGAACCCGGCCGGCGGCTCGTGCGCCAGCTTTGATGCGTACTGGCGGGAGCAGCCGAGCATGGCCGCTACCTCGGAGACGCCGACGAGCGCGAGCGGCCGACGCCGTGCCGGTGCGGTAGTCGATTCGGGCTCTCCGCGGGCGCGCTTGAGGATGGCGTCGAAGTCAGGCACGCCGTAGCCCCTTGCAGTCCCGGCACACGAGGAGGGACAGCGCCCCCCGCCGGATCCTTTCGACGGGGGGACGCTGTGGACGATCGCCCTGGAGCCCCGAGAGTCCGCACAGGCAGTAGCGGTCCCGGAACGTCTCGGTTCGCTGGGCGGCCGTGTGCGGGATGCCCTCCGGCCAAGGGGTAGTCATTCGAGTCCGTCCGGCTTGAGCCGGTTGCGGTCGTCATGGATGGTTGCCCGCAGGCGCCGGACGTCTTCCGGCTCACGCGGGATCGGGGGAGGCTCCAGCCCGGGGATGCGCGGCCGGTCTACGTCGGCCGGCTCGGCGTCCAGGTAGGACTGGTAGTCGTCGTCCTCGAGGATCGGTCCGAGCTCGGCTCGCCGGTCGTGGCCTTCGGCGATCTCGCGCCAGTCGTCGTCACGCCAACTAGCCATCGTCGACGACCTCGAATCCGTGCCGCTCGAACGCGAGGAGCATCGGGTTCCCCTCGCGATCTCGAAGCGGCTCGTCGTCCGGCTGCCAGAAGTAGTCGCCCGGGTTGGCGCTGAAGACCTCTTGCGTATCAGGCGACCACGCAACCGGCTTGCGAGAGAGAATGACGACAGGACCGTTCGGCGTGTCGAGGTGCCGGTCCTCCGGCCATATCCTGCGCATATTGTGAGTAGTGGCAAGCATCAGACCATCCCTACGATGAGGCGTGCGGCCAGGTCGGTTACGAAGCCGACGAGGCCGTACGCGAGGATCCAGCACACCGCCGCGATGAAGCCGACGAACGCTAGGTAGGCGACCTGCGCGGCGTTCATGCCAGCACCGAGACGGCGTAGCCCTGCGCGATCCGGTCGGCGATCGTATGCAGGTAGTCGGCGCGCGCTTCCTGCCCTCTGAGGCGACGCTCCCTGTCGGCCTCGGCCCGCAAGGCCACGATCACAGGCTCGGCGTCCTCGAGGGTTTCCAGGCGCCAGGCCGCGCCGCAGGCGTTGCAGCCGACGACCGTGAGAAGTTGGCCGTTCAGGAGCCGCTGTTGCTTGACGACGGCATGGCCGTGCCAACCGTTGCGGTGAACTTTCACGCCGCCGACGTCGACGGGGTCGAGCCCGGGCGGCCCGCCCACGGACTCAGGGCAGGGGAGGCTTGCGACGTACCCCGCCTGAGCGATGAACTGGACCGAGTAGTGACCGATCCAGTCGGCCGGGATGGTCCAGCCCGGGATCCGCTCCCCGCGGTCGTGATCGGAGAACGCGCCGGGCTCGATGCCGTCCTCGTCCGGGAACGGGAAGCGGTAGCGGAAGACGTCCGGCGTGAAGTCATAATCCCGGATCCGGTCGCGCTGATCGAAGCGCAAGTAGTAGAGATCCTCGCAGGTGCCGATCTTGATCTCCTGCTCTTTGTACGTCGCGTACTCGCCCATTCGTGGAGACTCCCTTCGGTCGCTGGACTTGGAGGCCGGGTTCGGCGACTCCGGGATGCCAGGGCGCGTGGCCGCTGGCACCCCGCAGGCGTCATTCAACCCGCGCTGGCAGCCGCAACCAGCTACGCCATGCACGCCACGCACCCCTCGCCCGCCTGCGGCGTCGCGCCGCAGCTGAAGCACTCCGGCATGTCCGACAGGATCTCGTCCGCTACCTTGGCGATCGACTCGAGGAGCGCCCGCACCCGTGCCGGGCCGCCGTCGGCCTGTGCGGACCAGTTGGCTACGTAGGGGATGGAGTAGCCGTCCGTCGGCAACCCGAAGAAGCCTGCGACGACGTACGCGGCGCCCTCGGCGACGATTTCCCCATCGGCCCGCCCGAGCTTGCCCGCTACGTGGTGGGCGAGCTCGTGGGCGAGCGTCTTCGCACGGTGAGCGGCGGGGAGCGCCGCGTTTACGATGATGAGCCGCTCAGAAGCCCGGTACAGGCCGGCGGGCTTGCCGTCCGTGCCGTTGCCCAGCTCAGGCGATTCGCTCATGTCGAGCACGACGCCCAGCGTCACGGCCCGATGCTGCAAGAGCCTTTCGGCATCCCGGGCGGCCTGCGAGTCATCGTCCAGCGGCACCGGCTGGGGGAGGCTCACAGGCCCGCCCTCCGTATCCGAGACCGCGAAGACGTACGCGACCCGGAAGCCCACGACCTTACGAACGGTCCCGTCAGCGTCGACCGTGGCGCCCGAACGAGACTCCGTGAGCCCGGCCTTGTCCTCGCCGACGTTCTCCTTGCGCACCATCGGCGCGAGGATCTGGATGCCCTTCGCGCCCTTCACCACGGGACGCCCCAGCTGCTTCCACGCGTGGAAGCCCGCTACGAGTCCCGCGTCTGGCCGCTGTATCCAGATGAGAAGCCGGTTGCCCCAGCTGTAGCCGTGCATATGGCCAGAGAGCCGCAGGTACTCCGCGAAGGCATCATCGTCCGCAACGATCCGGGCGATACCCGCGTCCAGCCGCTCAAGCGCGGCGGCTGCCTTCGCCTTCCCGGCTGAGCGCCGCTCCGCCTTCTGCTCGGGCGACAGGTCCCGCTTCACGCCCTGCATGACGCCCGCATGGCCCAGCGCGTAGGTGGCCACCTAGCCGATCCCCAGCTGCCGCA
>JAIBJO010000029.1 GCA_020029615.1 Actinomycetota bacterium
AGGCGCGCGGGCACGAGACTCGAGGTCTTCTGTTCGTCTCCGGCAACGCGCACCTGATCATGCCCTGGCACGTCGCGCTGGACGGTGCGCGAGAGCGAAAGCTCGGCCGTCTCCAGATCGGGACGACGCGGCGCGGAATCGGTCCTGCGTATGCGGACAAGGCGACCCGCATCGGAATCCGCGTGCAGGACCTGCTCGACTCCAAGATCCTTCGGCAGAAGATCGAGCTCGCGGCCGCGGAGAAGAACATCTGGCTGCAGCGCGTGTACGAGCTCGAGCCATTCGACGTCGAGGAGATCGTCGAGGTGCACGTGCGGCTGGCCGAGCGGCTGGGCCCGTACGTCGCGGACACGTCGCTCCTCGTGGATCGCGCGTTGCGGTCCGGCGAGCGGGTCCTCTTCGAAGGTGCGCAGGGGACGCTGCTCGACCTGGACCACGGCACGTACCCGTTCGTGACCTCCTCGAGCCCGATCGCCGCGGGTGCTGCTGTGAGCTTCGGGATAGGGCCGAACAGGTTCGACGAGATTCTGGGTGTGTCGAAGGCGTACGTGACACGTGTCGGCGAAGGGCCGTTCCCGAGCGAGATCGAGGGGCCGGAGCAAGCGCGCGTCCAGTCGCTCGGTAACGAGTTCGGCACCGTCACCGGTCGTGAGCGCCGGTGCGGTTGGCTCGATCTGGTCGCGCTCCGGTTCGCCGTCCGGGTGAACGGCATGACGTCGCTCGCGCTCACGAAGCTCGACGTGCTCTCCGAGTTCGAGGAGATCCCAGTGTGCGTTCGGTATCGGCTCGACGACGGAAGCGAGACCGAGGAGTTCCCCGCACATCAGAGCGACTTCCACCACTGCCGGCCCGTGTTCGAGACGCGGCGCGGATGGGGCGAGCGTATCGGTGACGAGCTGCCGGACGCCGCGCGCGCGTACGTCTCTTTCGTGGAGTCGACGCTCGACGTCCCGGTGACGCTCGTTGGTACCGGAGCGGCCCGCGAGCGTGTGCTCGCGCTCGGTTGACCTCGCCTGACCTACGACGGACTACGGCGCGCGAGAAAAGAGCTCGGTGAACTCGCGGCAGTGTCCGTTGTCGTCGAACCGGCAGAGGAAGACGTTGTGGTACTCGCGGTCGACGGAGTTGCCGTCTTCGGACAGATAGCGCGACGTACCGACCGCTACCGCCCTGTCGCCTTCGATCGCCCACGGCCGATACTCCGCCGACCACGAGCTCGCGTCGTCAGGATCAGCCAGCCAGCTCGCGACGATCGCCTCGCGTCCCAGGACCGCGTCGTCATCCTCGTCCCACGGGTGGTAGCGGTAGCGGGCGTCGTTGCTGAAGAGCGCACCGATGGCTTCTTCGTCGTACGTTCTCCAGGCGTCGACGTAGTCGTCGAGCCAGCGCTGGAACGCTGCGTGATCCATGAGCCGAACTCTACGAGCTCTCGGCACTCATTCGTCGTTCATCTCCGCACTTAGACTCGCGCGGTGCGCGTTCTCCTCGTCGGTTCCGGTGGTCGTGAGCACGCGCTCGCGTGGAAGCTCGCACAGTCACCGACGCTGACCGAGCTCCACGCGGCACCGGGGAACCCCGGGATCGCTGGGCTCGCAGACTGCCATCCGATTCGCGCGGAGGACGCCGAGGGGCTTCTGGGCCTCGCGAGGTCCTTGGACGTCGAGCTCGTCGTCGTAGGGCCCGAGGTTCCGCTCGTCGTGGGCCTTGCCGACGTGCTGCGACGCTTCGGGATCGCGGTCTTCGGCCCGGGGAAACGCGCCGCTGCGATCGAAGGATCCAAGTCCTTCGCGAAGGACGTCATGGCGGCTGCGGGAGTGCCGACGGCCGCGCAGCTTCCGATCGCCCGTCCACCGTGTGTCGTCAAGGCCGACGGGCTCGCTGCCGGCAAGGGCGTATTCGTGTGCAGGTCTCAAGGCGAGCTCGATGCCGCGCTTCGCGCGGTGGGCTCCCTCGGTGACAGGGTCGTCGTCGAGGAGCTCCTTGAGGGCGAGGAGGTCTCGCTCTTCGCCGTCTGTGACGGGCGCGCTGCGCTCCCGCTGCTCTCGGCTCAGGACTTCAAGCGAGCACATGACGGGGACGAAGGCCCGAACACGGGTGGGATGGGTGCCTATGCACCCGTTCCCGGCATCGGGGCGTCCGAGGTCGAGGAGCTCGTGGCACGGATCCACCGCCCGGTGCTCGCGGAGCTCGCTCGGCGGAACGCGCCCTTCATCGGTCTGCTCTACGCAGGTCTGATGCTGACATCGAGCGGCCCACGTGTTCTCGAGTTCAACTGCCGCTTCGGCGATCCCGAAACACAGGCGCTCGTCCCGCTGCTCGATGGAGATCTGCTCAGTGTTCTCGGCGCAGCGGCCAGCGGGGACCTCGGCGGTGTCGCCGTCGGAGCGAGTGCCGCCTCGGCGGTAACCGTCGTTGCGACGGCGGACGGGTATCCGGCAGCAGGTGACCGGGGCACCGAGATCACCGGCGTCGAGGAGGCCGAGGCGGAGGGGGCTCTCGTGTTCCATGCAGGAACCGCGCTCCACGGCGACCGGCTCGTGACGAATGGGGGCAGGATCGTTGCTGTCACCGGCCTCGGACAGACGGTGACCCGCGCGAGGGACGCCGCGTACGCGGCGGTGAGTCGCATCGAGTTTGCGGGCATGCGCTGCCGGGCCGACATCGCCATGGGGGCAGCGAGCGGCGTCACGCTCTCCGTTTCGGGGGGGAGACGGGACTGAGACGATGACGCGTCCCGGGGCCACCCCTCGCCTCCACCCACCTTTGAGCCTATCGTCGAAAGTCGTACGAGTGGTGAGCGAGAGCGTGCCGAGAAGATGCCGGCTGGCCCACAGGTACGCCGACTAGAATCGACTCGGTGATCTCCCGCTACACCAGACCCGGGATGGTGCGTGTCTGGTCGGAGGAGGCAAAGCTCGAGCGCTGGCTCGCCGTCGAGCTGGCCGCGCTCGACGCGTGGGCCGAGGTCGGGGTTGTGCCGGCTTCCGCCACGCGAGCGATTCGGGATCGTGCCCGGGCACCGAGCGCCGAACGCGTCGCGGAGCTCGAGCGGACGACGAACCACGACGTCGCGGCGTTCGTCGACGCGGTCTCCGCCGATCTCGGCCCGGACGGTCGCTGGCTGCATTACGGCTTGACCTCGTCGGACGTGCTCGACACTGCGCTTGCACTAACCGTGCAGGACGCCGGCGAGCTCCTCGTGGCGGGCCTCGAGCGGGCCTTCACTGCGGTCGTCGCGCGCGCCGAGGAGCACCGCAACACCCTCACGATCGGACGGACGCACGGCGTTCACGCCGAACCGACGACCTTCGGATTGAAGCTCGCCGGCTGGGCATTCCAGCTCACGCGCGACCGCACGCGACTGGAGCATGCGCTCGCCGGAATGCGGGTCGGCAAGCTCTCGGGCGCCGTCGGCACCTACGCGACGACGACACCGGATGTCGAGCGGATTGCCTGCGAAGCGCTCGGTCTCGAGCCGGCGCCGAGCTCGACGCAGATCCTCCAGCGCGATCGCCACGCTGAGCTCCTCTCGGCGCTCGCGCTCGTCGCATCCTCGCTCGACCGCTTCGCGCTCGAGATCAGGCACCTTGCCCGGACGGAGGTTCGCGAGGCGGAGGAGCCCTTCACCCGCGGGCAGAAGGGCTCGTCCGCGATGCCGCACAAGCGCAACCCGATCGTCTCCGAGCGGATCTGCGGCCTGGCCCGCGTCGTACGCGGGTTCGCGCTTGTCGGGCTCGAGAACGTCGCGCTCTGGCATGAGCGAGACATCTCGCACTCATCGGCGGAGCGGGTGGTGCTGCCCGACGCGTTCCTCGCGGTCGACTACATGCTCGACCGCTTCGCGTGGCTCGTCGAAGGGCTCGTGGTTCGCCCGGAGCGGATGCGCGCGAACCTCGAGGCGACAGGCGGGCTGTTCTTCAGTCAGCGGCTGCTGCTCGCGCTCGTCGCGTCGGGCCTCGACCGCGACAGTGCATACAGGACGGTCCAGCGGCATGCCATGCGCGCCTGGGACGAAGGGCTCGACTTTCGGAGCCTCGTTCGGGCGGATGCCGAAATCGCAGGTCGGGTCAACGTGAACGAGGTCTTCGACATCGGCACGTTCACTCGCCACAGAGACGTGGTGTTCGCGCGACTTCGAGCCCTCGACCACGACAAGGAGGAGGTGAGCGCATGACCGTCGACGCGGTGCATGTCGCAAGCGGCAAGGTGCGTGAGATCTACGCGCTGGGAGAGGGCACTCTCGCTCTCGTGGCCAGTGACAGGATCTCGACGTTCGACGTCGTCCTCCCGACGGCGATCCCGGACAAGGGACGCGTCCTGACGGGCCTCTCGGCTTTCTGGTTCGCGCGGACGCGTGAGATCGTGCCGAACCATCTGCTCGAGATCCGCGAGGACGGGCGCACGATGGTCTGTCGCAAGCTCGACATGCTCCCGATCGAGTGCGTCGTGCGCGGGTACCTCGCCGGCTCGGGGTGGAGCGACTACCGACGGACGGGGGCCGTCTGCGGCCATGAGCTGCCGACCGGGCTGGTTGAGTCGGCGCGGCTACCCGAGCCCATCTTCACGCCCGCGACGAAGGCCACGGAGGGCCACGACCTCAACATCGACGAGGAACAGGCGGGGGAGCTCTGCGGAATCGACCGCTATCGAACCGCGAAGCAGGCATCTCTCGCGCTCTATCGATTCGCGTCGGCGCACGCGGAGGCGCGCGGGATCATCCTGGCCGATACGAAGTTCGAGCTCGGTGTGGGTGCCGACGGGGGGATCGTCCTCGGCGACGAAGCCCTGACACCCGACTCGTCGCGCTTCTGGCCTGCGTCGAGCTACGAGCCGGGACGACCGCAGCCGTCGTTCGACAAGCAGTTCGTCCGCGACTGGTGCGAGACGACGGGCTGGGACAAGACAGCCCCCGGGCCGGACCTGCCCGATGACGTCGTCGCCGGCACTCGTGCGCGGTACGTCGAGGCGTTCGAGCGACTGACCGAGATTTCGTTCGTCGACTACCTCGCGAGACCGGATGTCGTTCTGTGAAGGCGACGGTTCTCGTCCGTCCGAAGCAAGGGATCCTCGATCCGCAGGGTGACGCCGTCCAGCACTCGCTGCACAAGCTCGGCTTCGACGTCTCGACTGCCCGTGTCGGGCGCGTTATCGATCTCGAGCTCGAGGCACCCGGCGTAGACGAGGCGCGCGCCACGATCGAGCGGATGTGCGCCGAGCTCCTGGCGAATCCTCTCATCGAGAGCGTCGAGATCCAGGTCGACGGCTCGTGAGCAGCCGCCCGGTCGTCGCCGTGGTCACCTTTCCGGGCTCGAACGACGATCGCGACGCAGCGTGGGCGCTCGGGGCGGTGGGCGCCGAACCTGCGCTCGTTTGGCACGAGGAGCCCGAGCTTCCGGCCGGCACCGGCGCAGTCGTGCTCCCGGGCGGCTTCTCGTACGGTGACTACCTGCGGACTGGGGCAATCGCCAGCCTCGCGCCCGCCATGACCGCAGTTCGCAGGTTTGCGGCCAGCGGAGGCCCGGTGCTCGGGATCTGCAACGGGTTCCAGATCCTCTGCGAGGCACGTTTGCTCCCCGGTGTGCTGCGTCCGAACCGGCAGCTCGAGTTCGTCTGTCGTGACATCCGAGTTCGCGTCGAGAACGCCGAGACGCTCTTCACCCGCCGCTGCAGTGCCGACCAGGAGCTCGTCATTCCCGTGAAGCACGGCGAGGGGGCCTGGTATGCGGACGAAGCGATCCTCGTCCAACTGGTGGCGCGCGGCCAGGTCGTCCTTCGTTACGGCGAGGACGTCAACGGCTCGCTCGGCAGCGTCGCCGGCGTGATCAACGAAGCAGGCAACGTGATGGGGCTCATGCCCCATCCCGAGCACGCAGTCGATCCGCTTCTCGGCTCGGCTGACGGAGGGCTCCTGCTGGCGGCTCTCGTCGACGCGGCTGCCGCCCACACGCTCGTCCCTGCGTAGGCAGCACGCCGGGCGAGCCGAGCCTCGCCGCACCACCCACGTGCTCGGAGCGAGGCGAGCCCCTCGCTACAGCCCAAGAGCTTCCCTCAGAACGGGCGCGCGCTCGAGCGCCGCCCGCAGTCGCTCGAGGTCGCGCGCCCGCATCGTGACGGGACCTCGTCGGGCCGATCCCGCAGTCGTGTAGGCGTAGCGGATGAGACGCTCACCGGTGCGCGTCTCGAGAAGCTGGACGACGACGGAGAAGCGCTTCTCTCCGGCGCGCTGCGGGACGGCGACCTCCTCGATCAGGACGGCGCTGCCCCACGGGGTCGCCGCGGTCTTTTCGCTCGTCTTCGCGGCCACCGTCGCCATGCCCCGAGCGTAGGCCGCGCAGTGTGACGTATGGGGAACGACTCCGTCACAAGAGTGGAACAGTCGTATCCTCGCCGGATGCACGACGTCGTCATCGTCGGCGCCGGGACGGCTGGCTGCGTCCTCGCGTCCCGCCTGACGGAGGACCCCGGCGTCTCCGTGCTGCTCATCGAGGCGGGCCACCGCTCTCGCAAGCTCGAGACCAAGATCCCGGCGGCGTTCTCGAGGCTCTATCGCACCAGCGTGGACTGGGGCGACTCGACGACTCCGCAGAGTGGGCTGGACGGACGGGAGGTCGTGTTCCCGCGCGGGCGCATGCTCGGTGGGTCCGCGGCCATGAACGCGATGATGGTGCTGCGGGGCCACCGTGCGGACTACGACGACTGGGCCGCGCGGGGCTGCACCGGGTGGTCTTGGGCCGACATCGAGCCCGCGTTCGCCCGGAGCGCGCGTGCCGAGTTCCCGCTCGCCGAGCTCCCTGAGCGCCACGTGCTCGCGGAGGCCTTCGTACATGCGGCGCAAGCTGTCGGGATCCCCTATTCCGAAGACCTGAACGCGGAGGACAACGCCGGCGTCGGGTTCGTACCCGTCTCGCAGCGCCGCGGGCGGCGTTTCAGCGTCCTTGACGGCTATCTTGGCGCCGCGCGACGTCGCCCCAACCTAACCGTCGTCACGGCCGCGCTCGTGACGCGGGTGCTGCTCGAAGGCGATCGTGCTATCGGCGTGACGTACCGCGTGGAAGGAGAGGACGAGGTCGAGGACGAGGCGCTCGCAGGCGCCGAGGTGATCCTCTGTGCCGGGGCGATCGGCACCCCGCAGCTTCTGCAGCTCTCCGGGATCGGCCCGCGCGCCGCGCTCGAGAACGTAGGAATCGAAGTGCGGCACGAGCTACCTGGGGTCGGAGCCAACCTTCTCGATCACCTCGCGAACGGCCTCCTCGTCAGGACGAAGGGCGTGGAGACGCTCGCGACAGCGGAGTCACTGCGGAATCTCGCCACCTGGGCGCTATGTGGACGAGGCCCGCTGACGTCCAACCTGGGTGAGGCAGTCGCCTTCGTGCGCACGAGACCCGATCTGCCTGCGCCGGACCTCGAGCTCCTCCTCGCCCCGGTGCTGTTCGAGGAAGAGGGGTTGAAGCAACCGACCGAGCACGGCCTCACCTTGGCCGTCGTCCTGCTCAGGCCGAGGAGCGTGGGCACGGTGACCCTGCACTCGGCCGACCCGCGCGCGCTACCCGCGATCGACCCGGGCTATCTCGGCGATCCGGGTGGCGAGGACGTGGCGACAATGCTGCACGGCCTGCGGCTCGCGCGTCGCATCCTTTCGCAAGAGCCTCTGGCCGGCTTCGTGGACGCCGAGCTCCTCCCCGGCCCGGATGCGCGCTCGGACGACGACCTCCGCGCCCACATCCGCCAGCTGTCGCAGACCCTTTATCACCCGGCCGGCACGTGTCGGATGGGGTCCGATCCGGTCGCCGTCGTCGACCCGCTCCTCCGCGTGCGCGGGCTCGACAGCTTGCGCATCGCAGATGCCTCCGTGATCCCGGTGCTTCCCAGCGGGCATACGAACTGGCCGACGGTGATGATCGCGGAGCGCGCCGCGACCTTCGTCGCGGCCGCGACGACGCGCGGTTAGAACGATCAGGCGGCAGGCTGCAGGCGCTGCCGCCAGCTGCGTAGCAGCCCGTGCACGGCCGCGGCGCCGACGATCGGCTCGGCGGGGAGCGGGAGGCTGGTCGGATAGAGGATGAACGCGCGGGTCTGCGGCCCCCCCATTCCGCCGTGGAACGAGATCAGCTCCTCGAAGGCGCAGCCTTCGTCGAGCTGCGGGTCGTAGAAGCTTCCGACCATGATGTCCGCGACATCGGCGAACCCGTCGGTGCGGAGGAGATGCCGAGGCGCATTCGGGGAAAAGTGCGCGAGCGGGTCCTCGCCCTCGACGCGGCCGTCTCCTCCATGAGGTAGACGAGGCCGAGGTTTCCCGAGCCCATGACGACGACGTTCCGGTCGGAGACGTCGTTCTTCGGGCGCTTCTTCTTCGACTCGTCGGCGCCCGTGGCTTCGCTCAAGGCATGGCCGACCATCGAGCTCTGCTCGTCACCGCCCGAGAAGTCGGCGACGTCACCGCTCGTCAGCGAGCGCTCGACGAGGTCGTCCAGGCCATACCCGTTGCGCTGCTTGAAGGTCGCTCCCTGGGTCTGGCCGTGGTCGGAGAGGACGACGATCTCGTATGGGCGCGCCGCGTACTTTCGGGCGCGGTCGATCCTGCCGAACTGCTGGTCGAGCTTGCGCAATGCCTCGAGCGTGTCCGCCCGCTCGAGGCCAGAGTGGTGCGCGACCTCGTCGTAGCTCGAGAACGTCGCGTACATCGCCGGTCGGCCTTTCATCATGTCCTGGAGCACGCCGTAGACGATCAGGTCGCGCACGACGACGCACATCGCGGCGCGCATGAACGGGTAGATGCCGCTGCGGTGGCCCCGGGGTTGCACGTCGCGTCGGGCCGCACGGAACGCGGCCGACCACTCCAGCAGGACCTCCCAGAAGAAGAGGACGAGCACCCGCGTCACGTTGAACCCGTTCGAGAAGAACGCTCGGTAGCCGGGATTCGCGCCCTTCTCGGCCTCCATGCGACTGACGGTCAGGATCACGTGCTCGGCCTCGCCCGAGAGGAGGTTCCCGCGGCTCGCGCCGCCGTCCGTGAGCAGCCCGACACCTGTGGCGTGCCGGCGCTCGAGCTCTGCGCAGTCTCCTGGCGCCGAGCAGGTCATCATCGTGCCGGTCGCCTTCTCCACCCACCGAAACGCGGGGATGTTCTCGTTCGAGCCGAGCAGGATGCCGGCCTGGCTCGCGCCCGTCTGCGACGAGAGGTCGGTCTCCCATTCGACGAAGCGGTGGTTGCCGTCGGCCAGCCAGCGGGCCATGTTCGGCGCGTTCCCGTCTCGCATCGCCCGCTGGAGGACGGGGAGTGCGAGCCCGTCGATCTCGAGGTAGATGATCCCCGGAACGTCCGTCTGAATCCGCTCGCCCGACTTCCTGGCGATCCGCTGGATGACGCGGATGGTGTACGTGTCGTCGTCGTTCGTCCCGAAGATCACGTCGAGCACGACCGTCACGGCCGAGGCTACGAAAGCCGTGAGGAGCGCCCACCAGAAGTTGCCCACCTCGAGGGCGTTGTCCGTGACCGCGGATGCGGCCATGAGCATGAGGGCATCGAGGATCAGGACGAGCAGGAAGCCGACGACGAGCGTGAAGGGAAGCCTGAGCGCTGCGACCAGCGGCAGCAACAGGGCGTTCAGGATTGCGATGACGAGTGCGACACCGAGCGCGCCCCAGAACGTCTGGACGTCGACGTTCGGGACGATCCACGCAGCGATGAAGAGCGCCGCCGCTGACACGAGCCACGACAGCAGCAGCCGGAACGGCCGCACCTTCGGGCGTACGTCACCGGCGCGGGGTGGTCGCTGGTACTCGATCTCTGCGTTGTCTGGCATGACAGGAGACGAGCGGGAGCCGCGTCGCCGCAGCTCCCGCCGGCTCAGCGAGCTACGAGGCCGCCAGGGCCTTGGCCTTCATGGAGTCGAACTCCGCCTGCGTGATCGCGCCGGAGTCGAGGAGGCCCTTCGCCTTCTCGATCTCTGCCGCAGCGCCGCCGCTCCCGGCGACGGACTTGACGTACTGGTCCATCTGCGCCTGCTGAGCCTGGGCGCGCTCGATGTTCCGCTCGGTCATTCCATCGTGATTCGCGATGAGATAGATGAAGACACCGAGGAACGGGAGGATGATGATGAAGATGATCCAGAGAACCTTCCCGAATCCGGAGCTGTCGTGGCGGCGGAAGATGTCGGCGAAGATCGTGATCAGGATCCAGAACCAGATGATGAACGCGAAGAACACGAACATCGTCCACATCACTTCGAGGAACGGATAGTCGGCAGCGAGCACTGGGCCTCCTAGGTCGGTGTCGGATGGTCTTATATCGTGGATGGCTCCCAAGCGCGGGGTAGACCTGCAGTTGGCCATGCGAAGAGCGCTCGTTTTCGCCAGAGTAGAGCCGACACGAAACGCGAAGGAGGAGAGTATGGAAGAGATCGGCCCCGTCGACTACGCGATCATCGGGTTTCCCGGGAACAGGTTTCGGGGGGAGATTGCCCCGGCCATCGGCGACCTCGTCGATGCCGGAACCATTCGCATCATCGACATCGCGTTCGTCGGCAAGGATGCGGATGGGAGCATCGTCGCGATGGAGATGACCGAGCTCGATCCCGACGTGCAGGAGGGGCTCGCGAGCCTCGGCATCGAGGTCAGCGGCTTGTTCAGCGACGAAGACCTGATCGGCGCGGCGGAGGAGCTCGATCCGAACTCTTCGGCTGCACTTCTGATCTGGGAGAACGTGTGGGCACGCAACGTCGCCCAGGCGATGCGCGACGCGGGTGGGGTTCTCCTCGCGTTCGAGCGGATCCCGCACGACCTCGTCCAGGAAGCACGCGAGTTGGCGCTCGAAGCAGCCAAGGCCTAACGAGACGAAGAGGAGAGCTCACATGATGCGAAGAAGGGGTATGGGAGTGATCGGCACCGCGGTTGTGGTGGGCGGGGCCGCCCATTACGGCACGAAGAAGGCAAACCAGGCGGCAGCGTCTCAGGAGCAGGCCCAGCAGGCCGCCTACGAGCAGGGTCTGGCAGCCGCTCAACAGCAGGCAGCGGCTGCGCCCGCACCGGCCGAGGACGACCCCATGGCGGAGGTTCAGAAGCTCGCCCAGATGCACGCCGCGGGCATCCTCACCGACGACGAGTTCGCGGCCGCGAAGGCCAAGGCACTCGGCATCTGAGAGGCCGGCACGAGTCGGGGGCGGCCGCTCCGGCCGTCCCCACGCACCACACCGTGCGATGATCGGCGCGCTACCGCGATGAGTGCCGTCGACCACGCTGACACCCCATCACCCGGCTCCGTGGAGTCGACTGCTCCCGCGCGGGCGCAGCTCATCCTGCTGACGCTGATCCTCGTCGCGGCTGTCGCGAATCTCAATCTGTCGGTCGCGAATGTGGCGCTCCCCGACATCGGCGAGTCGTTCGACTCGTCCCAGACGACGCTGAACCTGATCGCGGTCGGGTACTCGCTCGGGCTGGCCGCGTCGGTGCTGTGGCTCGGGGCCCTGGGCGACCGCTACGGCCGGAAGCTCATGATCGTTCTGGGGATGACCCTGTCCATTCCCGCGTCGATCGTTGCCGCCTTCGCGCCGTCGGACACGGTGCTGTTCGTCGCCCGGGTCGTCGGCGGGCTCTCCGCGGGAATGGCCTATCCGACCACGCTCGCGCTCATCACGGCGCTCTGGTCAGGTCCCGAACGGACGAAGTCGATCGCGCTGTGGTCGGCGTTGGGCGGTGGGATCGCCGCGCTCGGGCCGCTCGTATCGGGTGCGCTGCTCGAGTTCTTCGAGTGGGGCTCGGTCTTCCTCGTGACGCTCCCGCTCGCCGTGGTTGCTCTCTTCATGGCGCTCCGCTTCGTCCCGAGCCACGTGAACGAGTCCACCGAGCCTGTCGACAACCTCGGCGGAATCCTCTCCGCGGTCCTCGTGGGCGCGCTCGTGCTCTCGATCAACTTCATGCCGGTCCCGAACGAGCAGGCGCTCGCACTCGGGCTTCTCGTCGTCGCGTTGGCCGCCACGGCCGCGTTCTTCCTGCGCCAGCGACGTGCGAAGAACCCCCTCTATGACTTGCACGTCGCTGCCCGGTCGACGTTCTGGGTCGCGGCGTGCGCCGGGATCATCGTCTTCGGCTCGCTCATGGGCGCCGCCTTCATCAACCAGCAGTACCTGCAGAACGTGCTCGGCTACTCCACGCTCGAGGCAGGTGCGGCGATCCTCCCGGCGGTCTTCTTCATGGTTCTCGTCGCACCCCGCTCGGCGAAGCTCGTCGGCTCGCACGGATCTCGACGCACGCTGCTCAGCGGGCAGTTCCTGATCTTCCTGTCGTTCGCGGGAATGCTGCTGCTGTGGCGCGAGGACATTCCGTACTGGCAGGTCGCCGTGCCGCTCTGCTTCTTGGGAGCCGGTGTGGGCCTCGCAGGGACGCCGTCCTCGAACTCGCTGACGGGGTCGGTTCCGGTGAAACGTGTCGGCATGGCGTCCGGAACGGCAGACCTCCAGCGCGACCTCGGCGGAGCCCTGATGACGTCGATCTTCGGGGCGCTCCTGACGGCGGGGTATGCGTCGGCTATGGGGCAGGCGATCGACGAGTCCGGGAAGAACATCACGGAGTCGACGCAGTCACAGCTCCAGCTTTCGTTCGCGAGCGCCGAGAACCTGGCCGCGCAGAACCCGAAGTACGCGGATCAGATCACCGCCGCGGCCCAGCAGTCGTTCCTCGAAGGCGATCGCTGGGCGTACGTCGCGGCGATGGTCGCGGTCCTGATCGGGATGGCGCTCGTCTTCCGCTTCTTCCCGAAGAAGGACGAGGAAGAGGCGCTTCGGGCTTCGTACCACGCGCGGGACGTCCACGCGGACAACTCGGTCGCTTAGAACCCGTTTCAGAATGATGTGCTAGCTGCTTGAAGCAAGCCCAAGCCAGGACCCGCTAGCGGGAAGCGGATCCGAGTTTGGAGAGCGGCACCGCCAGTGCCCGCTGGACTGACACCGGGATGAAGGGGAAGTACAAGAACTCGTCCGGGTAGGCGCGCATCATGCGGGCGGCATCGCCGATGCGGGGTTTGCCGTGCTTATCGGCTGGAAGCGCAAACAGATCGCGGAAGAACTCCTCGACACGAAGCGCCGGGCGAAACTCGACCGTGTAGGTGCTATCGACCTCGGCTTCGAATGTGTGCCTCACCTTTGCTGGAATCCGGACATCCTGCCCCCGATGCAATCGGCCATTCTGAACGGGCTCTTAGGGAACCGGATCTCTCTGTTGGTGACGTCGGCGCTCGCGATGACGGGCCGGCGATCGGCGGCTTTCACCCGGATGATTCGGCGGCGAACACCTTGTGGGCCGGCGACCAGCGACGGACAATGGTCCTCCTTCGACGGGAGGTAATCGAATGGTTCTTGCAGCAAATGGATGGTGGCTCTGGACGATTCTCGCCATCGCGATCTGGATCGCGATCGCCTTCTGGCCGGCGCGTGTCGCGGCGCGCAAAGGGCACAGCTTCATCGGCTACTTCATCTTCAGCTTGATCTTCTTCCCGGCTGCCCTGATCGTCGCCTACGTCGTCTCCGACAAGACGACAGCCGCAACCGCATACTGAGGAGGTTTCATGACCGACGTCACGATCGAGGACGTAGACGAGAACACGGATCTCAACTCACTTGGACCCGTCGACTACGTCGTCGTCGAGTTCCCGGCAGGCGCGAGCAACTTCACGGGTGAGATGGCGAAGGAGCTCGTGAGGTTGGTCGACGCCGGAACCATTCGCGTGATCGACGTACTGATCCTCACCAAGGACGAGGACGGCAACGTCGACGCGATGGAGCTTTCCGATGTCCCTGAACTCGGAGAACTCGAAGCAGTAGAGGCACAGCTGGCGGAGCTGTTGGCAGCGGAGGACGTCGAGCATCTCGCTGCTGCCATGGACCCGGGAAGCACTGCTGGAGTTCTCATCTGGGAGAACCTGTGGGCTGCGCCATTTGCATCGGCAGCACGACGGTCGGGCGGCCAACTGATCGCCACCGGGCGGATTCCCATACAGGCGATCATCGCCTCCATCGAGGCCGATGAAGCACTCGCGACGGAAGGAGTCTGAAATGCCTCTACGGCCAGCACGCGTGGGACGGGTCGGTGTCGTCGGAGCGCCAGTTGCAAAGACCGCGGTTGTGGCGAAGGCCGTCACACCAGGGCCGTCGCCGGTAGCGAAGACGGCGGTTGTGGCCGCCGCCGTTACACCCGGAAGGGCAGGTCGCCGGCGGATCTAGCCCTTGCGAGGACAGCACAGGAACAGACGCTGATCAGACGTGCTGTCGGTGCCCGAGATCGCCCGCGTCATCGACCGGGCGCTCGCCGGTTCGCTGCCGGAGGAACTCGCGCGCTCCCACGTCCGCAATCGCGTTGACGCGACGCGGTTCAGCCGGATGAACCCCAGCGGAAGGCCTGACTCGAGGGTTCGCTCGACGACCGCCTCTGCGAAGCGCCGGACGTGATCATTGAGCGTCACGGCGTTCACGCTCTACTGCATCACGAGCCACCTGCACTGTCATACCTCCGCCCGAAGCCGTTTCGAGAAGAACTCCAGCGCCTTCTTTGTCTTCGTCTCCTGCTCGCCCGAGAGGTCGATGCCGTGTTGCGTCAGGAACGCCCTGGTCTCGGCGGCCACCTGGAACGCCTCAGCCGGTAGGCACTTGGTCGAGAGCTCGAGGAGCAACGAGTTGTCGGGATACAGCCACAGTTCCGCGACGAGCTTGCGGTCGTAGCCCTTCGGCGCGAACTTGAGCTTCAACACCAGGATCGGGCCGAGAATCGAGAGGTCGTCCAATTCGAGCCCCTCGGGCGCGTGCGAAGCGTACAGGGCCCGCTGCTCCTTCGAGAAGAGCTTCTTGATCGGCAGCCTGCCTCCCACAGCGTCCCTGACGTCCATCGTTCCCATCGCACGCTTCATCGATCCCGAGCAGACGTAGGTGCCGCCCGGCATCGCGTCGACCTCGACGCCGAAGTTCTCCGAGAGGCGCACGTCCGCAGGCAGCTCCTCGGGAACCACCGGGCGCAACTTCACGACCGAATCGTCCCCCTTCCGCTGCACGCGCCGGGCTCGAACGACGAGCCCCGTCTTGTTGAGCGTCAGGTCAGGCGTGTCGAAGAAGAAGACCTGCCTGATCTGGCCGTCGAGGGGATCGACGCCGAGCGCTTCTCCCGCCCGGCTTCGATCCGCCAGCGGCACGGTCAGCTTCAGCTCCACGCTGTCCGCCTCGCCGATCGCCTCGAGTAGCTCCGCAAGCTGCTGATCCGTGAGATTCGGTGCCACAGTGCTGGAAGCCATGATCGTTCCTCCTTGATCGATCTATTGGTTGGCACGGCCGCGCGGATTGGTGGGAACCGTCACGTAACAGACGGAGCGCCTGGGCGACGAGCAAGAGACGACCGCGCGAGAGATCCCCTGTCGATCGCTTCGAGCACACGCCGACTCTAAGCGCGACGCCGAGTCTCCCCCTAACACAACGGCGCTTTCACCCGGGTGAACGTCGCCGCGTGCCTGTTCTCGGATCCCTGGAGGAGGGATGATCCCAGGCGCGGAGTGGATGGCGCGTGTCGTCCGCTTCTGCAAGCCGCGAACCAACGTAGCCCAGCCCTCAGCGGCCGGCCTAGGGAGGAGTGAGACGCGATGCCACATGGAGAGATCGATCGCAGCAAGCTGCCGATTCGCCGGCCAGCGTTCGCCGGTACGACAAACAGGACCCTCGAGGGCTCGGTTCCGGATTGGAACCAGGCGATGCAGGTCTCGCCGCCAGTAGGCGCCCCGAACGTCCTTCTCGTCCTCATCGACGACGCAGGCTTCGGCAATCCGAGCACCTTTGGCGGTGCGATCGACACCCCGAACTACACGCGCATGGCAGACGAGGGGCTCCGCTACAACCGCTTCCACGTGACGGCCGTCTGCTCGCCGACGCGCGCGGCGATGCTCACGGGTCGAAACCAGCATCGCGTCGGATTCGGCCTCGTGGCCGAGTTCTCGGGGCCGTTCCCCGGCTACAACGCCACCATTCCGCGCGACTGCGCGACACTCCCGCGGATCCTTCAGGAAAACGGCTACATGACCTCCGCGATCGGGAAGTGGCACATGACGCCGGACAACCAGCAGGGCTCGAGCGGCCCCTTCAACCGCTGGCCCTCCGGTCTCGGGTTCGACTACTACTGGGGCTTCCTGGGCGGCGAGGCCGGCCAGTACGACCCGGTCATCACCGAGAACGAGAAGGTGCAGGGCGTCCCGGAGGGCAAGGACGGCAAGCCCTACTACTTCCCGGACGACATGGCCGAGAAGGCGATCGACTGGCTGCATCGCGTGCGCGCCGAGCGGCCGGAGGCCCCATGGCTCATGTACTTCGCGACCGGCTGCAGCCACGCCCCGCACCACGTGCCGCGTGAGTGGTCGGACAAGTACGAGGGCAGGTTCGACCGCGGCTGGGACGTCGAGCGAGAGGAGACCCTCGCGCGGCAGAAGGAGCTCGGTGTGGTCCCGCAGGACACGGAGCTTCCGACGAACGACGCCTTCCCGAAGTGGGACTCGCTGAGCGAGACGGAGAAGCGCCTGTATGCGCGGCAGATGGAGACGTACGCCGGGTACTCGGAGAACGCCGACTGGAACGTCGGCCGCGTCCTCGACGCGATCGAGGAGGTGGGCGAGCTCGACAACACACTCGTGATCTGGATCTGGGGCGACAACGGCGCAAGCATGGAGGGCACGCTCTCGGGCACGTTCAACGAGATGACCACCCTGAACGGGATCCCACTCACCACGGAGCAGCAGCTGGGGCTCCTCTTCAAGCACGGCGGTCTCGAGGCCTGGGGCGGCGACCTCGTGGCTCCGCACTACGCAGCGGCGTGGGCGTGGGCGAGCAACTGCCCGTTCGACTGGGGGAAGCAGGTCGCCTCGCACCTCGGCGGCACGCGCGATCCGCTGGTCGTCCGCTACCCGAGCGCCATCGACGACCCGGGTGCTGTGCGCAGCCATTTCACGCATGTGATCGACATCGCGCCGACGGTGCTCGAGATCGCCGGCATTCCCGCGCCGACGCACGTGGACGGGATCGAGCAGGAGCCGCACCACGGCTTCACCTTCGCCGACTCGCTCTCGAATGCGAATGCCCCCGAGCGACACACGCAGCAATACTTCGAGGCCGTCGGCAACCGGGCGATGTACAAGGACGGCTGGTGGCTGGCGATGCGGCTTCCGCGCATCCCCTGGCTGCTCGATCCCGAGGCGCTACGCGACTTCGGCGCGGGCTGGGACCCTGATGACGACCCTGTCGAGCTCTACTACCTGCCCGACGACTTCTCGCAGGCGCACGATCTGGCAGAGAAGCACCCGGAGAAGGTCGCGGAGCTCCGGGAACTCTTCTGGGAGGAGGCCGAGCGCAACCAGGTGCTGCCGATCCTCGGCGGGCTCTCCTCCTTCTACGGGATCGTGCCGCCGATCCCGAAGGTGTCGAGGTTCACGTATCGCGGGCGCCAGGAGAACATCGCTGCCGGGATGATCCCGCGCATCTACAACCACTCGTACACGATCAGCGCCGACCTCGTCGTGCCGGAAGGCGGTGTTGAGGGCGTGATCGTGGCCGCCTTCGACCATCTGGGCGGCTTCGCGCTCTACATCCAGGACGGGAAGCTGAAGCACCACTATTCGATGCTAGGCGTGCTCGAGTACACCCAGGCGGCCGAGACACCGCTCCCGAGCGGCGACGTCAGCATCGAGATGATCTTCGCTGCCGACGAGCCGAAGCCGGCGACGGGTGGCGAGGTGACGCTGCTCGTGAACGGCGATCCGGTCGCCTCGGGGCGAATGGAGCACACCGTCCCCGCGCGCTTCTCGGGCTACGCCGGGATGGACATCGGTTGCGACAACGGCCTCGTCGTCGACCGCAGCTACGCGGACAAGGCGCCGTTCCGGTTCACCGGCGAGATCAAGCAGGTCACGTTCGACATCGCACCACACCTGAGCGACGAAGATCGGCAGGCGCTGCACGAGCACGCGGCGCAGTCGCTGGCGGCCCACGCTGCGAGCGCCTGACGTGGGGCGCCCGGATGGCGGTCGAGTCTGGAGCGATGGACGACACCTCCCGACGAACGCTCCTTGCCGACGAGCGCACGTACCTCGCATGGTCACGGACGGGACTCGCGGCGTTCGCAGTCGCAATCGGCGTGGGGGCGATCGTGCCGGCGGTCGCCGGTGGAACGGACTGGCTCTATGTCGGACTCGGCCTCGGCTACTCGCTGCTTGGAATGGCGTTCTTCGGGTACGGCCCTTGGCGCCTCCACGCCGTGACGTCGGCCGTCGGGCGAGGGGTCTATACACCCGCGGACACGCGCATTGCCATCGGACTCACCACGTTCAGCGTTGCCCTGGGTTTGGTCACCATGGGCGCGTTCTCGTCTACCAGGCGAGCTCATCGTGACGGGCCTCGTAACTGGATCTGGAGTGACGCGCAAGGAGGCGTTCGCATGAGCGACAACGATCAGCTCGACGTTTTGATTGCCGTGTACCTCGTCCCCGATCTCGCCAAGCGGGACTTCGACGACTTCGTCGAGCGCGCGAAAGCAGGAGAGATCGACACGAACGGCGTCGTCCTCGTGACAAAGGACGCGGACGGCGAAGTGACGGTGCAGGAGACGGGCGACCACCTCGGGAAGAAGGGTGCGAAGGTCGGGGCCGGTGCCGGGCTCGTGCTCGGCCTGTTCGCCCCGCCGCTCCTCGCGGCAACCGCGGTGGGTGCCGCCGCGGGCGGACTCATGGGCAAGTTCGCACGCAAGCGCGTGCAGTCGGGTATCGGCGAGAAGATGGACGACGCGCTCCCGCCGGGCTCGGCTGGGGTCATCGCGATCTACGAGCACGCTGACGCCGACGCCGTGGCCGGGGCGCTGACGAACTCCATCCGCTCGTCCACAGCGCAGATCGACAAGGCGTCCGCGAAGGAACTCAAGGCAGGCCTCGAAGAGGCGTCTGCAGGCCTTGGGGGCTGAAATGAGCAAGAACCTCGCACGCGGATACGTCGTAGTCACCGGGACGTCCACCGGCATCGGCGCCGCGACCGCGCTGCACCTGACCGAGCAGGGCTTTCACGTCGTCGCTGGCGTACGTCGCCCGAAGGACGGCGAGGCATTGCAGGCGCAGGCGTCGGGACCACTCACACCGCTGATCATTGACGTCACAAAGGAGCGGACGATCTCTGCAGCGCGAGAGGCTGTCGAGGTCGTCGTCGGCAAGCGAGGGCTCGCCGGAATCGTGAACAACGCTGGCATCGGCGTCCCGGCGCCCCTCGAGCTCCAGCCGATGGCCGACTTCCGGCGGCAGCTCGAGGTCAACCTGTTCGGTCCCGTGGCAATGATCCAGGCGTTCCTGCCGCAGATCCGACGCGGAGGCGGCCGGATCGTCAACGTCGGTTCGATCGGCGGGATCCTCGTCCTGCCGCTGAACGGCGCCTACAGCGCCTCGAAGTTCGGGATGCGCGCGATCTCGGACGCCCTCCGGCTCGAGCTCCGGCAGTGGGGAATCCACGTATCGCTCATCGAGGTCGCGCCCGTCAAGACAGCGATCTTCGGGAAGACGTATGCAGAGCTCGACGGGCTGGAGAAGAAGCTCGGAGCGGATGGATATCGCCTGTACGCGCAGCAGATCGCATCCATCCGGAAGGCGGTCGAGAAGGCAGAAGCCGACGGCGACTCCCCGGTCGTGATAGCGAAGGCCGTCCACCACGCGCTCACGTCCGACAAGCCTAAGACCAGATACCTCGTGGGCCACGGAGGTAAGGAGACAGCCGTCGCGGCCGCACTCCCGGATCGGATGCGGGACCGAGCGCTCGCGCGTGAGCTCGGGCTCCCGAAGCCGGAGTAGCGAGTCGAAAGGAGAGCGACGTGAACGGACAGACGAAACCGAAGGTCCTGATCGTCTACTACACGCTGACGAAGCAGTCCGGCCGCGTCGCGGACGCGATCGCGGCAGCACTCGACGTACGAGGCTACGACGTGGCGAAGGCGCTCATCGAGTTCACCGACGAGCGCTGGGTGCCGAAGCTCTCCCAGTTCCCGATGGACCGTCCGTTCCCGCAGATAGCGAGCATCCTGACCGCGCAGCTCCGACACAAGACGGGGGAGATCCGCATCCCGCCGGAGGCCGAGGGGGGCGACTACGAGCTCGTGTTACTCGCGTCCCCGACCTGGTGGTTCCAGACGAGCATGCCGATCCGCTCGTACCTCGAGTCACCGGCTGCGAAGGCCGTTCTCGACGGCAAGGCGTTCGCGACCGCATCGATCTCCCGCCGCTACTACAGGTTCAACCTCGGGCAGCAGAAGAAGCTCGGCGAGAAGGCGGGAGGCGAGTTTGTCGACAAGACGCACTTCGTTGTCGCGGGCGGCCAGGTCAAGTCGATGCTCTCGTGGCTCGGGTACATGAAGCACGGCGAGCCCCAGGAGCGCGTGGCGGGGCTGAAGATGCCTCTGCCGAATCTGAAGCCGGACTACGAGGCGCAGGCGCGGACGTTCGTCGACGACGTCGCAGACAAGGTCTTCGGCCGGCCGGCCGCAGCGTGATCAAGCTGATCGAGGGTCTCGCTGACGCTGTGGTCGGCATCGAGGCCGTCGGCAAGGTGTCGTCCGAGGACTACGCCGAGGTCGTCGTACCCGCCGTGGAGCGGGCCCTCGCGCGCCGAGGCGGTCGCTTGGTTGAGCGAAGGGCTCGAGGTATGACGTGAACGGTCTCCGCCTCGCACTCGCGCGGCCATGCGCACCACGCGACGAGCGGTGACCCCGGGTGTCGGCGCACCGGGCGTCGGAGTCACGCCGGGTCGCGGACTCGGCGCACCCCGCCCCGGCGTCCGGCGCTGACGAGCGACGTCGGCACCGACGAAGGCCGCCGCCGGCGACGAGCACTTCTTCGCAACGGTTCGCGCTGCCGTCGACTGCTGCGCTGAGCGGGAAGCAGTTGAGGAAGGCGTAGGCTCCGGGCGATGAGCGCACCTGCGATCGCCGACGCTCCTTCCGCGTTCCACCTGCTGGCGAAGCCGACGGGCGCGGTCTGCAACCTCGATTGCTCCTACTGCTTCTTCCTGTCCAAGGAGATGCTCTACCCGGGCTCGCGCTTCCGCATGGCGGATGAGCTCCTCGAGGCGTACATCGAGCAGCTGATCGAGGCGCACTCGCACGTTCCCGAGGTACAGATCGCCTGGCAAGGAGGTGAGCCGACGCTCATGGGTGTCGAGTTCTTCCGCCGCTCGGTCGAGCTCGCCGAGCGGTACCTGAAGCCGGGACAGCGGGCGCTGTACACGATCCAGACGAACGGCACGCTCCTCGACGCCGAGTGGGCGGCGTTCTTCCGAGAGAACGGATTCCTCGTGGGGATCTCGATCGACGGGCCGCGCGAGCTTCACGACGCCTACCGCGTGAACAAGGGCGGCAAGGGCTCGTTCGACCAGGTCATGCGCGGTCTCGAGCACCTGCAGGCCGCAGGAGTCGAGTGGAACGCGCTGACGACGATCCACGCGGCGAACGCCGACCACGGCCGCGAGGTCTACTGCTTCCTGCGTGACGAGTGCGGTGCTGGCTTCGTCCAGTTCATCCCCATCATCGAGCGCGTCTCCGAAGCGGCCGACGGGGAGGTTCCGTGGTCGTCGTGGCGCGACCGGCCGCTGTACGAGCAGAAGGGGGACCTAGTGACGAACCGCTCGGTGAGCGCCGAGCAGTACGGTCGCTTCCTGATCGACGTCTTCGAGGAGTGGGTGCGCCGCGACGTGGGGGAGGTGTACGTGCAGATGTTCGACGTCGCGCTCGCCAACTGGGTGGGGGAGCCGCCAAGCCTCTGCATCCACTCGGAGACCTGCGGGCTCGCGCTCGCGCTCGAGCACACGGGTGACCTCTACTCCTGCGACCACTTCGTCGAGCCGCGCTTCAAGCTCGGAAACATTCGCGAGACGCGCATGCTCGAGCTCGTCTCTTCGCCGAAGCAGCGCCAGTTCGGGCTCGACAAGCGCGACACCTTGCCGCAGTACTGCCTCGAGTGCGACGTTCGCTTCGCCTGTCATGGGGGCTGTCCGAAGGACCGCTTCATCTCGACGCCCGACGGCGAGCCGGGGCTCAACTACCTGTGCGCCGGCTTCAAGGCGTTCTTCCACCACGTCGATGGGCCGATGCGCTTCATGGGCGAGCGGCTGCGTGTCAACGGCGCGCCGGCCGAGATCATGGGGCTGTACGCGACCGAGGACGCGCGACGCGGCCGGAACGACGCGTGCACCTGCGGCTCGGGGCGGAAGTGGAAGCGCTGCCACGGCGCCGAGCTCGCGAGAGTGGACCAATGGTGACGCACGAAACGGAAGACTCAGGCGCGGCACTCGCGGCCGAGCGCCGCCTCGAGACACCGCGCGCCGCGGGCATCGCGGGACTCGTCTTCTCCGCGCTCTTCGTCGTCTCCTTGCTGCTCGTCCGGCAGCGCCCCGCTCCGGGGTCGAGCGCCAAGGAGATCGCGGACTTCTACCTCGTGCACGACGCGGGACGGACGGCGCTCGTGGGCCTCTACCTCGTCCCGTTCGCCGGGATCGCCTTCCTCTGGTTCATCGCCGCGATCCGGAGCCACCTCGGCGAGCGTGAGGACCGCTTCTTCGCGACGGTCTTCCTCGGCAGTGGCTTGTTGTTCGTCGGGATGCTCTTCGCGGCCTCGGCGTCCGCCGGGGCGCTGATCGCGGCGGTGAAGTTCCAGGATCAGCCGCCACCCGACGCGGACACGTTCCTCCTCGCCCGAGCGCTCGGCTTCTCATTCATGTTCGTCTTCGCGGTCCGTGCAGCGGCCGTCTTCATGCTCGTCGCCTCGACCATCGGCTTGCGCACCGGGTTCCTACCGCGTTGGCTGGTCGTCGCCGGCTATCTCTCCGGGTTCGTCTTCCTCTTCACAGTCACCTACGTCGAGTTTCTGGCGCTCCTGCTTCCTGCGTGGGTAACCGCTGTGAGCATCGTGATCATGAGAGCAGGTCGCGCAGGTCGTCTTCCCGCGTAGCCCTGCGACTACTGCGGTGGTCAGCCCTGACCGAGCGCCAATCGCAGCTTCCCGATTGTCTCCTCCTCGACCGGCGTCACACCCCCCTTCGCCTCGGCGACGGCATCAGCAACCTCGAGGACGAGCGTCCGATAGGCGTCGATCTCCTCGTCGGGCGCCTTCGCCGTGAGCGTCGCCAACGCGACGCCGAGCGACGCGATGGTCTCGGATTCGACCTCCTGCGGGGAAGCGGTCATGCCGAATCCGGTGCCGCGCGTACCCGCGAGCTCGCGGACGAGCTCACTCGGGCTCTCACGGTGGGCGGCGAGCGCCTTCGCGAGAGCGCTCGCCTCGCCGAAGCTGTCCGTGAAGTCGCGGTCGCTCACCGACACGAGCATGCCCGCGCCCGTCACACCTTTCTCCATCGCCTTCCACTCGTCCTCGCTGAAATCGGCCTTCGTCGCCATCGTGCCCTCCTCTCGTTTCGAGCTCGGGCGGGTTGCCGAAGCTGGGCAGCCCGCCTTCGAATTGCCGTCGCCGGCGTCTACGACGATGAGCAGTCGGGCCCGGTGAGGGTCGACTCCACCGTCGAGGCGAGCGGTTGTGCCGCAGACGACACGTCCCCGAGCGCGTCCGAGACCGAGGCGTCGTCCGGCACGTCGTCGACCGCCGACTTGAAGTCGTCCCATGCGCTGTCCAACGTGCTCATGTCGATGCTCGCGAGCGTCGACCCGTCCGACTTCACGTCGTCCCACGCGCCCTCGATCGAGTTCACGGCGTCCTGGTAGTCGCTCTGGGACGCGCTGGACGGGTCGAGGGCCGTCAGCGACTGGACGTCCGACTCGAGCGTTCTCAGGCTCGAGCAGAAGGCCGCCTGCGCGTCGGCCTGTGACTCACCGCCTCCGCGTGTGGCCCAGTAGCCGATGAGGAGCGCTGCCGCGATGCCGACGGCGAGCAGGATGATCAGGTTTCGCCGGTCCATCTCAGACCTCCTGTTCGCTGGTCTTCGCGAGGCCGTAGATCACGCCGGTTGCGAGTGCGATCATCGTGATCGACCACCAGGGCGCGAATCCGATCGTGAGGAATGCCTGCACGATCACGAGGACGGCCCAGATGTAGGCGACCACGCGTCCGAAGCCGCCACCCCCGAGAAGCGAGTAGCCGGCGAAGAACGCGAAGGCCGCGATCACGAGCTCCCAGATCCCGGCCGCCCACAGGTCGTCGCCAAAAATCGAGCTCGTCAGGTCGTTCACGTTGTTCGCGTCGTCGAAGTACGAGAACGCGGCGATGATCCGGACGAACCCGATCGCGAACATCACCACTGCCGCGAACGTCACCCAGCCGCTCTGGCTCCTGTGTTCCTGCGTCGACATCGCTCCTCCCTCGTGTCCGAGACGGAGTCGACTCTAGAAGCTCTCGGCGCCGATCCCACGACCGGCGAGCCGTTCACCCCGGGTGAACTTCTACCGGCACCCGTGGAGCAAAGCCGGTCTCGTGAGCGCGCACCACGAGCTCGTCGCGGTTGGCGGCGCCGAGCTTGCGATAGATGTTACGGCGGTGCGTCTTCACCGTGTTCGACGAGAGCCAGAGCTCGTGCGCCACCTGCGAAACCGAGTACCCGTCCACGAGACGGTGCAGGACACGGGACTCTGCCTCGCTGAGGTCCTGTCCACGAAAGCTCTCGCGGCGCGCATGGTGGCGCAGCGCTCTCTCCGTGTCGTCGCAGAGCTCCCCGAGCACGCCCGCATCGGGGAGCTCAGCGAGCCCGGCTCGCGCCTGGGCCAGTGCGTCTCGCGCACCGTCATCATCTCCCAGCCGATGACGGGCGGCAGCGAGGTGTACGAGCGCATGCGCTCTCCAGTACGAGGGCGCCTCGTCGCCGGCGAGATGGGCAGATCGCTCGAGGTGCTCGATCGCGCGTAGGAGATCGGCTCCCTGCATCAACACGCAGCCGAGAGCAAGGTGCGGCGTGGCAGCTCCGGCGCTCGACGCGTGGCCGAGTTGCTCCGCGAGTTCGAGGGCATGCTCCGCGAGCGTTCTGGCGTCCTCGACGGCGCCGTCCGCGAGCGCGATGAGGGAGAGGTACGAGAGCGCGATGAGGGTCGTCGCGCGCTGGCGCGCATGCGGGAGTCTCCGCGCTTCGTCGAGCGGCTTGCGAGCCTCGTCGCCGCGACCGGCGAGGTAGAGGGCCTGGCCGAGTGGCACGAGGCCGGCATAGCGCCACTCGCTCCCGAGTGGCTCCGTCTCGAGCACGAGAGTGGATGCTGCGATCGCGTCCTCGATGCCACGGCTCAGGTAGATCGAGCTGATCATCGCGACGATGCTGCGCGTCGATGTGACCCCGTTCGCGAGCGGTCCGACGTCGGGGCCGTCCTCGGCGACTCGGAGCCAGCGCTCGATGGCGTCGCGCCCCTCCCCGCTCAGCCCCGCAGCAAGAGCTCGGACGGCCGCAAGTTGCCGGTCGGCCTGCGCTTCGGGCCACGAGAGCTCGCCGAACCACCGGTTCACCGTTGCCATGCGGCCGACGGAGAGCAGCGGGACGGCTGCAATCGTGCCGAGCGCGCTCGACCGTGCGAGGTCGTGGGCGCTGATCGCGTGCTCGACAGCGCGCTCGATGTCGTCGTGCTCCTCGTACCAGTGCGAGGCGCGGACATGGAATGCCTGAACCGAGGCGGTGTCGGAGGCTGCGAGCTCGCGCCGCAGAACGGCCTCGAAGAGATGGTGGTACCGGTACTCGGCCCCGGAGCTGTCCAGTGGCACGAGAAAGAGATTCGACCGCTCGACGTCGGCGAGCTTGGCCGCGGAGTCGGATCGCTCGAGCACGGCGTCGCAGAGCGGAGCGGAGAGCCGGTCGAGCACGGACGAGCGGACGAGGAACTCCCGTGTGTCGGGATCGGTCGCGTCGAGCACGTCACGCGCCAGGTACTCGAAGACGTGTTGCGTGTCGCCCGAAAACTCGCGTACGAAGTGCCGAGGGTCCTCATGCTCTTTCAGCACGAGCAGGGCGAGGCTGAGCGCTGCGAGCCAGCCCTCGGTGCGTGCCGTGATGCGGTGGAGATCACGTTTCGTGATGGCGATCCCCGCGTTCCTGAAGAGCTCCGCGGCCTGAGCCCCGGTCACCTTGAGGTCGACGGCTCGCACCTCTGCGAGCTTTCCCTGCGCGCGGAGGCGTGCGACGGGAAGGCCCGGCTCCGACCGGCTCGCCACCACGAACTGCGCGTGCGCCGGGGCGCGCTCGACGAGCGTCCCGACGGTGCGGTCGCAGACCGGGTTCCTCACGAGGTGCCAGTCGTCGAGGACGACCACGAGCGGCTGAGCGTCGTCGAGTGTCGCCACGAGGCCTGGGAGCGCAACGTCCGTGATCGAGGACGCGCTCGTCGGAGCCGCGATCGCTCCGGGCTCCTCCTGGAGAGTCTCCAGCACTCCGGACACGAGATCGGTCCAGAGACGGATGGGGTCGGAGTCCCGCTCGTCGAGCGAGATCCAGACGAACGGAGTCGTCTTTCGGTCCGCAGAGTGCCACTGGGCGAGGAGCGTCGTCTTCCCGTAGCCCGCCGGTGCGCACACGAGCGTGAGCGATCGTCCGCGGCCGTCCCGCAGTCGTTGCAGGAGGTCGGGCCGGTCGATGAATCCGTCCCGGACCTGTGGCGGCCGCAGCTTCGTGCGGAGTGTCAGGGATCGCCCGCCCATCGGACGGACATTCTGTCCACAAACGGGGCAGGGTCACAAGCTGAACTTCACCCGGATGAATCGTGCGGAATCCGGCTCGTAGTCAACGCCTGTGGGTCATGCTGGACGCGTCATGACGGCATCGCGTCAGGAAGGGGCGACGACGTACGAAGTCCTCGTTCGCGGTGAGCTCGGACACGATCTCGTGTCGGACCTCGGCGCGCGCTGCTTCGAGCCCCGACTCGGCAAGACCGTCGTCGTCGTCGACGTCATCGACCAGGCGCACCTGCAGGGTGTCCTCGCGTCGCTCCACGACCACAACATCGAGATCGAGCGGGTCAATCCGATCTGATGGGGCTCTTCCGGCATCGTGGGGAGCGCGACTGGACTCGGTACCGCATGCGGGAGAAGCTCTTCGCGATCGGCGACGACTTCTGGATCGAGACCCCTGCCAAGGGCAACGTCGTCGAGCACGAGTACGAGGTCGAGCGGGACGGCGACAAGATCGCGGAGATCTCGAAGCGCTGGTTCCGCATCCGCGACACGTACGGGATCGCGATCGCCCCGGGGAGGACGCGGCGCTGATCCTTGCCGCCACCGTCTGCATCGACCAGATGGCGCGCGGGTAGGTCTCGCCCGAGCTGGCCACTGAAGCTCGCGCTCTTCCTGCAAGCGGTGTAGAACCTTGACTCATGAACTGGGACGTCGAGTTTCGGATTCGCGAGTACCTCCGCGGCAGCCTGTGGACGCTGCCACTTGTCGGGGCGATCTTGGGGTTGCTTCTGGGCGCCGGAACCGTGGAGCTCGACCGCGCCTCTGAGCTGCCCGCGTACTGGTCGTACTCGCCCTCGACGGCGACGAGTGTGCTCTCGGCGATCGTGGGGGCAACGGCGGCGCTGACCGGCTTCGTCGTCACGGTCACGGTCCTCGTGGTGCAGATGGCCACTGGGACGTTCTCGGCGCGCTATATGCGCCTCTGGTACCGCGACCGAATGCTCAAGGTGACCCTCGCTGTCCTCGTCGGCACGCTGACGTTCTCGTTCTCGCTTCTCCGACGGGTGGAGTCGGACTTCGTCCCGGACGCCGGAGTGACACTCGCCGGACTGCTCGTGACCGTGAGCCTGCTCCTGTTCCTGCTCTTCTTCGACCGGTTTATCCACAGGCTGCGTCCGGTCGCGGTGACCAAGCTCGTCGCAGACGCCGGGCGGAGGACGTTCGATGAGATGCTCGCCGTCCGATCGGCGGCCGACATCTCGCAGGAGCCATACCAGACGGCGGCAGAGCCGTCACTCGTCGTCCGCGCGCGCCGAGCGGGCTCGATCCAAGCTTTCGACAGCCGCGGGCTCGTCCACTGGGCGCGTTCCAACGGATCCGTGGTGGTGCTACCACATGCTGTCGGCGACTTCGTCCCGGAGGGGTCGGTGTTGATGCGTGTTTACGGCGACGCACCGAGGGCGGAAGACGAGCGCAAGCTGCGTGGCGCCGTCGCGCTCGGAGACGAGCGAACGATCCAGGAGGATCCTGCGTTCGCGCTGCGCATCATGGTGGACATCGCGCTGATGGCACTCTCGCCGGCGGTCAACGCGCCGACCACGGCAGTGCAGGTTCTCGACCATCTCGGCGAGACGCTCCGCCAGATCGGCACGACAGACCTCGAGCGTCGAACCGCTCCCGTCGAGGGCGTTCCTCCCGCGCTCGTTATCCGTGTTCGGCGCTGGGAGGACTTCCTCACACTCGGCGTCACCGAGATCCGGGAGTACGGGGCCTCATCGATCCAGGTGCTCCGGCGCCTGCGAGCCATGCTCGACGAGTTGCTCGAGGCGGTTCGTCCCGAGCATCGAGCGGCGGTGCAGGGCGAGCTCGCGCGCTTGGACGCCACGGTTCGCGAGCGCTGGGCGTATCCGGTCGACCTCGACCTGGTCTCTGTTGCGGACGGGCAGGGGCTCGGCGGTCCGGCTCAGGACGGCGGCAGGCCCTGAACGTCGCCGGCATGGACGCCTGGCTCTCGTCGCCCGTCGCCGCCGAGCTGACCAGACCGGAAGCGCGCTCGATCGTCCTCGTGCTCCTCGCGTCGAGCCTTGGCGCGCTCCTCTCGCGGCTCCACAGTCGAGTCATCCTGCCGACAGTCGTCGTCGAGATCGTGCTCGGGATCCTCATCGGCACGGAGGTCCTGGACATCGCCCAGCCAAACACGTACATCGACGTCCTCTCGAACTTCGGCCTCTCGCTGCTCTTCTTCTTCGCGGGGCTGGAGGTGGTGGAGAAGCGCGTGCCCGCGCGTTCGGTGCGACTCGGCTCAGTGGGGTGGGCCGTCTCCCTGGCCATCGGCCTCGTCGTCGGCTACGTGCTCCAACAGGGTGGGCTCGACGCAGAGTGGTGGCTGATCGGAGTTGCGCTCGCCACGACCGCTCTCGGCACCCTCGTTCCCATCCTCTCGGATGCCGGGCTCCTGCCGACGCCGCTCGGATCCGCCGTGCTCGGCACCGGTGTCGCCGGGGAGTTCTGGCCGATCATCTTCATCTCGGTCTTCCTCACGAGCACGTACGGAGCTGCCGAGGAGGTGCTCCTCCTGGCCGGTTTCGGTCTGATCGTGCTCGTCGCGGCTCGTGTCGCGCGCAGTGCGCGTCCTCCGCGTGTTCTCCGGGTCCTGCAGGAGACGGTGCACACCACGGGGCAGACCGCGGTGCGGGCGTCGCTGTTCCTCCTGGCCCTCATGGTTCTCATCGCGTCCGACGCGGGCTTCGAGTTCGTGCTCGGAGCATTCGCCGCCGGCCTCGTGGTAGGGCTCGCTCTCGACTCGCCCGAGGGTGCAGTCGTGCGCATGCGGTTGGAGGGTGTCGGCTTCGGGTTCCTGATACCGATCTACTTCGTCTACACCGGCATGACGTTCGATCTCGACAGCCTGCTCACCCCCACCGGTCTCGCGCTGGCGGCCGCCTTCCTCGGGCTCCTGCTTCTCACGCGGGGTACGTCGGCGCTCCTGTGGCTCCGGCGGCTCGGCCCGCGAGAGACGGGCAGCCTCGCGCTTTGCGCGGCGACCGGTCTCCCGCTCATCGTGGCCATCGTCGATATCGGAGAGGGGAGTGGGGCGATCTCGGACAGCGCGGGCGCCTCGCTCGTCGGTGCGGGGATGATCTCGGTGCTGCTCTACCCGCTGCTCGCGATCAAGATCGCGGGTAGCCGCGAGGCGGAGGAGATCTCCGCGTCAATCGCCGGCGAGGAGCCAGAGTACTGAACATGTGCCGGGGTCCTGACCCCCGGACATGTCCGGAAGCACGATAGGGTGCGCCCGAGATGGCCGACGCCACCACCGAGTTCTTCGAGGACCTGCGCCGGCGCGGGCACGAGCCTAGGCTGAGGGGAGCTACGGGGCGGTTTCGCTTCGACATCGTCCAGGGCAAGCAGGTCGAGCGCTGGATCGTCACGGTCAACCGAGGCGACCTGCAGGTCTCGCGCAGGGG
>JAIBJO010000113.1 GCA_020029615.1 Actinomycetota bacterium
AACCTCGAGGAACGCGTCGACGGCGAGAACGCTGTCGACCCCTTCGTCCTGCAGCGACTGCGCGACCGGTCGAGCTAGCAATCGCCCGGCAGCCTGAGCGCGGCCGCGAGCTTCCGGAACGCCGGCACGGGGTCGTGATCCGGCTTGGCGACGACGAGCACGGCCCCGCGCTCGGGGCCGGCGAGCGCGGAGACGAAGAGCTCGAGCCCCACCGCGAGTGCGAACGCCTTGTGCGCCTGCTCGCCGCCGAAGGGCACGAGCTCATCGGACGAGGCGCGGCCGGCGAGCACGTCGCCATGCGTCACCGCACCCATCGACACGTCAGCGACGACGGGCGCGCCGTCACTCGACGGGATCGCGATCGCGATGGGATTCGTGCCGGTGAGCGGAGGGCCGCCGTCCGGATGCGGGAGGCGGAGCGGCGAGGTCGCGGTAAGCGCCCCGACAAAGCCGGCGTCCGCGAGTCTCCGCACCCAGTAGCCCAGAACGCCCGTCGGGAAGCAGCGGCGGGCGACGACGACACGGGCACGCTCGGGCGGATCGGCGAGCGTCGCGCGAATGATCTCCTCGAGAACGAGGTAGCCGAGCGCCCCACGACCGTCCCAGCGCTCGAAGCCCTCCTCGGACTCGAGGAGTACCGGGCGCGCAGCCGGGTCGAGCTCGAGCGTCTCGAGCCAGTCGACGCGCGAGAGACCATGCCCGGCCTTGCCCCGCCGGGCGGCGTCCTCGAAGTGCGCGACGAGTGCGCTGACGTCGGTCGCGGCAAAGCCCATGTCGGCAAGCCGGCGCCGAGCCTCGTCGGACGTCATCGGGCTGGAAACGCCTTGGCCTCGAAGCAGAGGACAGGCCACCCGCGGTCACGAGCGGCCCGGCGAAGCTCGCGGTCGGGGTTGACAGCCACGGGATGACCCACGGCTTCCAGGAACGGCAGATCGGAGTGCGAGTCGGAGTACGCGGTCGAGCTCCGAAGATCGAGTAGCCGCTCCGCTGCCAGCTCCTCGAGCGCGTCGGCCTTCGCCTGCCCGTACAGCCGGCGCTCGAGCCGACCCGTATACGTGCCATCACGAATCTCCGCGCGCGAGGCGATCGCGCCGTCGAACCCGAGTTGCGTCGAGACCTCCTCGACGACCTCCTGGAGGGCAGCCGACGCGATGAACACGCGCTCACCCCGAGCGGCGTGCTCGGCGGCGCGATCGACCGCCTCGCGGTAGACGAGCGGCCGAAGCACCTCACCCCACGCCTCTGCCGCGATCTCCCGCACGACGTCGACCGACACGCCCCTCAGGATCGACATCGCGCTGTCGGCCGTCTGACCGACCCGAGCTTGGCCGGCGCCGAAACGGACGAAGGCGAGCTGCGCGACCGCCGCCTTGGCGAGCTGCCGACGGCCGATGAGTCCGCGCTTCCGAAACGTCCCCGCGAGGGCGAGCGAGCTCGAGCGCGAGATCAGCGTTCGATCGAGGTCGAAGAACGCGGCCGCCGGCACGCGATGACCCTAGGAGAGGACGGTGAGCGGCTTGCGAATCGCGCCTGCACGCGACGCGGCGACGGACTCGGCGAGCGCGCCGATCGCCGCGGCGCCCTCGGAGTCGGGCGCCACCTCTGCGACGGGCGATCCGTCGTCGGCCGCCTCGCGCATGATCGGATCGAGCGGGATTCGCGCGAGAAGAGGCACGCCGATCTCGTCGGCGAGCGCCTGGCCACCGCCCGAGCCGAAGAGCTCGTCGCCGGTCCCCACGAGGTACGACATGTTCTCGACGACGCCGAGGACACGCATTCCTGTCTTCTGCGCCATCTGCGCCGCGCGGACGGCCACCTGTTGGGCGGCCGGCTGAGGCGTCGTGACGACGAGCGCCTCGGCTCGCGGCAGGAGCTGACCCAGCGACATGGCCACGTCGCCGGTTCCTGGTGGCATGTCCACGAGGAGCGTGTCCAGCTCGCCCCAGTGGACGTCCGAGAGGAACTGCTCGAGGGCCTTGTGCAGCATCGGCCCGCGCCACATGATCGGCGCGTTGTCCTCGAGGAAGAAACCGATCGACATGAGCTTGAGGTCGCCGCGGACGGGCGGGACGATCATCTCGTCCACCGCGATCGGCTTCTGATGGATGCCCAGCATGTGCGGGATGGAATGGCCGTAGACGTCCGCGTCGAGCACCCCGACCTGCTCGCCGGCGGCAGACAGCGCATACGCGAGATTTGCCGTGAGTGTCGACTTGCCGACTCCGCCCTTCCCGGAAGCGACGGCGATCACCCGTGTCGTGGGTGAGATCGAGATGGTGCGGTCGGCGGAGCGCCCGCCGCGCAGGCGGGAGACCAGCGCAGCCTTCTCCTCGGAGGTCATGACGTCGAAACCGAGGCGAACACGCGCGACGCCCGGAACCTCGCCGACGAACCGGCTGACCTGCTCCTCGAACGAGTGTCGCAGGGGGCAGCCTACGACCGTCAGCGCGATCGTCACCGACACCGAGCCGTCGTCCTCGACGAGGACGTCCCGAACCATGTCGAGCTCGGTGACGGGACGGCGGAGCTCGGGATCGATGACGTTCTCGAGTGCCTTCAGGATCGCGTCGCGGTCGGGCCTCATGTAAGCGAGGGTACCAGCGGTTCCGCCTGCGGCGGAACCGCTAGGAAAGGGCTTCCGCAAGCACTTGCACCAGCTCCGGCGATCCAGCGGCGACGACACGCGAGCGCTGAGCGAGATCGAGCGGCGCCGAGGTGAATGGCGGATCCTCGAAGAGCTCGATGGCGAGCCCGCACTCGCGGACGAGCAGCTGGGCAGCGGCGATGTCGACGGAGCGCGCCGGCTTGAGCGAGCAGACGGCGTCGACCCGCCCGGCCGCAAGGTGACACAGGGAAAGGGCAAGCGAGCCCATGACGCGCACGCGGCCGGCGAGCTCGAGCACGCACCCGATGCGTTCGACGATGATCGGGGTCGTCGTGCCCTCGAACGAGAGGATCTCGACCGTCTCCTTCGGACGCACGGCACCGAGCTGCACGCCGTCGAGGAACGCGCCGACGCCCCGCTCGGCAGTCCACTCCTCGCCCGTGCCGAAGTCGTAGACGTACCCGAAGGTCACATCGCCCATGGCGGAACCGTCGGCGACTGCGAGCGAGAAGGAGAAGAACGGTATGCCCCGCTTCGCGTTCACCGAGCCGTCGATGGGATCGACGACGACACGTCGCTCCCCGCCGGCGCCGAACGACCGAGTACCGAGCTCCTCGGAGACGAGGACAAAGTCCTCGGCGAGCGCCTCGAGGTGCCTCACGACGGCGTCCTCCGCTGCCTGGTCGACCACCGTCGTCTCGTCTCCGCCTTCACCCGTGCGAACGATCGGCTCGCGCTCGCGCCGCGTCGGGAGAAGCTCGAGCACGCCCTGGATGTCCGCGACGCAAAGCCGGCACGTGCCGAGCCAGCTCGTCACGACTCGACCGCGTGGAAGAGGAGCCCCGACAACGGCTTCGGGAAGAAGTAGGTGCTCTTCGGCGGCATGCGCTCGCCTCGTCGTGCAAAGGCGAACACGTCCTCTACTCTCGGCTCGCGCAGCAGGAAGCCGACGTGGGCGTCACCCGCGTCCACGGCCGAGATGGCGTCGGCCGCAAGAGGCGTGTAGCGGATCCCGCCGAGGCCGTACCTGTCGACGAGCTCGACGTCGAGCTCGCCCTCGGAGCCACGGACGAGCTCGATGCTCTCGCGTCGGTACGCAACTGCGGCGGAGCGGCCGAACGGCTCGTCGGCAAGGCGCGCGAGCGCGTCAGCGAGCGATGCACATGCCTCACCGTCGCGTGAATCCCTGAGATCGGGCCTGCCTGCGAACACGCGATGCGTCGGAAAGACGTGGAGACCGGGGTCGTGAACGGAGACGATGAGCGCCATGATCCTGGCGCCACGCGGGCCTAGCTCACGCCCGAGCTCGAGCGTGCTCTCGTACCGGTGATGGCCGTCGGCGATCAGCAGCTCGGGCTCCGAGAGGGCAGCCAGATCGAGGGTCGCGAGCCTCCACAGTCGGGTACCGTCGACCTCGACCTCGGGGGCACGATCCGGTACGTCGAGATCGAGCGGAGTGTCCGTGAGGAGGAAGATCGGCTCGGGCTGCACGCGAGTCGCCCGCAGGAGGCGTAGACGCTCCTCGCGAATCTGCGGATGCGTGCGCTCGTGCGGGAGGACAGCGCCGGACTCGTACGGCTCTGCGGCCAGCGAAGCCGCAACCCCGCGGCGCTCGCGGGGGACCCCGTCGGGGCCGACGTAGCGCTCGACGACGAGCCATGTCGCCAGCTCGTCGTCCTCCTCGAGGACTCCGGCGGACAGCCAGTCGCGATACAGGCGTCCGGCCTCGTCGGGCGACTCCGGCAGCGTCACGTGGACGACGTTGTAGGGGCTTCGCGTGAACAGTCGAGCACGCTCAGCCTCGTCCACGGCGTCATAGGGAGGAGCGACGAGGTCTGCCAGCGAACCGGCCGCGCCGGTGTAGCGGACGGCGCGGAACGGCTTGACGTCGGCCATCCGAGCGAGCGTACCAACGCCTCCTCGTCATAGACTCGCGACATGACCACGATCGCCGAGCTGAGTGAGGATCGCACCGTGGAAGGCGTCTTCGCGGTGACGAAGAAAGCGCGTCGCCGCACGCGCGCGGGGGCCCCGTACCTCGCGCTCGAGCTCGCAGACGCGAGCGGACGAATCGAGGCACGGGTGTGGAGCGACGTCGACCTGCTCGACCGTCGTTTCGAAGAAGGCGACGCCGTGCACGTCCTGGGTCGAGTCGAGAGCTTCGGCGGCAAGCTTCAGGTCCAGGTTCGCGCGGTCGAGCCCGCGGAGGACGCCGACCCCACTTCGCTCACGCCCGCGATCCGGCGAGACGCCGACGAGCTCGACGGCTTCTTCGAGTTCCTCGCCTCCGAGATCTCGCACGAGGGACTGGCGGCGGTGGTCGACGCTTTCGTCCGAGACGTCGTCGTCAGAGCAGCGCTCCGCTCGCTCCCCGCGGCGGGGGCGGACGGCCACCACGGCTACGCGGGCGGCCTGCTCGAGCACACCGTCGGGGTCGCGACGCTCTGCCGTGAGACGGCGCAGCTCCATCCCAGGATTCGTCACGACCTCGTGCTCGCGGCGGCGCTCGTGCACGACGTGGGCCGGATCCGGGAGCTCGGGCCAGGGCCTGCGTTTCGAGCGACGGACGAAGGCCGCCTTCTCGGTCACGTCCACCTCGCGCTCAGGATGATCGAAGAGCGGGCCCGCGAGCTCGATCCGGCTGTCCTCGCCGAGCTCCTCCACGCGGTCGCATGTCATCACGACCGCCCTGCTGCCAAGACCGCCGAGGCCGCCGTTCTCTACCACGCGAACCAGCTCGACGCGCAAGCCGCGACGCGACCCGTCGGCGACGACTGACCTCGCTTGGCTGCCCTCCTCGCGTTGGGCGGCGCATTGTGCTGGGGCGTCGGTGACTTCCTCGGTGGGCTGGCGGCAAGGCGCATTGCAGTCCTCACCGTCATCGCCGTCTCGCAGTCGATCGGCCTGGCGGGCCTCGCGACCTGGGTCTGGCTCGCGGACGAGCCGTTCCCCGGCGTCTCGGAGCTCCTTCCCGCGGCGGGAGCCGGAGTCGTCGTCGTCCTCGGCCTCGTCGCGCTCTACCGTGGACTCGCGATCGGGGCCATGGGAATCGTCGCACCGATCTCGGCGGCCGGTCCTGTCGTACCGCTGGCGGTCGACGCGGTACAGGGCACGAGCCCCGAAGCTCTGCAGTGGTTCGGCATCGGGCTCATCCTGGTCGGCATCGCCACGCTGTCTCACGAACCGTCCCCGTCGGGTGGAAGCCAGGTCGCCACGGGAGCGGGACTCGCGATCGTCGCTGCGCTCGGCTTCGGGCTCTTCTTCGTCGGGATCGACGCGGGCTCCGACGAGAGCGCGACCTGGGCGGTTCTCGTTGCCCGAGCCGTAGGCGTCTCTCTCGCAGTCGGCGCCGCCGCCGTCACATCGAAGGCGCTCCGGCCAGAGAGGTCGCTCGTTCCGATGCTTGCGGCGATAGGCCTCGTCGACACGGGCGCGAACCTTCTCGTCGCAACTGCGACGACGCAGGGCGCCACAGGGATCGTCGCCGTCCTAAGCTCGCTCTATCCGGTTGTCACCGTCGTGCTCGCCTGGCTCGTACTGGGCGAGCGACTGAATGCGGCGAAGCGCATCGGCGGCGCGATCGCAGTTGCAGGTGCCGCGTTCGTCGCTGCCGGGTGACCGGCCGCCGTGACGGCAGCGGGGACTTCCGGCTGGAGGATCGGAAGCAGTCGCCGAGAACCAGGCGCCATGAGCGAAGCACCGCTCGACACGACCGACCGGTCTCCGCTGCGCGTCGGTGCGCTCATGACCGTGGTTGGGCTCGGCCTCGCAGGGTTGATCGGCGTAATCGCCGTCTTCGACGCGGGCGACTCCGGCTCGGCGGTGGGGATCGGCGCGGCCACCGCAGTCACCGTGTTCGGCACTGGAGCCACCATCGCCTGCGGTCTCGCCTGCCTCGTGCGCCGGCGAGCAGAGCTTCTCGCACTCGGCGGGATTGCCGCCTCCGGGCTGGCCGTCGATCTGTTCGCGTTGGCAATCTGGCGTGAGATCACCGACGAGACGTACGGGAAGATCGCAGCGATCGCATTCGTCTGGTCGTTCTTCGGTCTGCTGATGCTCGGGCTCACGCTCGCCGTACGACCGCGAGAGTCGCTCGCCCGCGCCCTCTATCTGGGAGCCCTGGTCGCGGCAGCCGCAGGGGGGCTGATCGCAACGTGGCTCATCGCGAGGACGGGAGACGTCGTCTCGACGATCTCGCCTGTCGGCGGCCAGCCGTTCTCGGACGAGAGCCTGCTCCGCCCGCTGGCGGCGACGCTCGTCCTCCTCTCCGCGCTGTGGTTCGGCGCCCTGGCCGCGAGCCGCCTCGAGCAGCGCTGAAAGCGGGCCTCAGACGTTGAAGCGGATGTTGAGGACGTCTCCGTCCTCGACGACGTAGCTCTTGCCTTCGAGTCGCTGCAGTCCCCGGCGAGCTGCCTCGGCGTGCGATCCGAACTCGAGCAGGTCGTCCCAGCGGATCACCTCGCAGCGGATGAAGCCGCGCGCGATGTCGGAGTGAATCGACTCCGCGGCAGCGAGTGCGGTCTCTCCGTCGCGGAGAGTCCACGAGCGCGCCTCGGTGTCACCGATCGTGAAGAACGTGATGAGCCCGAGGGCCTCCTTGAGTCGGCGCACGACGTCGTCGAGCGCGGAGGGACCGGTCCGGAACTCCGCCGCCTCGTCGTCCGGCAGCTCCGCGAGCTCCATCTCGAGCGCGCAGTCGATCCCCTCGGGCCCGTTCTCGAGCGGAATGAGCGGCTTGGTGGTCAACGGCTCGAGCTCGGCAGGCAACTCGCCGTCCCAGCTCGAGAGCGGCTTGCCGGCTTCGAGGT
>JAIBJO010000114.1 GCA_020029615.1 Actinomycetota bacterium
GCGTCCGGGTCGCGCTGCAGCTGCTCCTTCCGGTACCGCAGGAAGCGCCCGTCGTGCTCGTCCGGCCACCAGTCGGGGAACGATGCGCCGACGACTGCGCCGGCCGCTTCCGGCCGCCCCGCGATCAGGTCGTCGAGGGCGGGGGTCAGGACGACGAGGTCGAGACGCTCACTGCCGGGGCCCGAGACGTGCGTCACGCCCTTGCTGGGCCGCGCTCCAACACCCGCTCGCTCGGCTCCGCGAACCCGAACTTGCGGTAGAGGTCGTGCGCATCCGCCGTGTGCAGAAGCCACTTCGTGTGCGCGAGCGGCCCCTCGTCGACCGAGAAGCGGACGAGCTCGACGCCGAGGCCCCGTCCTCGATGCTCGTCGAGGACGTAGACGTCGGCGAGGTAGGACTGCGCGTGCCCATCCGAGAGCGTCCGCGAGAACCCGACTTGCGCGTCGTCGTGGTAGAGGCCGACGACCCTGGCGGCACCATCGACGAGCTCGTCCTGCACCTCGCGCGACCGTCCCCTCGCCCAGTACGACTGGGTGAGATAACGGTGCACGGCCTCGTGATCGATTCGGGCCGGATCGTCGTCGAGCTCGTATCCGTTCGGAAGCTCGCGCCTCATGCAGTCAGCGTGCGCAGGCGGAACCCGCCGTGGAACTCGTACGACGCGACGACGACTGCAAGCGCATCCCGCAGCGCGCGCTCGCCGAGCCCGAGGCTGCGCGCATCGGCGAGCGGGCTCCAGATGAGCGCTTGCATCCCACGAAAGCCGTCGGGCGAGAGGAGCACCGTCTCGTCGGGTGCACACGACGGGCATACGGCGCCTCCTGCTCGGGGCAGGTAGCCGACGAGCTCGTCTCCGCCGCACTCGACGCAGCTCTCCAGGTGCGGCACGTAGCCGGAGAGCCACAGGAGCTTGAGCTGGAAGGCGAGCGCGAGCGGGTCGACCGCGGCCCGCCCCTGCACGCGAGGAGGGATGACGTCGATCGCCGAGAGAAACCGCGTCAGCGCCTCGAACGCGCGCTCGTTGTGCTCCTCCTCGACGAAGAGCCGCAGCATCGCCTCGGCGCCGATGAGCGCGACGGAGAGGCGATAGGGATCCTCGCGCGCAGGCCGATGCGCGTCGACGAGCGAGACACCCGTGACTGTGTGCAGCTCGCCGGATCCTCGATGCAGCAGCAGCTCGACGTGCGAGAACGGCTCGAGCCGAGCCCCGAAGCGTGACTTCGTCTTGCGCACCCCTTTTGCAATGGCGCCGATACGACCGTGCGCGAGCGTGTACACGTGCAGGACGCGGTCGGCCTCGCCGAAGCGAAACGACCGCAGCACTACCGCCTCCGTCTTGACCGTTCGTCGCACCCCGACAAGTCTAGGTCGGGCGTCAGCGGGGCCGACCAGCGCTAGGCTCTGACCATGCCGTCCTGGGCCGTGATGGACGTTTCGGACGTCCCGGCCGTGCCCGGCAAGGCTCACGAGCCCGTGTGGCACCCGCTCCAGCACTACTTCGGGCTCACGGCATTCGGGGCGAACGTCTACGTTGCTCACGCGGACGACCAGGTGCTCGTCGGTGAGCACGACGGCGGTCGAGCGTCGCGTGGTCGCCCGGTCCGCCGGAACATCCCTCCTGGTCGTCGGCGTCCGACCCGGGTCCTTCGAGACGACGTGGCGCCGCGAGCACTTCGCCGAGGTGCCGCGGGCCGGCGCGTCCTAGCCGGCCGGCTCCGGCTGGCAGCGCGGGCAGAACCAGGTGCCACGGCCGCCGACTCGCGTCTTCGTGATCGTTGCTCGGCAACGGCGACACGACTCGCCGTCGCGACCGTAGACCCGGAACTCGTCCTGCATCGAGCCCGAGGCGCCGTCCGGGGCTGAATAGTCGCGCAGCGTCGAGCCCTGGCGCTCGATACCGGCGCGCAGCGCAGCGCGGACGGCGCGATGAAGTCGCGTGACCTCGTCGCTGGTCAGGTCGTTCGCGGGCCGGAGAGGGTTGATGCGAGCGCGCCAGAGCGCTTCGTCGGCGTAGATGTTCCCGAGGCCGGCCACGACCCGCTGGTCCAGGAGGACGGCCTTCAAAAGCGCCTTCCGCCGGGCGAGCTGTCCGCCGAGCCAACTCGCGCTAAAGCGCCGGCCAAGCGGCTCTGGGCCGTTCTTCGCGGCAAGGTACGAGTCGAGGTCCGCCGCGTCGAGCACGAGCCAGGTGCCGAACCGGCGCACATCGCGATAGACGAGCCGCGAGCCGTCGTCGAGCTCGAGCACCGCGCGTTCGTGGGACACGGAGGAGAAGCCGAAGCTCCCGGTCATCCGCAAGTGGACGACGAGCGCGAGGCCGCTCTCGAGCCGAACGAGGAGGTACTTGCCCCGTCTCTCGACTCCTGACACCACGTCACCCTCGAGCTCCTCGGCGACCTCGAACAGGTCGTAGGGCCGTGTCAGCCGCGGGTCGAGGATCTCGACCCTTGCCAGTGTGCGGCCCGCAAGGCGCGGCGCAAGCTGAGCCCGAATCGTCTCGACCTCCGGCAACTCGGGCATCGCTCCATCGTAGGCTTGGGCGGCACATGACCATCGAGCATCCGCAGACCTGGCACTACGGGCTCATTGCCAGGTACTGGGCGGAGTTCAACGACGACTTCCGGCCGCACGAGATCCCGTACTTTCGGGCGTTCGTCGAGCGAGACGGCAACCGGCGCTCGACGTTGCCTGCTGGACGGGCCGGCTGCTCGTCCCGTATCTCAGGGCCGGCCTCGACGTCGACGGGTGTGACGTCTCCGCCGACATGATCGCGCTCTGCCGTGAGAAGGCCGAGCGAGAGGGCCTCTCACTGAACCTGTACGTGCAACCGATGCACGCACTCGACCTGCCGCGCCGGTACCGGACGATCTTCGTCTGTGGTGCGTTCGGCCTCGGGAGTGATCGAGAGCGCGATGCCGAGGCGCGCCGGCGCTTCTACGACGCCTTGGAGCCGGGAGGCACCCTGCTTCTCGACATGGAGGTGCCGTACGCGGACTCGCGGGTGTGGAAGTACTGGCCGAAGGAGGAGCGGGCCTCGCTGCCCGATGCCCGAGATGTGGCGGGACGGCGTGCTCCTTGCCGAGGAGGATCACCGGCTGGACATCGGCATCTACTTCAAGCACGAGCTTCTCTCGATGATCGAGCGGGGTTTGCCGATTCGTCGTCACGTGCGTGCACGTCCGCCAGGACCTGGCCGGCCTCGATCACGTGGCCACGCTTCGCGCGACAGACGATGCCCACGGCATGGTCGATCGCATCCTCCTTCGTGCGCCTGCCACCGCCCAGCTCGAGGCTCGCGATTCCGATCGGGTGGGCGCCCAAGCGGGTTACGACACCCGCACGCGGTGCGACGATCTCACGAACGACCGGAGCCCGCGGAAGCACGCTGAGGTCGGGGTCGCCGCCCTGAGCACGAATCCAGCGCTCGTACGCCGTGGTCGCCGACCCGTCTTCCATCGCCGTCTTCGCACGGCGCGCTCCCTCGTCGAGGTCGATCCCGAGGTCGGACAGAGCGAGCAGCCTCGCGCAGGCGGCGAGCACGAGCTCGGTGAAGTCCGAGGGCCCTTCGCCCGCGACGGTCTCCGCGGCTTCGCGCACCTCGAGCGCGTTCCCGACCGCGCATCCGAGCGGCTGGTCCATGTCGGTGAGCAGGCACACGACCTGGCGACCCGCGCGCTTGCCGAGGTCGACCATCTGCTCGGCGAGGATGCGCGCGTCGTCAAGGGTTTTCATGAACGCGCCGTCGCCGACCTTGACGTCGAGCACGACTGCGTCGGGCCCGGCGGCGAGCTTCTTGGACATGATCGACGACGCAATGAGCGGAACGATGTCCACCGTCGCCGTGACGTCGCGAAGCGCGTAGAGCTTCTTGTCAGCCGGCACGAGGTCACTTGTCTGACCGACGATCGCGAGGCCGACCTCGCGCACTTGCGATACGAACTCGGCGATCGTCAGCTCGACCCGAAGGCCGGGAATCGACTCGAGCTTGTCGAGCGTCCCCCCTGTGTGGCCGAGCCCGCGGCCGGACATCTTCCCGAAGGGGACGCCGCACGCCGCGACGATCGGCCCCACGGCCAGCGACGTCTTGTCCCCCACGCCGCCGGTCGAGTGCTTGTCGACCGTGCGCCGCCCGAGCCTGGCGCCGAGGTCGAGGGTATCCCCGGAGCGGACCATCGCGTCCGTGAGCGCGTAGGTCTCGCGACCGGTCAGCCCTTTGAAGTAGACGGCCATGCACCACGCGGCCATCTGGTAGTCGGGCACGTCGCCGCGCGTGTACCCGAGGACGAGCTCGGCGACCTCCGTGTCCGTGAGCTCGCCGCCGTTCCGCTTGCGCTCGATCAGCTCGGCGGCGCGCAGCGCATGTCCCCTTCGGCCAGCTTGTCCCCGCTCGATCTCACGGCGACGATCATGCCCGATGAAGGTGTGGGCAAGATCATCGGCGTCGTCGAGGCCGATGGCTGGCAGCTGACGAGGAGCGTTCCACCTCGAAGGCCTGCTGGATCGCGGCCCCATTCCACCCGGGACCGGACCGGGTGACTACATCGCACTCGATCCGCACGCAGCCGCCTGACTACAGCTCGATCGGACTGCCGGGGAGGCGCTTGCCCGGCGACTTGCCGCCGAGCCATCCGTTCACCGTGGCGCCGACGTCCGCGAACTCGCCCTCCTCGTGGATGCGCCCGGCTGCGTTGCGCCCCGCCGCGTATGCGAGCAGGAGCGCGTGCTCGCGCGAGTGGTCCGTCGACGGTGTCGTCGGATCACAGCCGTGATCGGACGTGAGGATCAGAAGATCGCCCGGCCGGAGTGCCTCGAGGATGTCGGGGAGGCGGCGGTCGAAGTCCTGCAGGCAGCGGTGGAAGTTCACCGGGTCGTTGCGATGCCCCCAGAGCATGTCCGTCTCGACGAGGTTCACGAAGACGAGACCCTGCTCGATGTTCTCGAGCAGCTCGATCGTCCGGTTGATCCCGTCGACGTTCGACTTCGTCGGGAAGGACTCGTCCACGTCGCAGCCCGCGAAAATGTCCGAGATCTTGCCGACGCCGTATACCGCGTTCCCCGCGTCCCGGACCAGGGAAAGGAAGTTCGGCCGCTTCGGCTCGAGCGAGAAGTCGTGGCGATTGGGCGTCCGCTCGTACTCGCCGGGCTCGCCTCTGAACGGACGCGCGATCACCCGCCCGACGGCATGCCGGCCCGTGAGGATCGCGCGTGCCACACGACACCCGTCGTAGAGCTCCTCGAGCGGGATCGTCTCCTCGTGCGCGGCTATCTGGAAGACGGAGTCGGCCGACGTGTAGACGATCCACTTGCCGGTCGCCTGGTGCACCTCGCCGAGCTCCTGGATGATCTCCGTCCCCGAGGCGGGCTTGTTGCCGAGAACCCCGCGGCCGGTCTGGTTCATGAACGGGTCGATGACGTCGTCCGGAAACCCGTGCGGATACGTCGGGAATGCGGTCGGAGTGAGGACTCCCATGAGCTCCCAGTGGCCCGTCGTCGTGTCCTTGCCCTTCGAGCGCTCGAGCAGGCGCCCGGCGACTGCCGGCGCACCAGGCTGAGGCGGGCAGCCTTCGAGCGGGAGAACGTTCCCGAGGCCGAGCGCCTCGAGATTCGGCAGGTCGAGACCGCCGACGGCGCTGGCGACGTTGCCGAGCGTGTTGGAGCCTACGTCGCCGTACTCCTCCGCGTCGGGCAACTCGCCTGCGCCGACGGCGTCGAGCACGATGACGCACGCCCGCATGTGGCTATTCTACGGCGGCTTTGGACGACGTTCTCGGTCTACTCCTACTCGTGGTCTACATCGTCGCCATCCTGGGCATCTCGGCGCTGGTGACGTTCACCGTGGTCAAGATCTTCCCGACCGAGAGGAATCCGAAGAAGCCCGACAAGCCCGACGCGCCGTCGCCCCCACGCGGCGAGGAAAGCGCCGCCGGCCGCCTCTTCCGCAAGTCGAAGCGCGCATCCGCCTAGGAGTTCGAACGTTGAACGTCCCTTGAGGGCGTGTGAGCATAGTCTTGGTATGCGAAGGTCGCTTGGTGCCATCGTGTTGCTGTCAGCCGCGACGGTCCCGGCCGTATCGACTTGGGCAAGCACCGGCGGCGGTGCGAGATCTGCCGCCACACTCGGATTCATTCGCAACGGCGAAGTCGGAGTCGTTCAACTCGGTAGCACGGGGATGAAGAAGCTGACCCATACGTCGGGAAACGTGAGCGAGATCGAGTGGTCCCCTGATGGGAGAACCATCGCCTTCGTCAGGCTCTACGACGCACAGTCACAGAGAGATCCCACCCCATCCGAGATCTACGTCGTCGGCGCTGACGGAAAGGGGCTGCGACGTCTGACCATGCGCCTCCTCGACGTCCAAGGTCTGGCCTGGTCGCCGGACGGTGACCTGCTGGCCTTCAGACAGCGGCGGAAGGGTGTCTTCGTCTTGGGCGCGAGCGGCGGTCGACCGAGACAACTCGCTGGGAGCCTGATCGTGTCGACCGGAACATCCTGGTCGATGGATGGCAAACAAATAGCCGTCAGTGCGTTCGTACGCAGTGTCCCAGCGCAGAGCGCTGTCTACGTCGTCCCGGCCAACGGGGGCACGCCGCGCCGGGTGACGAGAAGCGGTGATGACACCATGCCTGTCTGGTCGCCGAGCGGCGGAAAGATCCTCTACCAACGAAACAGCTGCTCCGTGTCGTGCGTGGCCGACATCCACGTCCTCGATGTCGCAAACGGCGCAGACCGGCGACTCGTTCGTATCGACCCCAGCGTCGGCGTCGAGTCGACGTGGGCGCCCGATGGCAGGACGATCGCCTTCTACCGCCGGAGGAAGGACGGTAATTTCGACATCTGGACGATCGCCGTCGATGGCAGCGGCCTGAGACGACCGGCCACCGACGTCTACGGCCCCGCACTGGCCTGGTCGCGCAACGGAAACCAGATCGCGTTCGTCCGGAACGGCTCGATCTTCGTGATGAACCCAGACGGGAGCGAGCAGCGGAAGGTCGTCGCCGATGCGACGGCCCCCGCCTGGCAGCCCTAGTGGCTAGGACTGGCGGGGGCCGAGGCGGTCGCTCAGCCTCTGGAGGAAGAAGCCTCCGGCGAGCAGGAGCCCGCCGACGAAGATGAACGAGAACGCCCGTGCGACGGAGCTCAACTCGGCGAGGTCGTAAAGGAAGATCTTCGCGAGGCTGAGCCCGAAAAGCGCGAGGCCTCCATACCGGATCGCCGCCGAGCCGCGGAGCAGCCCGACGACGAGGAGCCCGAGGCCCACGAGTGCCCAGACTGCGCTGACAGCAGTGTGGCCGCGCTCGAAGTCGGTCTCCACCGACGCCGTGGAGACGCGCTCGGCGAGCTCGAGAATCCCGAGAGAGATCGCGTAGAGGGCAACTCCGCCGGTGACGGCTTCCAGGGCGACACGATGCTGGCCGACCGACGCCGTGGCGACGAGGGCAACGAGCGCCAGGATGCAACCTGCCAGCACCCAGATCCCCTCCGCCGGGCTCGCAGAAGCTGTGAAGAAGTGCGAGGGGGGCGTAAAGCTCGCGATCGTCCCAACGGTCGTCACCCCGACGACGAAGAGGCTTGCGAGCCAGAGTCGGGGCTCCCGGAGCGGCTTCGTCAGGAGCGCCAACACGCCACCCGTGAGCGCCACTGCGAACGCCGTCTCCTCCCAGCCGCCGAGCAGGACCCGCTCGGTCGTGAGCAGCCCCGCGATCCCTCCGACCCAGAGCATCGTTACGAGGTCACGCCAGCGCTCCTCTCCCCAGCGGAACGCCGCCAGCCCGAAGGTCGCGAGCGCACAGGCCGCGGTGGCGATGGCGAGGCGCCGCGCGAGCTCGGACTCGTCGAGCCATGGCTGCACCTCGTCCACCAGAACGACGACGGTCGTCACGCCCGCAAGGGCGTCACCAGCCAGCCAGAGTCGCAATTCGCTGAGGGGCCCAGCAAGTCCGCCAACGACGAGGGCGGTCACGGCGACCGTCGCAGCGAGCCAGACGCCGTCCCCGAGCAGGACGCGCTCCGTCGTGAGCAGCGCCAGGATCCCGACGACCCAGAGCACGGTCACGAGGTCGCGCCAGCGCTCCTCTCCCCAGCGGAGCGTCGCCAGCCCGAAGGTCGCGAGCGCACAGGCCGCGGTGGCGATGGCGAGGCGACGCGCGAGCTCGGACTCGTCGAGCCACGGCTGAACCTCGTACAGAACGACCACGGCAGAGGCGACGACCGCGAGCGAGCCACCAGCGAGCCAGAAGCGCGTCTCGTGGAGGGGTCGGGCGAGCGCGCCAACGGCGCAGGCAGTGATCGCGACCGCTACCGCAAGCCAGACGTGATCCGGGATGACGAGGGTCTCGGCCCAGACCAGCGACACCAGCCCGAGCGCCCACAGCGTCGTCGCGAAGTCGCGCAGCAGTACTGTGCGGAAAATCCCGGCCGCGAGAGCCGTGAAGACCAGAGTCACGGCTAGCGATCCGATCCCCTCGCGCGGATCGGAGACCGCGACGAGGCGGCAACCGAACAATCCGGCCCAGAACGCAAGCCCGACCGAGATGCCGCAGACGACGTCGAATGCGCGCCGATCCGGCTGCGTCACCCGCAGCGCATACGCACCGCCGAGCAGGCCGGCTGACGCCCCGAGCACCGACCAGCCGCCGATCGACGTCGCCGCGAACCCGCCGTCCTCGAAGGCGGAGACGTCGAATGCAAGCGACTCGGTGAGCACCACGGCGAGCCACAGGAGCGACGCGATGGCAAGCGCGTCGGAGCGCAGCCGTCCGGCGACTCCCAGGAAGATGGCGCCCACGAGCGCGGCAGCGAGGCTCGCGGCGACGTGACCCCACTCGAACGAGGCTGAGACGAGCGCAAAGGCCGCGGCCAGCGTCGCCACGGCCCCGCCCGCGAAGACGAATGTCTCTCGAACGCCGTTTCGGTGCGTGTCGAGCTGCGCCCGGATGCTGCCCACGAACGCCAGCAGGCCCGCTTCGGTACGGAGCACGTAGCCGCTCGGGACGAGCACGCCGATACCGATCAGCGCGACCGCCGACGCCGCCAGTGGAAGCACCGCAATGAGATGGTCTGCGAGCTCGTCGAAGACCAGATCCGGCCGGCCCTCGCTGCTCAGTGCGTGAACCGACGCGAGCACTGCATAACCGATCCCCAACGCCTGGAGCCGAGCATCTCTCAGGCGTCTGGCGAGAGCCGCGAGCAGCACCGCCTCTCCGGCCCAGGCGATCGTGAGAGCCGAGTCGGAGAGCAGATCTGCGGTACCGACGGCGGCGAGCGCCAGAGCTGACGCGCCGACGACCAGAGCGAGATCGGGCAGCCGTCGCAGACGAAGGAGGACGAACGCGAGCGCCCAGACGCCGGCGCCTGCGAGGAGCGCGACTCCGCGGTCTGTGCGATCGTCGAACAGCTGGACGGCGACCACCATCGTGACACCGAACGACGCGAGTGCATAGCTGAGGGCTATGGCGTCGAGCTCGGTTCGCGTCCCGGTCCACTGACGGGCGATCGAGATGCCCAGCAGACTGAGGACGAAGGCACCGGCGACGACCACCGTCCCGCTGTCGACAGGCGAACCGGCCTCCACTGCGAGCCACTCGACCTGGACGCCGACGAGCACCGACGTCGTAACGAGGAGCTCGTGCCAGCCGCGCGGAACGGCCACCCACCCGGCAGCGACCAGGACGATGACAGCGAATGCGGCGGACTCCCAGGTCAGGTCGGTGTCGAGCGCCTGGAGCGCAGGAGCGAGTGCCGCCCCGAGCAATCCGATAGCTGCGATGACCTGTGACCGCCAACGGATCGCGACCACGGTCCCGGCGGCCGCGATGGCACCCGCGAGCGGCAGCGCCATGCTGTCCGGCAGGACGTCATAGCGAGCTGCGGCCGCGGCCACGGTCGCATAGGCGCCGGCGATCCCGGCGCCGACCGCTGCAAGCGCCGACCAGTACTGCCCGTAACGCGCCCGCAGGAGAAGACCCACTCCGAAGACGAGCGCGGACGCCGCCGCGCCGAGCGCGACGCGCATCTCATCGTTGATCCAACCGCGGTTCGCCGCCAAGACGAAGAAGAATCCGATGCCGAGCGCCATGACAGCGCCGCCTGCAATCGCGAAGCCGCGGGCACCGACGAGATCCCAGTCGCGCGCGAGCTCGCCGATCGTGCGCCTCGAAGGCGGAGGCGGCGACGGCCGTGCGGGCGCGGGAGGCGGTGCCGGCCGGCTGGCCTCCGCGACGGGGGAAGGCTTCGACGCGGCCGT
>JAIBJO010000115.1 GCA_020029615.1 Actinomycetota bacterium
CGCACGGCGAAGGCCAAGGGCCTGCGCTGGCGAGTCGTCGTCGCGAAGCACGTGCTCCGCAACTCGCTCATCCCGGCCATAACCGCTACCGCGCCGCTCCTCGGCTACGTCATCACCGGGTCGTTCATCATCGAGACGATCTTCGCCATTCCGGGCATCGGCAAGTACTACGTCACCTCGGTGCAGGCTCGCGACTATTCGGTCGTCATGGGAATTACGGTCCTTCTCTCCGTCATCATCATCGTCGCCAACATGGTGGTCGACATCCTCTACGGCTTCCTCGATCCGCGTACGCGGGATCAGCGAACCTGATGGCAGCCACCGACCAGCGAGAGGCCGCGTTCGAGGCTGCCTCGTCTCGTCGGCGGGACTTCGAGGAGACCCTCACCCGCACCGCCGAGGCCCGCGGGACGGAGGCAGGGGCGGCGCTCGGCCGTGCATCGCTCTGGAAGGACGCCTACTACCGGTTCATCGCCAACAAGGCGTCCGTCGTCGCGTCCTTCGCGTTCGTCGTCCTCCTCGCGTACGTGATCTTCGTTCCGATCTTCAGCAGGTACGACCCGTACGAGGTCGACTTCGCCCAGGCGTATTCGCCGCCGAGCACCGAGCACTTCTTCGGAACCGACCAGTTCGGACGCGACCTCTTCCTCCGCACGGCGCTCGGGGGCCGTGTGTCGTTCGCGATCGGCTTCGCCGCGACGTTCGCGATCATGTTCATCGGGATCACGTATGGCGCGGTCTCTGGCTTCGTGGGCGGCCGGCTCGACAACGGACTCATGCGCTTTCTGGACGCGCTCTACGGCCTTCCGTACCTGCCGTTCGCGATCATCACGCTCGCGATCTTCGGGACGGTCAACTTCTGGACGATGGTCGTGGCGCTGACGATCGCGTCGTGGTTCACGACCGCGCGGGTGATGCGCGGCCAGATCATCACGCTCAAGGAGAACGACTACGTGCGCGCCGCGTATGCGGTCGGCGCCCCTAGGAGGCGGGTCCTGTTCCGCCACCTGCTGGTGAACACCCTCGGGGTGATCATCGTGTTCGTCTTCCTCGAGCTGCCCGGCGTGATCCTCGGCGAGGCGTTCCTCTCCTTCATCGGCCTCGGGATCAGCCCCCCGAAGGCATCCTGGGGCACGCTTGCACAGGAGGGCTACGTCGAGTACCAGGCGCACCCGTACATCATCGTGATCCCCAGCCTCATGATCGCGTGGCTCATTCTCAGCGCCTTCTTCATCGCGGACGGCCTTCGCGACGCGCTCGATCCGAGGATGAAGGAGACCTAGCGATGGCTCTGCTCGAGGTCTCGGACCTTCGCACCTATTTCAAGACGCGCGAAGGAGAAGTACACGCGGTCGACGGCGTCTCGTTCAACGTCGAGGAGGGGAAGGTACTCGGGATCGTGGGCGAGTCGGGCTGCGGGAAGTCGGTCACATCGCTCTCGATCATGGGGCTCGTACAGAACCCAGGGCGCGTCGTCTCCGGCTCGGTCCTCTTCGACGGCCGCGAGCTCACGACTCTGACGGACCGTGAGCTCGAGGACGTGCGTGGTCGGAGCATCGCGATGATCTTCCAGGACCCGATGACCTCGCTCAACCCGGTGCTGACGATCGGGACCCAGATCACCGAGACGCTCCGTCGCCATATGAATCTCTCCAGCGCCGACGCGAAGAAGCGCGCGATCGAGTTGCTCGAGGAGGTCCACATCCCCGACGCCGCTCGGCGCCTCTCGGACTATCCGCATCGCTTCTCGGGCGGTATGCGACAGCGCGTCATGATCGCGATGGCGATCTCCTGCAACCCGAGGCTGTTGATCGCCGACGAGCCGACGACGGCGCTCGACGTCACGGTGCAGGCAGGCGTGCTCGACCTGCTGGACGAGCTACGCATCCAGCACAACATGACGATGATGATGATCACGCACAACATGGGCGTCGTTGCCGAGGTCGCCGACGACATCCTCGTCATGTACGCGGGCCAGGTCGTGGAGCAAGCACCGGCCATGGACCTCTTCGGCCGCCCGGAGCACCCCTACACGGAGGCACTGCTCGCCTCGCTCCCCCATCTCGAGGGCGAGAACGTGCGCAACGGCCGCCTCGTGTCGATTCCGGGCCGTCCGCCCGACCTGCTCGCGCCGCCGGAGGCCTGCCGCTTCGCGCCGCGCTGCAAGTACGCGGGACTCGACGACTGCAACGTCGTGGCGCCGGAGCTGCGCGAAGTTCGCACGGGGCATTGGGTCCGCTCCGCTCATCCCACATCGGAGCGCACCGCCGTGCCGGTGGGAGCGGGAGCGCCGTGAGCGAGCCCGCGCCGAGCGCCGCGAGCCGGAACGGCGAGCCGCTCCTCGCCGTCACGGGTCTCAAGAAGTACTTCCCCATCAAGGAGGGGCTCCTCATCGATCGGACCGTCGACTACGTGCGGGCAGTCGACGACGTGTCGTTCGAGGTCCGTCAAGGCGAGACGCTCGGGCTCGTCGGAGAGTCCGGGTCCGGCAAGTCGACGACCGGGTACTGCGTCCTCCGCCTCCTGAAGCCGACCGCAGGCTCGGTTCGCTTCGACGGCGAGGAGCTGACGACGATGCCTCGGAACGCTCTACGCCGGATGAGGCGGGAGATGCAGATCGTCTTCCAGGATCCGTACGCGTCCCTCAATCCACGGATGACGATCGGCGACATCGTGGGAGAGCCGCTCCTCGTCCACAAGATAGGTGACCGGAAACGAAGGCGACGGACGGTCGAGGAGTTGCTCGAGGTCGTCGGCTTCAACCCGGACTTCGTCAACCGCTATCCGCACGAGTTCTCCGGAGGCCAGCGTCAGCGCATCGGTGTCGCCCGCGCCCTGGCACTGAATCCGCGGCTCATCGTCTGTGACGAGCCGGTCTCGGCTCTCGACGTCTCCATCCAGGCGCAGATCCTCAACCTGCTCAAGGACCTCCAGAAGGCGTTCGGCCTCGCCTACCTGTTCATCGCCCACGACCTCGCTGTCGTACGCGAGATGAGCGACAAGATCGCGGTCATGAACCACGGCAAGATCGTCGAGATGGGTTCGGCCGACGAGGTGTATACGAATCCGCGACACGAGTACACGAAGGCGCTGCTCGCCTCGGTGCCGGTACCCGATCCGCTCAAGATGCGCGAGCGCAAGGCCGAGCGCCGCAAGCTCAAGCACGTGCTCGCCGAGGCGCTCTGAGCGCCGCCCGGCGGCTGGCGGGCCTCCTCGGTCCAGCGGCCGCCGTCAGTGCCGCTCGAGCGGCGCGACCTTGATTCCTTTCCGACGCAAGTCGCCCAACGCCTCGTTCACCTTGTTCCAGCTCTCGAAGCTCAACCCCCTCGTGTCGACGAGGAGATCGCCGAATCCGGGTTGGCGGATCTGGTCGGCGGTCGCCTGGACGTCGAAAGCGAGCTGGCGCAAGGAATCGACGAGGAGGCCGACCGCGTCGGCGTAGTCCTCGTTTGCGCCGATGCCCTCGAGGTCGTCGGCGGCCGCTTCGATCGCGTCCGCCCCCTCGTCCATGCGGGCGAGAAGCTCGTCACGCGACCGAGCGCGCGTGAGTCTCTCGAGGGCGAAGTCGGCGCGGTCGCGCGCCGCGACGATCGACGCCTCGGTCACACGGACCGACGGCGCGGTGCTTTCCCCGCAGCCGAAAGCGAGCAGCGCGACCGAGAAGAACAAGGGGATGAGCACACGACGCGGCATCTCCGGTCAGATGCCCTCCGCGGAGATCGTCGCGGCCGGCGCGCTCACTGCCCCGCTGCCGCCGACCCGCCGCCCGGCGAGCGACCCTCACGACGGCCGAGTGGTTCCTGCGCCTCGGCGAAGTGGCAGGCGACAGGATGGCTCCCGCCCGCGCGGGGGATCAGGGCGGGCACCTCTTCGGCGCAGATCTCCTGCGCCTTCCAGCAACGCGTGCGGAACCGACATCCCGAGGGTGGATTCGCCGGGCTCGGCACGTCACCCTCGAGCACAATGCGCGTGCGCGTCCCCCGCTGGCCCGGTGACTCGATAGGAACGGCTGAGAGCAGCGCCTGCGTGTAGGGATGCATCGGCGCCTCGTAGATCTGCCGGCGCGTGCCGACTTCGACCATTTTCCCGAGATACATCACCGCTACCCGATCGGAGACGTGTCGCACGACAGAGAGGTCATGGGCGATCAGGACGTAGGTGAGGCGCAGCTCCTTCCGGAGCCGAGCGAGGAGGTTCAGGACCTGCGCCTGGATCGAGACGTCGAGGGCGGATACCGGCTCGTCGAGCACGACGAGCTTCGGTTCGAGGGCGAGGGCACGCGCGACGCCGATGCGCTGGCGCTGGCCGCCCGAGAACTCGTGGGGAAAGCGATTGGCGTGCTCGGGGCTCAGGCCGACCGTCCGCAGAAGCTCCTCCACGCGTCGCCTGCCGTCCTCGCCGCCGTAGAGGCCGTGAATGCGGAGTGGCTCGGCGACGATCTCGCGCACCGTCATCCGTGGGTTCAGCGAGGCGTAGGGGTCCTGGAAGACGATCTGGACGTCCCGCCGGACGGGTCGCATCTGGCGCCGCTTGAGCGCCGTGATGTCTCGGCCGTCGAAGACGATCCGGCCCGCGGTGGGCTCGATGAGCTTCAAGATCGTGCGCCCGAGCGTCGTCTTCCCGCACCCGGACTCTCCCACGATGCCGAGTGTCTCGCCGGCACGGACGACGAGGTCGACCCCGTCCACGGCCCTCACGTGACCCACCGTGTGCTTGAACACCCCCGCCTTGATCGGGAAGTGCTTGACGAGGCCCTCGACCTGGAGGATGTCGTCTCCGCTCGACGTCGCATGCGTGGCGGCGGCAGTGCCCTCCGCCTCGCTCACGAGCGTGCTCCGGCCGCCCCTGTCCCTGCGGACGCGAGCTCGTCGGCGAAGTGGCACGCGGATCGGTGATCCACGCCTTCGCGCAGGAGGCGCAGCTCGGGAACGTCCGTCCTGCAGATCGCCCGGCCCTGCGACTGTGTGCAACGAGGATGGAATGCGCAACCCGGCGGCGGAGTGATCAGGCTGGGCGGCTGTCCTGGGATCGGCTCGAGCCATTCCTTGTCCGTGTCGAGCCGTGCGAGGCTGCTCAGCAGACCGACGGTGTACGGGTGGCGCGGCGAATCGAAGATCGAGAAGACGTCACCGAGCTCGACGACTCTGCCGGCGTACATGACGACCACGCGGTCGGCGAGCTCGGCGATGAGGCCGAGGTCATGCGTGATCAGGACGATCGCAGCCTGCGTCTCGCGCTGGGCGGTCTTGAGCACCTCGACGATCTGCGCCTGAATCGTCACATCGAGCGCAGTCGTCGGCTCGTCGGCGACGAGGACGCTCGGATCGTTCGCGATCGCCATGGCGATCATCGCTCGCTGTCGCATGCCGCCGGAGAGCTCGTGCGGGAACTGATTCACACGCAGCTCTGCGGACGGGACGCCAACGAGCTCGAGCAACTGGATCGTGCGCGTCCGGGCAGTGTCGCCGCTCGTTTGCGGGTTGTGCACCCTCACCGCCTCCGAGATCTGGTCGCCAATCGTGAGAACGGGGTTCAACGACGTCATCGGATCCTGGAAGATCATCGCGATCTGCCCCCCGCGGATCTCCCGTAGCCGGTCGTCCGGCAGCTTCAACAGGTCCTCGCCTTCGAAGATCGCCTCTCCGCCGACGATTCGGCCGGACGGCACGGGAATGAGCCCGAGCACGGAGAGCATGGAGACGCTCTTCCCGGAGCCGGACTCGCCGACGACCCCGAGGATCTCCCCGGGACGCAGGTCGTAGCTCACGTCCGTGACGGCGTGGACCACGCCGTCCTCCGTCGCGAACTCCACGGTCAGTCCGCGGAGTTTCAGGATCGGCTCAGGCACGGACCCTGCGCTGAGTGGGATCGAGCGCGTCGCGCAGCCCGTCGCCGACGAAGTTGATGCACAGAGCGATGGTCACGATCACGAGCCCTGGAAAGGTGACGAGCCACCAGACCTCGAAGCCCTCACCCTGGCCGTCGGAGATGAGCTTCCCGAGCGCGGCGTTCGGTGGCTGGATCCCGAACCCGAGGAAGGAGAGCGCGGCCTCGACGAGGATCGCCGCGGCAACGACGAGCGTCGTGTTGACGATGATCGGCCCGACGCAGTTGGGGAGCATGTGACGCACGATGATCCGCAGGTCGCCTGCTCCAGCCGCCCTCGCCGCCTCGACGAACTCCTTCTCCCGCAGCGAGAGAAAGAGACCGCGCACGATGCGAGCGATGGACGTCCAGAAGAGGAGTGCGAGGATGAGCCCGATCTCTAGAGGGTCGCCCGATCCGAAGAAGGCTGCCGCGGTGAGCAGCACTGCAAGGCCCGGCAGTGTGAGGACGAGGTCGGTGAAGCGCATGAGCAGGTTGTCCACGCGTCCGCTGTAGAAGCCCGCAAGCGCGCCGACCGCTGTCCCTAGGGCCGTGGACAGCAGAGCGACGAACACTGCGACCCAGAGCGACGTCCGAATCCCGTAGATGACGCGGCTCAGGTAGTCGCGGCCGAGCTGGTCGGTGCCGAAGAGGTGCCAACCCTCGAAGGTCGGGCTTCGAGTGGTGTTGTCGAAGTTGACCTCGTCGAATCCGTACGGAGCGAGCTGGGGAGCGAATACGCCGACGAGTGCGATCAGGATGAGCGCGACGAGACTCACCACTGCAAGGCGGTGGCGGAGGAAACGCATGCGCACGTATGCCCACTGGCTCCGGGCCTTCACCTCGACGCCCGACTCGTAGGACAGCGAGAGGTCGTGCGACTCCGTGCTGCTCGGCTCCTCGTGCGAGACGTCGGCAGGCGGTCGGACGTCAGTCATAGCGCACGCGTGGGTCGAGGAAGCCGTATGCCACGTCGGCGAGGAGGTTGAAGACGATGATCATCGTCGCGGTGATCATCAACCACGCCATCACCGGGTACGGATCGTTGGAGAGCAGGGCGTTGTAGAAGTACAGGCCCATCCCGTCCAGCGAGAAGACCGTCTCGACGACAATGGCGCCTCCCAGCAGGGAGCCGAAGTTCAGGGCCACGAGCGTCACGAGCGGGATGAGTGCGTTGCGGAACGCATGCTTCATCGTCACGCGTCTCTCCGAGAGCCCCTTTGCGCGTGCGGTGCGGACATAGTCCGAGTTGATCACCTCGAGCATCGAGGCGCGCATGTAGCGCGAGTAGCTGGCGACGCTCGCGATCATCAAGACGATGACCGGAAGCACGAGGTGATGTGCTCGATCGAGCGCGAAGTGGATCCCATTTCCCGGATCGACCGAGTTCAAGCTTGCAACAGGGAAGATCCGGAACCCCGTA
>JAIBJO010000116.1 GCA_020029615.1 Actinomycetota bacterium
GGCAAGGGCTCCGATGCCCATGCGGCCGCGATCACGGGCGACACTGTGGGCGATCCGTACAAGGACACCGCCGGCCCGGCGATCAACCCGATGATCAAGATCGCGAACATCGTCGCGATCCTGATAATCCCGCTACTCGTCTCGATTCACGGATAGCGGATCTGCTCTCGCTTGACACGGCCGGTCTCCGACACGAGTATCCGGCCGTCTGTACGGCACGACAATCAGGGGAGACGTGCGACAGCGGTTCGAACGGCATCTGGGCGGGCTTCGGTCCTTGACGATGCCGACGGGCCTGAGTCAAGCGCAACTCCTCGCGACGCCAAAACGGAGGATCCATGAGCAGACGCAGCATCAATCGCTCGAGCGCACTCGGGCTCGCTCTGGTCGCGGTTCTCGTCGTCGGGGCATTCGCAGCCTCGGCCACGACCGCGGACACGACGCGCTCGATCCCGAGCGGTGGTACGACCGCCATCCGTCCGGCGGCCGAGGGGCCCGACGGCCTTCAGCAGCCTGAGCTTCGCCCGGCCGGGTCGCACTTCGGCACCGTCGAGGTCAATCGCAGCCGCCCCGGCTTCAAGAACGGGAAGTTCCCCAAGAACCCGCTCGACGCGCCGACGGTCGCCTCGAGCGCCGTGGCAGGTTCGAACCCCGAGCTCGCCCTGAGCGTCAACGGGCTCAACCACCGCGATCAGCGACTCGCCAACGGTGGCAACCAGTTCTCGCTGGAGCCTCCCGACCAGGCGCTCTGCGTTGGCAACGGCTACGTCGTCGAGGCCACCAACAGTGTGCTGAGGGTGCGGAGTGCCGCCTCAGGAAGTGCGTTGACCGGGGTGCAGGATCTGAACACCTTCTTCGGCTACCCCGCCGCGATCAACCGCACGACCGGGGTGTTCGGGGCGCGAGTCATCGACCCGGTCTGTCACTACGACCCAGACAACAACCGGTTCATGGTGGTCATCACGACGCTGCACGTCCTGCCCAACGGGTCCTTCACCGGCAAGAACACGATCGATGTCGCCGTCTCGAACACGGGTGACCCGACCGGTACCTGGACCGTCTACTACGTCCCGGCCCAGAACGACGGCACGGATGGCACCCCCGACCACGGCTGCACCCTCGACGGCACGGCGCCCGGACCGTGCTTCCAGGACTACCCACACATCGGTGCCGATCGCTGGGGCGTGTACGTCACGACCAACGAGTACGACCTTTTCGGGCCCGCCTTCAACGCCGCCCAGATCTACGCCTTCTCCAAGGCGCAGCTTGCGGCCCACCCCGCGGCCATCAACGTCACGCTGGTCGAGAACCTGGTGGTCGACGGCTCGCCCGGCTTCACGGTCTGGCCGGCCACGTCCCCGGCCGGCCAGTACTCCAGCGAGCGCAACGGGACCGAGTACTTCCTCAGCACCATCGCCGGCGACGGCTCCGAGACCGGTAACCCGACGGGAACCGCCCGCCGGATCGGCATGTGGGCGCTCACGAACACGAAGTCGCTGGATACTGCGTCGCCGTCGTTGGGGATCACCAGCCGGCTGACCAACAGCCAGACCTACGTGTTCCCACCGAAGTCGGACCAGAAGCCCGGCAACATCCCACTCGGCGAGTGCATCAACAACACCACGACGCCGACGGTCTTCGGGCCAGGCTGCTGGCAGCTCCTGTTCGTGCAGGAGCCGGCTCACGACGAGGTCGAATCCCAGCCCGACTCGCTCGACAGCCGAATGCAACAGACCTGGTACGTGAACGGGACGATCTGGGGCGCTTCCGGTACCGCTGTGTGGGTGAACGGCGAGTTGAAGGCCGGGATCGCCTGGTTCGCCGTCGAGCCCAAGATCAACGGTGCCGGCAAGGTGGAGGGCAAGGTGAAGCAGCAGGGCTACGTCGCCCTGGCGAACAACAACCTCACCATGCCTGCCATTGCCATGACGCCCGGCGGCAAGGGCGCCATCGCGTTCACCGTCATGGGCGAGGACAACTTCCCGAGCGCCGGCTACGTGACCATCGACGCGAACGGCTCGGTCGGGCCGATTCACGTCGCCGCTGCCGGCCTGGGCCCCGACGACGGCTTCACCAGCTACAAGGCCTTCGTCGGTGATCCGCCACGGACACGCTGGGGCGACTACGGGGCCGCCGTCACCGACGGCAGCTCGATCTGGCTCGCCTCCGAGTACATCGCGCAGACGTGCACGTATGCCCAGTACTACCCGTCGCCGCCATCCACGGCCGGCTTCGGCAGCTGCGGTGCGACCCGCACCTCGCTCGGCAACTGGGCGACGCGGATCAGCAAGATCACGCCGTAGCGGTTGACTTCTGGCAGACGAAATGGGGCCGGCAACGCCGGCCCCATTCGCGTTCGGGGCCGGATGAGCCCTGTAAGGCGGTCGCGTGAGTGCAGCCAAGGCCGTCGGTTAGGCGGCCACCGAGAGTCGACCCGCGAGGACGCCGGTGAAGTGAGCCCCTCGCTCTTCCGCCAGGAGTAGGCTTCGCCGCCGTGCCCGGACGCCGCCGCAGGCGTGAGGTCGAGATGGAGCGCGTGCTGGGCACGCCCGCGCTCTTCGCCACGGCGTACGGCAACGTCGGCTCCTCGATCTACTACGCGCTCGGCCTGACCGCGGTCTACGCGCTCGGCCTCACGCCCCTCGTGTTCCTCGTCGCCGGCATCGTGTTCGCCGCGACGGCGGCCACCTACGCGGAGGGAACCGCCCGCTTCCCCGAGGCGGGCGGGTCGGCGAGCTTCTCGCGCCACGCGTTCGACGAGCTCGTGAGCTTCACCGCCGGCTGGGCGCAGATGCTCGTCTACGTCGTGACGGTCGCGGTGTCGGCGTTCTTCGTGCCGCACTACCTCTCGATCTTCTGGGAGCCGCTCCGGACCAATCCGTGGGACATCGTCGGGGGCGCGATCGTCATCGTCGTGCTCGTCGCGCTCAACGTCGTGGGCGTGCAGGAGGCGGCGAAGCTGTCCATCTCGCTGGCCGTAATCGACTTCGCGACACAGGTCCTCCTCGTCGGCGTCGGCTTCGTACTCGTCTTCAGCCCGGAGGTCCTCGTCGACAACGTCCACTGGGGCGTCGCGCCTACCTGGTCGAACCTCGCCATCGCGATTCCCGTGGCGATGCTCGCGTACACGGGCGTGGAGACCGTCTCCAACCTCGCAGAGGAAGCCCGTGACCCGGTCCGGACGGTCCCGAACTCGTACAAGCTCGTCGCCGGGGCGGTCTTCGCGATCTACTTCACGCTGCCGCTCGTCGCGCTCTCGGCGCTGCCGGTTACGGAGATCGACGGCGAGCTGACGACGCTGCTCGCGCTCCCGCCCGAGGAAGGCGGGTATGCGAACGACCCGATCCTCGGCGTCGTCACGAACATCGGGCTCGAAGGACTCGTTCTCGACGCGGCCGAGATCTACGTCGGAGTCCTCGCCGCCACGATCCTCGTCATAGCGACGAACGCCGGCGTCATCGGCGCCTCGCGGATCACCTACTCGATGGCGAGCTACCGCCAGCTTCCCGAGGCGCTGCGAAGGCTCCATCCGCGGTTCAAGACGCCGTGGCTCTCGCTCGTCCTGTTCGCGGGAATCGCACCAATCCTCGTGATCCTCCCGGGTGACGTGAACTTCGTCGGCACGCTCTACTCGCTCGGTGCAACGCTCTCGTTCACGGTCGCTCACGGGTCGCTCGTGCGGCTCCGGATGCTCGATCGAGACGACGCCGAGATCCCGTACCTGGCAAGGCCGAACCTTCGGATCGGTGGCGTTGCGTGGCCTCTGTTCGCGATCCTGGGTGGGATCGCGACCGGGATCTCGTTCCTCGTCCTCGTCGTCCAGAATCCGCTCACGCGCTGGGCGGGGCTCGGCTGGATGACCGTCGGCCTCGTGGGCTATGTCGTCTACCGCAGACGGTTCCTGCACGTCCCGATCAGAGAGATCTCCAAGGCGCCGCCGGCCTTCGGCCCGGCGCTCGCGCTCGAGTACCGGCGCCTCGTCGTCCCGGTGATCGCCGGGCAGCCCTCGGACGACGCGATGGACGTGGCCTGCCGGCTCGCTGCCGAGCGTGGATCGCGCATCGTCGCATTGAGCATCGTCGAGGTGCCGCTCGATCGCCAGCTCGCCGACGAGCAGCCCGAGCTCGAAGCCGTGGCGCACCGCGAGCTCGATGCAGCCCTCGCGATCGGCGACTCCTACGGCGTCAGGGTCGTCGGCCGTCTCGAGCGGGCGCGCTCCGCCGGGCGTGCGATCGTCGCAGAGGCTGACGCACGCGGAGCGGAGATCATCGTCCTCGGGTCGCCGCGGCGCCGTCTGACGAGCTCCCACGCCGCGGTGTTCGGGGCAACCGTCGACTACGTCCTCAAGCACGCGCCCTGTCGCGTCCTCGTGACCGCAGCGGAGGCCTCGTGACCTTCTACCGGTGGGGCGTCGTGATCTTCTCGATCGTCTTCGTCGGAATCGGCATCGCCCTCCTCGTCCGCACGGCAGCAGAGGGTGGCGGGGTCGTCGGGTTCCTTCTCGGCGGCCTCTTCATCGCTCTCGGCGTCGGCCGGCTGACTCTCGAGCGGAAGCGCCGTGGCTCGTAAGCTCCGCGGCTTCGAGCGAGTCCTCGACGCGCCCGCGCTCTTCGCGGTCGCCTACGGGGAGATCGCGTCGTCCCTCTACATCGCGCTCGGGATCGTGGCTGCGCAGGCACTCGGCCTGACCCCGCTGGTCCTCCTGCTGACCGGCGTGCTCTTCTTCGTCGTCTCGCTCTCGTACGCCGAGGGGACGGCGGCGCTGCCGGAGACGGGCGGCGCGGCGACGTTCGTACGGCGCGCGTTCAACGATCTCGCGGGCTTCATCACCGGGTGGGTGCTCTTCCTCGACTTCCTCATCGTGATGGCGCTGTCCGCGCTCTTCGCGCCGCACTACCTAGCGGCGACGATCTCGGCGCCGACGCTTCGCGAGGCCCCGTGGGACGCTGTGATCGGTTGCGCGCTGATCGTCGCGATCACAGCCGTGCGGCTTGCGCGGAGGACGCGCGCGCATCTCGGTTCGCTCGCGATCGCGGTTCTCGACCTCGTCGTCCAGGGGCTCCTCGTCGTGCTCGGCGCGGCCTTCCTGCTCTCGCCGGACGTGCTCGGGGAAGGGCTAAGCCTTGCCTCGGAGCAGGACTGGAGCGATCTCGCATATGCGCTGCCGCTCGCGATGCTGGCGTTCACCGGCCTCGAGACCGTGTCGAACCTCGCGGAGGAGACGCGCGAGCCCGGCCGGGCCCTTCCGCGCTCGCTCTTCTCCGCGATCGGGCTCGTCGTCGTGGTGACGGTGCTGATCGCGGCGATCGGGATGTCGGCGTACCCAGCCTCGGACGGCGAGACCGCGCTCGGGGAGGAGTGGCTCGAGGCCCCGCTCGTGGGAATCGTCGCGGCGTTCGACGGCTCGTTGCCGTCCGTGCTCGTCGACGTGCTCAGGCTCGCTGTCGGGATATCGGGCGTCCTGATACTCGTCGCCGCGGCGACGACGTCCGTGTCGGGCATCACGCGGTTGACGCATTCGCTGGCAGAGCACGGCTCGCTGCCGCGTGAGTTCGCCCGACTCGAACGTCGGGCGCTCGTCTCGAGCGAGGCACTCCTGATCGCGGCGGGGCTCGCGATCGGCCTGATCGTTCTCACCGAGGTCGTCGCGGGCGGTGACCCGACGTTCCTCGCGAGCCTCTACTCGTTCGGCGTGCTGATCGCGTTCACCGCTGCTCAGCTGGCAGTGATCCGGCTACGCGGCAGCGAGCGCGACCTGGTACGTCCATTCCGGGCGCGCCCGAGCGTGTCGATTCGCGGCGTCCCCGTCCCGCTCCCGGCACTCGTCGGCGCGCCGCTGACCGCGGCTGTCTGGGTGCTCGCCATGGTGACGCACGAAGGCGCTCGCTACGCCGGGCCGATGTGGCTCGCCGCCGGGCTCGTCGTGTTCGTTCTCGTCCGCCGATCGCAGGAGCACGGGCTGCTCGAGCACGTCGAGCCCGTTGCCGAGCTTCCGCCCGGCGCGGACTTCGGGCGAATCCTCGTCCCGATGAAGGTCGGGGACATCGGAGAGGAGATGGTCGCGACCGCTATCGCCCTCGCCAAGGAGCGGGGCGCCGAGATCGACGCGATAACGGTCGTTCGCGTGCCGCGCCGCTACGCGCTCGAAGGGGAGCTCCCGCCGCACATAGCCGCCCGCGTCGACGCGTCGCTCGAAGAGGCGCGTGCCCTGGGCGAGGATCACGGAGTGGAGGTGCGCACAGGGGTCGTGCGGGCACGGTCGATCGGCTACGCGATCGTGGACGAAGCACGAGAGCGAGGCGCCGACGTCATCGTCTTGGGGTCGTCGCCCCGCTGGAGGCGGCAGTCGCGCTTCTTCTCTCCGACGGTCGACTTCGTGCTGCGCAGAGCGCCGTGCGAAGTGCTCGTGGTCGCGTTCCCCGACGGTGTGTTCGAGGAGTGAGGGCGAGGTGAGCCGCGGCCCTACAATGCGCGCGTGAGGGGGATCGTCATCGGCTGTGGGCGTGTCGGCTCGGCCGTCGCCAGGGGGCTCGCGGAGGACGGTTGGGACGTCACCGTCGTCGACGAGAGCGAGGACGCCCTGGTGCGCCTCGGTGCGAACTGGAGTGGTGGATTCGTCGTCGGGCACGGCATGGACACGACGGTGCTCGAGGACGCAGGAGTCGCAGACGTCGATGCCGCGGTCGTGGCGACGAACGGCGACAACACGAACCTCGTCATCGGCCAGGTGCTGCAGGAGCGCTATGGGATCACCATGGTCGTCGTCCGCGTTCTCGACCCCGCGCGCGCGAAGTTCTACGCAGATCGAGGCCTGCGCACCGTGTGCCCCACGCAGACGGCGATATCGGTGCTACTGGACACCGTACGCTCGACGACGCGACAGCCCAGCGCCGCCACCTGATGTACGCGATCGTCGCAGGCGGAGGCAAGGTCGGCTCGAACGTCACGCGCTCGTTGCTCGAGATGGGCCACGAGGTGACGATGATCGAGCAGCGTCCGGACCGGTTCGCGCGCCTCGAGGCGGAGTTCGGGCCGGTCGTCATGCGTGGCGATGCCACGGAGATCAGCGTGCTCGAGCGTGCGGGGATCGCGCGTCCCCCGGAGCTCTTGCTCGCGGTCACGGGCGACGACGAGGACAACCTCGTGATCTCCCAGATCGCGAAGGAGGGCTACGGCGTTCGCAAGGCGATCGCGCGCGTGAACAACCCGCGGAACCAGCAGCACTTCGACCTGCTCGGGATCACGCAGAC
>JAIBJO010000030.1 GCA_020029615.1 Actinomycetota bacterium
GCGCAACGCTATCTTCACCAACAGGCTGCAATATGCCCCTCTTCCCTGCTCAGGACCGATTCAGTGCAGGGGATAAGCCTGTGGAACCTGTGGAAAGCGTGAAGCGTATTGTCCGCGACGCGGATCAGTGGAGGGGCCTGGGGAGAGAACGGGAAGCGTCTGGTCCGCTCCAGCACCCGCCGACAAGCCCGCTCACCCCGAGGCCAGAACGCCCATCGCCCGGTACTTGGCGCGTCTCAGACGACGCCGCTCGAGGGGATCCAGTGCCTCGATTTCCTCCAATGCCCGCAGAATCCCCTGCTCGAGCAGCAAAGCGGCGGCGTCGGCGTCCGTGTGCGCGCCCCCTTCGGGCTCGGCCACGATGGCGTCGACAACACCGAGCTCGAGGCAGTGGGCGGCGTCGGGCTTGAACGCCGCGGCGGCCTTTCGAGCCTCTCCCGCGTCGCGCCACAGGATCGCAGCGCACCCTTCGGGTGAGATGACCGAGTAGATGGCGTGCTCCTGCATGAGCACGCGATCTGCGACGGCCAAAGCGACCGCACCTCCCGAGCCTCCTTCCCCGATGACACAGGCCACGGTCGGCACCGACAGCCGCGCCATCGCCGCCTGGGAGCGGGCAATCGCGCCTCCCTGCCCGTGCTGCTCGGCAGCTACCCCCGGGTAGGCGCCGGGCGTGTTGATCATCGTGACGAGCGGGAACCCGTGGCGATCGGCGAGCGCCATCGCACGCATCGCCTTTCGATAGCCCTCGGGATACGCCATGCCGAAGTTCCGTCTCGTTCTCTCCTTGAGGTCTCGTCCCGTCTGATGCCCGACGAGGACGACCGTTCGTCCGTCGAGCTTTCCGATACCGGTGACGAGAGCAGGGTCGTCGGCCCGTCCGCGGTCGCCGTGGAGCTCGAAGAAGTCCTCGAACATGCGCGCGACGTAGTCGAGGGTGTACGGGCGGTCCTGGTGCCGCGCCAACTCGACTGAGCGCCAGATGTCCTCCGCAGTCGGCTCGGCGCGGATGCGGTCGAGCTGCTCCTGTAGACGCTCGAGCTCGCCACTCAGCTTCGTCCCCCGCAGGAGCTTCATGCCGCCGAGCTTACTGAGCCGCTCGCGCAGCCGCATTTCGGCTTCGCTCGGCATAGCTAGGGCTTCCCGAACAGGCGCAGCAGACGAGCCAGCGCCGCGCGCAGCTCGGCGCGCGGGACGATCGCGTCGAGATGGCCGAACCGGTAATTGGACTCGGCGAGGCCAAAGTCGTCCGGAAGCTTCTCGCGGGTGGTCTGCGCAACGACGCGCGGGCCCGCGAAGGACATCAGGGCACCGGGCTCGGCGAGAACGACGTCGCCGAGGCTCGCATAGCTGGCGAGGACTCCGCCCGTGGTGGGATGGGTGAGGACCGAGACCAGAGCGCCACCCGACTCGTGGAGCTCCTCGATCGCGCAAACCGTCTTCGGAAGCTGCATGAGGGCGAGGATCCCTTCTTGCATACGGGCTCCACCGGAGGCCGTGATCGAGACGAGCGGCACGCCCGCTGCGCCCGCGCTTTCACAGGCGCGCGCGAACTTCTCGCCGACGACGCTCCCCATGGAGCCACCCATGAACGCGAAGTCCATGACCGCAAGATGGCAGCTCTCGCCTTCGATCACGGCCGCACCACAGACGACGGCGTCGCCGAGCTCGGTGGCGATCTCCGCCTCGGCGAGGCGCTCGGTGTACGGACGCAGATCGAAGAACTCGAGCGGATCGGCCGAGCGAAGCTCCGCATCCTCCTCTATGAACGAGCCCGGGTCCGCCAACTGCTCGATCCGCTCGCGTGCGCGAACCGGGAAGTGGTGGCCGCAGTGTGGGCAGACGCGAAGCGTCTGGGCGAGCTCGTCGTCGCGGTAGTGCGACCCGCAGCTCGGACACGTGTTCGGGTGCGCTTTCCTCGGTGACGGCTCCTCCGGTCGCTTGTTCTCGACCTCGACGTCGACACGACCCTGCCCGGAAGACATGCGGTGGATACTAGTGCCGAGGCAGTTGACGCTAGAAACCGGCCGCAGCGAGCATCCGCGTCACGAGCACCGTATTGCGCTCGGTCGCGAGAAAGCCGGTCACGCCCATACCCGCGATGGTGGTTCGCGCGGCAACGTCATGAAGGAGCGCCTCGACCTCGTCGGCCGACGGCCCATGCGGCTCGGGGATGAGAACGTCGACCTCGCTCGGGTCGAGCACGTCGAGATCGAGCGCGACATATGCGGCGTCGGCGCCCGTGAGTGCGCGGTCGATCGAGTCGTCGATCCCCGCCTGCGCCATGAAAGCCACCTCGGGCGGATCGAGGCTTCGGGCGCCCACGAGCGCAGCGTCCTCGGCGCGGGTCGATCCGGCGTCGAGGAGCATCCGGAACGGCATCCCCCAGAGGTTCCCGGACGGAGAGGTCTGCGGCGTGTTGAGATCGCCGTGCGCATCGATCCAGATCACGGCAAGACGGTCGACTCGGCCGGCCACGCCAGTCGCAGCGCCGACATGCGCGCAGCAGCATCCGCCGAGCACGACCGGTCTCGCCGGAAGTGCGTCGGCGACCGCACCGCTCTGCTCGTCGAGCGTGTCTCGCTCGACGATCGCGACCTCCGGATACGGAACCGCCACGCGTGCCCCTTCGACCATGCCCTCACCACCCGTGCCCCACGCTCGAGGCACGCGGACGAGCCCTCCGGCGAACGCTCCGGCACACCTGTGGCACTCGTAGCCGTCGTCGATCGCCACGGCAGTGAACGTCCTGCAGCTCGGGCAGCGGGCTCGCAACGAGCTCACGCGGGCACGAGCTCGTCGAGCGCGTCGGCCAAGTTGGCGACACTCTCCAGGGTCATAGCGGGACGTGAATCCTCCGGCTCTCCGAGCCGATCGATCCAGATCGACGTGATCCCGAGCTCCGCCGCCGGCGCGATGTCGTGATAGACGCTCTGCGCAACATGGACGTGTCCAGACGGATCGGCACCCGTCTGCTCGTAGAAGGCCTCCCAGTGCCGGTGCGCAGGCTTGTACGACCCGATCTCGCCCGCGACGATCGCGAAGTCGAAGGGAACGCCGAGAGTGGCCATGGAAGCGTCGATGAGGTCGCGATCCGTGTTCGAGAGGATTGCGAGGCGCCAGCCGCGCCGTCGCGCCTCCGTGAGCCCGGGCAGCACGTCCGGGAACACCGGCCAGAAGGGAAGCGACCGCGCGAGCGCGCTCGCCTCACCCTCGGGCAACGTCCGACCTGTCTCGATCGCCAGTCGCTCGAGCGCAATGGTGAGCACCTCGCGATACGAGGCGCCCGGCTTCGCCGCTTGGACCTTGGGCTCGATCTCGTGATAACGGACGAGCAGCTCGGCCGAACGCTGCGCGCCGAAGAGCTTCTCGAGCTCCACGCGGATGCCGCCGTTCCAATCGACGAGCGTGCCGTAGCAGTCGAAGGTCGCCCACCGCTCCATGGGGCAAGCCTAATCCGACCGCACGTGCGCCACACCGCCGAGCGCGCGCTCGAGCGACCCTAGTTGGTCTCGTCCCAGCGGCGGAACACCACACAGGCGTTGTGACCGCCGAATCCGAACGAGTTGGAGACTCCGACTTCGACCTCCTGCTCGCGGGACTCGTTGGGGATGTAGTCGAGGTCGCACGTCGGGTCAGGCTCCTCGTAGTTGATGGTCGGTGGGAGCACGGCGCGCTGTACCGCGAGAATCGTGAAGATCGCCTCTACGGCTCCTGCGGCGCCGAGACAGTGGCCGGTCGCCCCCTTCGTCGATGACACCGGAGTGCGCAGTGCCTTCTCCTCGCCGAGCGCGAGCTTGAGGACGCGCGTCTCCGCCGAGTCTCCGAGCGGCGTCGACGTTCCGTGGGCGTTCACGTAGCCAACCTGCTCGGGAGGGATCTGCGCGTCGGCGAACGCCATCTTCATCGCGCGCGCGGGGTTTGTCCCGCTCGGATCCGGCTCGGTGACGTGGGTCGCATCTGACGAGACTCCGTATCCGAGCAGCTCGGCGTAGATCTTCGCTCCACGTGCGCGCGCGTGCTCGAGCTCCTCGAGCACCACCACCGCAGCGGCCTCCCCCATGACGAACCCGTCTCGCTGCGCGTCGAAGGGGCGCGACCCCCGCTTCGGATCGTCGTTGCGTTGTGAGAGGGCGCGCATCGCGCTGAAGCCCGCGATGCCGACCTGCGTGACGGGCGCTTCGGTGCCGCCGCAGAGCATGACCTCCGCCCTGCCCAGGCGGATCGCGTCGAGGCCGTCCCCGATCGCCATGTTCGAGGCGGCGCAGGCCGTGCACTCGGCCGCGAGCGGACCTTGCGCGCCGAGCTCCATGGAGACCCAGGCGGCGGCCATGTTCGGGATGATCTGGATGATCGAGAGCGGACTCGTTCGGTCAGGGCCCCGATCGATGAGTATGCGAACGCAGTCCTCGAAGGCGGTCAGCCCGCCGATGCCCGTGGCGATCGCCGCGCCGACTCGATCGGGCTCGTCGGCGATGTCGATCCCGCTGTCCGCCTCGGCCATGCGCGCCGCGGAGAGCGCGAACTGGGAGAACCTGTCCATCCTGCGAGCTTGTTTTCGGTCGATCCACGTCGTCGGGTCGTAGTCCTTCAGCTCGCACGCGAACTTGACCGCGTACTCACTTGGGTCGAAGCGCGTGATGGGCCCCGCGCCCGACTCTCCCGCGACGAGGCTGGACCACGTGGACTCGGAGTCGTTCCCGAGCGGCGTGACCATCCCCACCCCGGTGACGACGACTCGGCGGCGTCCGTTCTGCGCGTTGTCCGTCATCTGCTACATACCGAGCCCGCCGTCCACCAGGAGCACTGCGCCTGTGATGAACGACGCTTCGTCTGAGCACAGAAACCGTACCGCTCCGGCCACGTCCTCCGGGTCACCCAAGCGGCCGAGCGGGGTGTTCTGCAGCATCGCATCGGTGGCACCGTCGGGGAGAACGTCGGTCAGCTGCGTCTTCACGTACCCGGGGACCACCACGTTCGCGCGAACGTTGCGACTCCCGAGCTCGCGGGCCAGCGACTTCGTGAACCCGATGATCCCGGCTTTCGACGCCGCGTAGTTCGTCTGCCCCCAGTTCCCGCGCAGGCCGACGATCGACGAGATGTTCACCACAGCCCCGGAGCGGCGCTTCATCATCCCGCGCGCTGCGGCCCGACAGGTGTAGAAGCACGACGACAGGTTGGTGTCGATCACGGTGTCCCAGTCCTCGTCCGACATCCGCACCAGGAGCCCGTCGCGCGTCACCCCGGCGTTGTTCACGAGGATGTCGAGGTCACCAGCCTCCTCCACGAGGGCCCGGGCCGACTCGGAGTCCGAGACGTCAGCCCGAACGGCGCGTCCTCCGATCTCCGCCGCGAGCGCCGTCGCGTCGTCGGCACCGGTCCGATACGAGAGCACGACGGAGACACCGGCGGCGGCGAGGTCGGTGGCTATGGCTCGGCCGATGCCCCGCGAGGCACCTGTGACGAGCGCGGTCTTCCCGTCGAGCGCGCAGAACGCTGGTCGGCTCACCGAGCCAGGGCTTCCTGCGCGCGCTCCAGGCTGTCGAGTGTGTTGACTGACATGGTCTTCACGCTGCGATCGATGCGCTTGACGAGGCCGGACAGCACGTTCCCGGGGCCGACCTCGACGAACGTCGTGGCACCGCTGCGAACGAGCTCGGTCGCCGCCTGCGTGAACCGGACCGGGCCTGTCAGCTGGTCGATGAGGAGCGCTGCGACCCTCTGTGCCGGCTCGACTTTCGCCGTGACCGTCGACATGAACGGCGCGAGCGGCTCCGTGAACCGCACGCGCTCGAGGGCAGGGCGCAGCCGATCAGCAGCCCGTGCGACGAGCGGGCTGTGGAACGCGCCCGAAACCTTCAGCTTCACGGCTCGTCGGGCGCCGAGGCTCTCGGCCTCGGCGCAACACTCCTCGACCGCCTCGTGCTCACCCGAGATGACGATCTGCCCGGGACAGTTGTAGTTCGCCGGCCACACGCCCACGATCCTCCGACAGAGCTTCTCGACCTCCTCGTCGGCGAGCCCGAGGATCGCCGCCATCGCGCCGGGCCGTTGGCGGGCAGCTTCGGCCATCGCCAGGCCGCGCTCACGGACCAGCCCGATCGCCGCTCCGGTGTCGAGCGAGCCGGCAGCCGCCAGCGCGGCAAACTCACCGACGGAGTGACCGACGACGACGTCCGGCTCGAGGCCCCGCTCGCGCATGGCGGCGAGAATCGCAAGGCTGGTCGCGACGAGCGCGGGCTGCTGGACCTCCGTCTCGACCATCTCCTCGAGCGGCGTGTAGAAGCAGAGCTTCTCCAGGTCGAGGCCCGAGGCCTCGGAGCCGATGCGATACACCTCGCGCGCGGCCGGGAAAGTCTCTGCGATCTCCTGGCCCATGCCCGTCTCGAGAGAGCCCTGGCCGGGGAAGCAGAAAGCGATCTTGGTCATGAAGGCCTCCCGTTCGTCCACTCCATCAGCGCCGAGCCCCAGGTAAGGCCGGCGCCCATGCCCGTCATCAGGACCAGGGCTCCGTCGTGCAGCCGCCCGTCGGCCCGCGCATCGGCGAGAGCGAGCGGGATCGACCCTGATGACGTGTTGCCGTAGCGATCGACGTTCACGATGGTTTTCTCCGAAGGAATCCCGAGCTTAGCGACGGCGTAGTCGATAATCCGCTTGTTGGCCTGGTGCGGAATGTAGACATCGACGTCGTCGACGGTCTTCCCACAGGTCGGGAGAAGCTGCTCCGCCGAGTACACCATGATTCGGGTTGCGAACTTGAACACCTCGCGTCCGTTCATCTTGAGCAACGCCTCGGGGCTCTCGAACGTCCGCGAGCCCGATCCCGGATACCAGAGGTGCTCGCCGCCTCCGCCGTCGGCGCCGAGCTCGAAGCCGAGGAAGCCGCCGCTCTCCACGGGCTCCATGACGACGGCGCCGGCGCCGTCTCCGAAGAGCACGAGTGTCGAGCGGTCCTCCCAATCGAGGATCTTGGAGAGCACATCGGCGCCGACGACGAGTGCGCGGCGCGAGAGCCCCGACGCGAGCATCCCGTACGCCTGAGCGATTGCATAGACGAAGCCGGTGCAGCCCGCGAGAAGGTCGTAGGCAGCGGCTTTGGGCATTACGAGAGCATCCGCCAGCAACGCCGACGACGTGGGGAACATCATGTCGGGAGTTACGGTTGCGCAGATCAGGAGGTCGATATCCGCGGCCTCGACGCCGGAGTCGGTGAGAGCCGCAGTCGCCGCCGGCAGCGCGATGTCCGTCAGGGCCTCGTCATCCGCAGCGAAACGTCTTTCGCGGATGCCCGTCCGCTCGCGAATCCACTCGTCGGAGGTGTCGACGATCGTCGCAAGCTCGTCGTTCGTCATCACGCGCTCGGGCACGTGCGTGCCGAGCCCCGTAATCCCGATCCGCGCGCCTGCGAGCGCTGCACCGAGCATCGGCCGCGCCTACTGCTCCACTGCGAACGTGAGAGTGGCGCGCGCGGCCAGCTCGTCGTCAACGTGAGCGGTGGCCTTCCCACGCCCGATCGGGCCGCGCACCGTGTCGATCTCACAGGCCAGCGTCAGGACGTCCCCTGGCTCCACGATCCGCTTGAAGCGACAGTCGTCGATCCCGGCGAAGAACGCGATCTTTCCGCGATTCTCCTCCTGGATCAGGACTGCCACCGCGCCTGTCTGCGCCATCGCCTCGACGATCAGTACGCCCGGCATAACCGGGCGATCCGGGAAGTGGCCCGGGAACCACCAGTCGTCGGCGGACACGGCTCGACGCGCCAGCACCCTGCGCCCGGGATCGAGCTCGAGCACCTCGTCGATCAGGAGGAAGGGCTCGCGATGAGGGAGGACCGTCTCGATCACGTCGCGGCCGAAAGGAACGGGCGGAAGGGACGCCTGCACGGCGCGAGTTTACTGGCCCGACCTAGGAATCCTCGGTTGAGAGACCCGGACGACCGGGTCGCTCGCATTGCCCGCATCGTCCCACGCAACCGCCCGGACGCGGGACGCAGTCCCGTTCCAGGGTATGCGGACGACCCCTGCACGCTTCGCCTCGTAGCGCACCGCGCGGCCGTCGATGCGGAGCGTGAGCATCGCCGGCTCGCTCAGCTCCACGCGAAGCCTGGCGCCCGGCAGGATCCGCAGCTGCGGGGGTGAGGAATCCGCGACGAACGGGACACCGTAGGAGATTGCCCCTACCGTGTCCGTCGCCTCGACGACCGCTTGGTAATCGCCGTCCCGGAGAGCTCCGGACAGGCGCATCCCGTTCCACGCGAAACGCTGCGTGCTCGGAAGGAAGCTCCCTACGAGCGGGCTCGCGACCCAGCGTCCCTCGCGCTCGATCCGAATCCGCACATCAGCGACAGCGGCGAGCGAGAACGTCACCGTGAGCTGATCCTTCCTGCCGTCGCGGTTCGGCGAGAAGGCTGCGGGGCTCACGGTGACGACGCCCAGCGTGCGGCTCACGGTGAGCGGGACCACGCTCTGAACGGTCGTGCCTGTCGCCGTCTGCGCGGTGACGACGATCGAGTAGCGACCGTCCGGCAGCGCATCACCCCCTATGCCGACGGTGTGCTGACCTGCGCTGGTCCATACGCGGTCGACGGGCGTCGTGATCAGGCCCCCGACCTCGTCGACCACGCCTACGGTGACGTTGGCCGCCGCGCTCAGACGGTACGTCAAGATCGTCGCGTCGGCCTGACCGTCACCGTTCGGACTGATGGCCTCGGGATCCGCCGAAGCTGCCTCGATTGCCAACAGCGGCGCGGCTCCCCCGGCGCGTAGCGTGCCTGTCGCCTGCCGCGCGCCGCCTGCACCGAGCTCCCAGCTGTAGCTTCCAGCCGCAGCAGCGGACGAGTCCCACACCCAGTCGACAGCGGTACTCACACCCGAGCCGCGGGCGACCTCCACACCGGCTGCGCTCGTCACGGCGATCGCCCACGGCAACGAAGACGAGAGCCTGGCGCGGAACCGAACCGCGGTCCCGCTCGACTCCACACGTGGCTCGAAGATCTTGGGCAACCCGATGGCTCTCGCAGATGCGGCCAGCGACCCGAGCTTCGAGTAGAGCGCGTTCCCGGGACATTCCGTGAAGCCCGTGTCGCGATGCCCCGAGACCGCGCTCAGCACCACCGGGATCCCCGTCGGAAAGCGCTCGCTGCCTCCGGAGACGTAGGTCAGGAAGCTCGTCGGGTCGACATGGGCGAGATCGAGTCGCCACGCGAGGAGGCGGGCGATCGCTGCCTGCGCAGCCTTCGACGGCTGCGTGCTGCCGTAGGTTCCGAGGAGAGCGACGCCGACCGAGCCCGTGTTGAAGCCCAGCGCGTGCGCACCCACCACGTCACGGTCGATGCCTCCGAATCGCCCCTCGTACACGGTGCCGAAGCGATCGACGAGGAAGTTGTAGCCGATGTCGTTCCAGCCGTTCCCCTGCACGTGGAACAGCTGGATCCCGCGCACGATCGCAGCAGCTTCGGCACGCGAGTAGGCACCGGCTCCGGCCGTGTGGTGGACGACGGCGAACCGGGCGCCGGCAGCGTACGTGGGCGGACCGCGCCGTATGGACTCGTCCGCGCCCCAGGACGATCTCGGCACGATGGCGGGAACGCCGGCTGCCGCGGGCAGCCGGTACGGGACCCTCGCCTCCGGGCTCCACACGAGGTGCGAGCGAATCCGAGAGACCCGACCGACCACGCGAGCCTCGATCGCGTCGGAAACGCCGGCCCACCACGGGTTGCCGTTCGTCCAGCCCGCGAGCCCGGCTTCGGGCGAGCCAGTGTCCGGGCGGTCCTCGGGCTCCGGCGCGCCGCCATGCCATGCGCTCCAACGACCCGTGGTCGCACGGGTTCGGAAGAGCACACGCCCCGGGCCACGCCACTGCACACCGGCGAGCGTGAAGAGCCCGACCTCGGAGCGCGGGGCGTAGGTGCCTTCGCCGACGGCGCGGAGCTCGACTGTCCTCGCGTCGGAGCTCGTCGTCGCCAGCGCCTCGGGAGCGAGCACGGCTGCCAACAAAGCGACGACGGTGAGCACGAGGCGGCGCATACGGGCCAGGTTTGCTCCCCCGGGCTTCGCGGGCAAGAGCGCCGAACCTGCGTTGATAGAATCCTTACACCGGTGCGGAGCACCTGTTTGCGGGGATTTCTTCTTCTCGCGCTGACCCTTGTCGCACTCGCCGCGCCCCTGGGGGCGGGAGGGCAGGACTCGGGAGCGCGTGTTCTCGCCGTTCATCTCGACAACGACATCAACCCGGTAACGCAGGAGTACGTCGAAAACGCCGTCGACCGCGCCGAGGACGAGGGCTTGGCGGCCGTCGTGCTCGTACTCGACACGCCCGGCGGTCTCGCGTCCTCGATGCGAGGCATCGTCAAGCGCTTCCTCGCCTCCACCGTGCCTGTCGTCGTCTATGTCGCACCTCCCGGCTCGAGCGCCGATTCGGCGGGAGCCGTGATCGCGATGTCTGCGGACATCGCGGCGATGGCGCCCCAGACGAACATCGGATCCTCGACGCCGATTTCACTCGGCGGAGAGGACATCTCGAAGGACCTGCGGCGAAAGATCGTCAACGACGCCGCAGCGTACGTGGGCGAGCTCGCACGCGAGCACGATCGCAACGTCGTCGCGGCTCGGAAGATGGTCACCGAGGCCGCCAACTACGGCGCGCGCGACGCGAAGAGAATCGGGCTCGTCGAGGTCATCGCGCCGACGCTGCCGGTGCTACTGAACCGGATCGACGGGATGAAGACAGTCCCGAAGGGCCTCGTGCTCGAGACAGCCGGCGCACAGATCGAGAACGTGGAGATGAGCTTTTGGCAGCGGGCGCGCGACTTCCTGGTCGACCCGAACCTGATCGCGCTCATGCTCTCGATCGGCCTCATCGGGATCGTGGTCGAGCTGTGGAATCCCGGACTGATCTTCCCCGGGACGGTCGGGGCGATCTCGCTGATCCTCGGCCTCTACGGGCTGCAGGTACTTCCCGTCTCGCTCGCAGGCTTGCTCCTGATGATCCTCGCCGCGGCCTTCTTCGTGGCCGAGGCGTTCGTACCGACCCACGGGGCGTTGACCGTCGCAGGTGCGGTCTTGTTCGTGCTCGGCGCGCTCATGCTGTTCGACCCTGCCGGCGACGCGTACCAGGTCTCCCTCCCGGTTGCGTTGGGGATCGCAGCCAGTCTCGCACTGCTCCTGGGAATCGCTCTCACGCGAGTCGTCCGCGTGGCTCGCCGGCCCGCCGCAGTCGGCGTGCACGAGCTGGTCGGCCACGACGGCGTCGTGAGACGCGAGGGGATGGTGCAGGTCAACGGCGAGCTGTGGCGAGCTCGAGCCGTCGACGATGCGCCGCTCGTCCCGGGCGAGCAGGTTCGGATCCAGCAGGTCGAGGAGGACTTGCGCTTGGTCGTAGGATCCAGGACGTCAACCGGATCGGAGGGGCAGAGCTGATGAACGTGTCCGCAGGCCTGATCGTCCTCGTCGCAGCCCTCGTCATCGTCGTCCTGTTCCTCTTCGCGGCGGTCAAGATCGCGCGCGAGTACGAGCGCGGCGTGATCTTCCGCCTGGGCCGGCTGCTTCCCGAGCCCAAGGGGCCGGGCTTGTTCCTGCTGATCCCGATCATCGACCGCATGGTCAAGGTCGACCTGCGGACGGTGACGCTCAACGTCCCGCCTCAAGAGGTGATCACGAAGGACAACGTCCCGGTGCGCGTGAACGCGGTGGCCTACTTCCGCATCGTGGAGCCGAACAACGCCATCGTCCAGGTCGAGAACTACATGGTCGCGACGTCGCAGATCGCGCAGACCACTCTCCGCTCGGTGCTCGGGCAGCACGTCCTCGACGAGCTGCTCTCGGAGCGCGACAAGATCAACGCGATCCTTCAGGCGATCATCGACGAGGCGACGTCGCCGTGGGGCATCAAGGTCTCGGTCGTCGAGGTGAAGGATGTCGAGATCCCGGCCGGCATGCAGCGCGCCATGGCTCGTCAGGCAGAGGCCGAGCGCGAGCGCCGGGCGAAGGTCATCTCGGCCGAGGGTGAGTTCCAGGCGTCCGAGCGGCTGAAGGATGCGGCGGCGATCATGTCGCAAGAGCCGATCACGGTGCAGCTGCGCTACCTACAGACCCTCCTCGAGATCGGCGCGTCGAACAACTCGACGATCGTGTTCCCGATTCCGATCGACCTGCTCACGGCGCTCAAGCACGCTGCGGAGGCCGGGCAGCCCTCGACCTAGGTCAGGCGGAGGGCTCCTCCACCGCCGCTTCGGGAACGTCCGCATCTGCCTCGTCGTCCGAGCCGACGACGGGCGCCAGCGTCGCGACCTGCTCGCTTTCACGCAAGCGCATCACGATCACACCTTGCGTCGCGCGGCCGGCGCGCCGAATCCCGTCGACGGGGATCTTGATGACGGTGCCGCCGTCCGAGATGAGCATCACCTGATAGCCGTCGCGCACGATCCGCGCGCCCGCGAGGCGGCCCTTGCTCGCGACGAGCTGGACCGTCTTCACGCCCATCGTCCCGCGGCCCTTGACCGGGTAGTCACCGACACGCGTTCGCTTGCCGTAGCCGTTCTCGGTGACGACGAGCAGGTCGGCGTCGTCGTCTGCGATGTCCACCTCGATGACCTCGTCCCCGGCGCGAAGCTTCATGCCGGCGACGCCCGTCGTATCGCGGCCCATGGCCCGCGCCTGCTTGGCGTGGAACCTGACCGCCTGACCCATGCGCGAGACCATGAGCACGTCGTCAGCATCCCCTGCAAGCCGCACGCCGATGAGCTCGTCGTCGTCGCGCAGCTTGATGGCGATGATCCCGTCTGCCTTCAGCGTCGTGTTGTAAGCGCCGAACTCCGTCTTCTTGACGATCCCTTTGCGTGTGGCGCAGACGAGGTACTTGGCCTCCTCGAAGTTGCGCGTCGCGATGACCGCACGCACGTACTCGTCCTGACGGAACGGAAGCAGGTTCACGATCGCACGGCCCTTCGACTGCCGGGATCCGAGCGGGAGCTCGTGCACTTTGAGCCGGTAGACCTTGCCGACGGTGGTGAAGAAGAGGATGTAGTCGTGCGTCGAGGCGACGAAGAGGTGCTCGATGTAGTCGTCGTCCTTCATGTCCATCCCCATCACGCCGATCCCGCCGCGACGCTGCTCGCGGTACGTCGTCACGGGGAGACGCTTGATGTACCCGGACTTGGTGATCGCGATGACCATGTCCTCCTCGGCGATCATGTCCTCGAGCTCGAGCTCGGTCTCACCGGCGACGATCTCCGTCCGCCGCTCGTCGGTCTTCCCGTAGATCTCCTTGACCTCGAGGAGCTCCTCGCGAACGACTGCATCGACTCGGGCCGGGTCGCCGAGGAGCGCTCGCAGCTCCGCGATCCGCTCCTGCAGGTCGGCGTGCTCGTCCTCGACGCGCTTCCGTTCGAGCCCTGTCAGGGCGCGGAGTCGCAGATCGAGGATCGCCTGGGCCTGGATCTCGGAGAGCTCGAAACGCACCATGAGCGCCGTCCGGGCTGCGTCCGTGTCCTCGGCTGCGCGGATCAGCGCAATGACCTCGTCGAGGTTGTCGAGCGCGATGAGATAGCCCTCGAGGATGTGCGCACGGTCGACGGCCTTGCGCAGCTCGTACTTCGAGCGCCGTGTGACGACCTCGCGCTGGTAGTCGAGGTAGTACGTGACGAGCTCGAGGAGCGACAGCGTTCGCGGGACGCCGTCGACGAGCGCCACGGCGTTGTAGCCGAACGTCGCCTGGAGCTGCGTGTGCTTGAAGAGCTTGTTGAGGACGACCTGCGGGATCGCCTCGCGCTTGAGGTCGATCTGGATGCGCATCCCCGAACGGTCGGAGTGATCCTTGACGTCGGAGATCTCGCTGAGCACCTTCTCGTGGACGAGGTCGGCGATCTTCTTGATGACGCCGGAGTCGCCGCCCTTCTTCACGCCGTAGGGCAGCTCGGTGACGATGACCGCGTTCTTGCCGCCTCGGAGCTCCTCGACGTGGGCTCGCGCACGCATGACGATCCTGCCGCGGCCGGTGCGATACGCGTCCCGTATCCCCGAGCGGCCGACGATGATCGCGCCCGTCGGGAAGTCCGGGCCTTTCACATGCGCCATCAGATCCTCGACGTTCGCCTCGGGCTTGTCGATCAGCTGCACGATCGCGTCCGTGACCTCGCCGAGCCGGTGCGGCGGCATGTTCGTCGCCATGCCGACGGCGATACCGGCGGACCCGTTGACGAGCAGGTTGGGGAAGCGGGAGGGGAGCACGAGCGGCTCACGGCGTGACTCGTCGTAGTTCGGCCCGAACTCGACGGTATCCATGTCGATGTCGCGGAGCATCTCCGTCGCGAGGCGCGTGAGCCGGCACTCGGTGTTGTGGCTGACGAAGCCGTTCGTGAGAAAGGCGTGATCGGCCGAATCCACCCTGAGCGAGTAGACCGGCTGCACGCCTGCGGGTACGACAGCCTCGACTTCGGCGTAGTAGTAGTCACCCGAGACGAGCGGCGCGATGACGGCCTTCACCTCTTCTGACGAGATGCGCTCGAGGATCGCCGTGCCTCCTCGTTCCCAACGCTCGATCCTGTCGACGTTGTGGCGTCGGAGCCAGTCGTGGTCGGTCCAGCGAGACCCGTTCTCGGCGCGGATGTAGCCGGCCATGAACGGCACGTGGTCGTGCGAGAGGGCACGACTTTCCTTCGGGACCTGGGCCAGCTCGAAGTCGAGCTTGACTTGCTTCGCGCCGAGAAAGCCGACGTTCCGCGCGAAGAGACGCGCGTCGCGTCGATTCGTAATCACGACCTTGGTCTCGCCGTTCGCATACCGGCACTGGCGCGAGACGATCCCGAACTCGAGCAGGAGAAGCTGCACGTCCTTCGCCAGTTGGCCGCTGCGAGTCGAGTACGAGACCTGCATCGTCTTGCGCGGAAGGAGCGAGGACGACGACCCCTCGCCCGTGAACAGCGCCTGCAGGAATATGCGTTTGAAGGCCTGTCCGGCGCGCCACACATCCTCGGGAACGCGTTTCTCTGCGGCCCGCACGCAGATGAGGCTCGCCAGTGAGCTCTCGCGGAACGCGCTCAGATCCTGGATGTCCAACTCGTGCAGGGTGCTACCTGACGCGATCGTCCGCGTCGAGAGGTACCGTCGCCCGCCTACAACAGCGTCGTACGCCTCGACGACGTCCTCGAAGAAGGCTCGATCGACGTTGCTGAACCCGGCGCGCCGAGTGCTGGCCCATCCCTCGGAGACGAAGGCTCCGAGTAAGAGTGCGCGTTGCCAACTGCGTTGCTCGAGCGCAACCTCGACAGGTCGTGGTGCACGTGAAATGAGAACGCGATCGAAGGGCCGGATTTCATCGAGAAGCTTCCAGAGCGGTACCGGTACGCCGGCGAGGTTCTCGAGGCAAAGGACGGGGTGATTCGTCGTACCGGTGAGCTCGTATCCCTCGCGCGTACGCAGCCGAAGTGTCGGGTGGTCGCCCGAGTGGAAGAACGCCGATGCGCGGACCGGCTGTCCGAGACGATCGAGCACATCGAGCTCGATCGCGGTGTCGGACTCCGGTGGGGCCCCCACCACGACATCCTCGATCCGAGGTGTTCCCTCTATCGTGGCGACACGCGTCCCGGGTGCGAGACAGTAGCGCATCGCAGCAGCCGGATAGTCATCGATGTTGCCGAAGTTCCCTTGCCCGTCGACGAGCGGATAGCGCAGCGAGAACGGCTGTGCCATGCGAACGAGCGTGTCGTAGATCGACTGGTCGCCATGCGGGTGGTAGTAGCCCATGACGTCGCCCACGACACGTGCCGACTTCAGCCGCGGGCGGTTGGGCTGCAGCCCGGCCTCGTGCATGGCGTACAGCACACGGCGGTGCACGGGCTTGAGACCGTCCCGAGCATCCGGAAGCGCGCGTGCGACGATCACGCTCATCGCGTAGTCGAGGAAGCTCGAGCGCATCTCCTGCTCGAGCTCGCGCGACTCGATGCGCCCCGAGCCCAGGGGCTCGGTCACGTCAGACATGCCGTTCTCCGTTCCGGAGAACGGTTAGAAGACGGCTAGACATCCAGGAACCTCACGTCCCGTGCGTTCTGTTCGATGAATGCGCGCCTCGGCTCGACCTGGTCCCCCATCAGCGTGGAGAAGACCCGATCCGCGGCTGCAGCGTCCTCGACATCGACCCGGATCAGGATCCGATTCGCGGGATTCATCGTCGTGTCCGCGAGCTCTTCGGCATCCATCTCGCCGAGGCCCTTGAACCGGCTCACCTGTATTCCTTCCTTCGCGAGCTCGAGTGCCATCTCACGCAGCTGACCGAAAGTCTCGGCGTGCCGGGTCTTCTTGCCGAACGAGATCTCGAAGGGCGGTCGGCCGACGATCTCGGCGAGACGCGCGTATGTCTTGCGCACGTTCGCGTAGATCGGCGAGGACAGGAGGGCGGTCGGCACGACGACACTCGACGCGGCCCCCGTCTCGCGCTCGACGGCCCGGACGTATGTGCTCTCGTCATCCGTCTCGAGCACCGTCAGCTCGAACCCGTTCGGGTCGACGTTGGCCAGGGCGGTCTCGACGGTGTCGGCTGCATCCGCTTCCACGAGCCGGTGCTCGACGACGAAATTCGCAGCGGGAGCGCCGAAGTCCTCACGCAGCCGTGAGACCCAGCCCTCGAACTCGTGGAGCACACGCTGGAGCCGCCCGTACCGCGCCTCGGTGAGAGCCTGCTTCTCGCCGGACCGGTCCGTGACTTCCATGTCCTTGATCCGCTCCCGCGTCAAGAGCTCCTCGAGCTGAGACTCCTTCTCGACGTAGCGCTGCTGGCTTCCGATCTTCACTCGATAGAGCGGAGGCACGGCGATGAAGACGTTGCCGCTGTCGACGAGCTGCTGCATTTGGCGGTAGAGGAACGTCAGGATCAGCGTTCGGATGTGCGCGCCGTCGACGTCTGCGTCCGTCATCACGATCACGCGGTGGTAGCGGAGCTTCGAGGCGTCGAACTCTTCTCCGATGCCGGTGCCGATCGCCGTGACGATCGCCTGGATCTCCTCGTTCGAGAGCACCTTGTTGATGCGGTTCTTCTCGGCGTTGATGACCTTGCCTCGAAGCGGGAGGATCGCCTGGAAGCTCCGATCGCGAGCGTCGACGGCGGAACCGCCGGCCGAGTTCCCCTCGACGAGGAACAGCTCCGCGACCTCCGGGTCCGAGATCTGACAGTCCGCGAGCTTCCCGGGTAGCGAGTTCGACTCGAGCGCGCTCTTGCGCCGCGTGAGCTCGCGTGCCTTTCGCGCCGCCTGACGGGCCCGAGCGGCGGACACGGCCTTGTTGATGATCTGGCGCGCTTCGGTCGGATTTTCCTCGAGGAACTGGGCAAGCCGCTGGTTGACGGTCGTCTTGACGAGGCCCTCGATCGGCGGGTTGCCCAGCTTCGTCTTCGTCTGGCCTTCGAACTGTGGGTTTCGCAGCTTGACTGAGATCACGGCGGCGAGGCCCTCGCGCACGTCGTCTCCCTCGAGGTTGTCCTCCTTCTCCTTGAGGAGCCCCTTGTCGCGCGCATACCGGTTCAGGGTGCCCGTCAGAGCTGCGCGGAAGCCGGAGAGGTGGGCACCGCCCTCCGTGGTGTTGATGTTGTTGGCGAACGAGAAGACGGACTCGACGTACGAGCTGTTCCACTGCATGGCGACCTCGACCTGCCCGTCCTCGCTCTCGCCCTCGAAGTAGACGACGTGCTTGTGCACGGTGTCCTTCGACTCGTTGACGTGCGAGACGAAGTCCCTGATACCGCCTTCGTAGTGGAACTCCTCGGTCTTGCCTCCGGCGCGCTCGTCGCGCAGGACGATTCGCAAGCCACGAGTGAGAAACGCCGTCTCGCGAAGCCGCTGCGAAAGCGTCGCCGCCGAAAATTCTGTCTCGTCGAACACCTCCGGGTCAGGGAGAAACGAGATGGTCGTCCCGGACTCGTCCTTCGCAGCCACGCCCACCGCCTGCATGTCGGCGGTCGGCTCACCCCGTGCGAACTCCTGCCGATACAGCTTCCCGTCACGCCGCACGTCTGCCACGAGCCACTCGGAGAGCGCGTTCACCACGGAGACGCCGACACCGTGGAGCCCGCCCGAGACCTTGTACCCCTCCCCGCCGAACTTGCCGCCCGCGTGGAGCTTGGTCAGGACCACGGTCAGCGCGGGGAGCCCCTGGTCGGCGATAACGTCGACCGGAATGCCGGCGCCCGCGTCCGCGACGGTCACGGAGTTGTCCGGGTGGATGGTCACGTCGACGAGCTCGTTGCGCCCTGCGAGCGCCTCGTCGACAGCGTTGTCCACGACCTCGTAGACGAGGTGGTGGAGCCCGCGAGCGCCCGTCGACCCGATGTACATTCCGGGGCGTAGGCGAACCGGCTCGAGGCCTTCGAGGACGGTGATGTCTTTTGCGGTATAGGCTGCTTCGGCCATCAAAAAAGCCCTGCAAATAGCCATATTGCGGGGCCGAGTTAGTCTATCAGAAATGGCGGCCGGAGCGGGCCTTGGCAAGGCTCGCGCGCGCCGCTCGTGCGACCAGCTCACGGAGGTCCGGATCGTCGATCGAGGCCGCTGCCTCGTCCGCTTCGAGGACGTCCTCGGGCGTCGGGACCGGCATGCTCGTCGAGGCGGAGACGCCAGTGACCGGCCCTGGCTCCGGTACCGGCCCAACCGCGAACCGAACTCTCGCGGGAGTCCCATCCGCACCGAGCCTCTCCTCGAGCCGGCCGAGGATCTCCGGCGACAGACGATCGAGCTCGAAGGCCCAGGTCGCAGACGACGTCGCAACATGCAGGGTTCCGTCACGACCGATCCGGAGCGGCCACGCCTGCCGGGCGACCGTCTCACCCACGGCCGCCGGCCAGGCTGTCGTCAGAGCCGCCAGAGGAAGCGCGTCGCGGCTCCCGCTTCGCGCGAGCTCTCGCTCGACCTCGCCTCCGATGCGCTCGATCACCGCACCACCCCCGGTGATACGGCAAGCGCCTGCGCAGGCTCGACGGGCAGAGCTGCGGCAGCCGTGGCGGTGACGATCGTCTGGCCACCCTGCAACAGGATCGAGGCGAGCGCCCGACGGCGGTCACCGTCGAGCTCGGAGAGCACGTCGTCGAGCAGCACGAGCGGCGCAAGACCGGTTCGCAACAGCAGGATCTCAGCTTCGGCGAGAACGAGCGCGAGGACGGCGATCCGCTGCTCGCCCTGCGACCCGAAGGATCTGAGCTCGCAGCCGCAGGACTCGATCCGCACGTCGTGAAGATGCGGGCCGGCGGACGTAAGCCCGCGATCGAGGTCGCGATCGAGTCGAGCTTCGAGCTCCGCGAGGGTCGGCGCAGCCCCGTCGTAGGCGAGCGTCGCCGATTCCAGCCCGAGCAGACCGGCGAGCTCCGCGAAAGGACCAGAGAGCGTGTCCGTCGCCTCGGCTCGTGCGTGCACGAGGTCTTCGCCCAGAGAGACCACCCTTTCGGTCCATGGCTGCAAGGCGCCGCTCGACGAGCTGCCGGCGCGGATTCGCCGAAGGCACGCGTTCCGTTGCCCGACGGCGGCCGCGTACTCCACGGGAAGCCCGGCCCTGGCGGGCGCCAGTCGACCGAGACTGCGATCGAGGTACGCCCTGCGCGTCGCCGGCGCGCCCTTGACGACAGCGAGCCGATCCGGCGTAAAGACGAGCGTTCGCAGCTCGTGTCGAAGCCGCTCAGCGGACGTAAGGCGTTCACCGTTCAGACGTGCGCGGCGCGCTGCTCCGACGGCCAGGACGACATCGGCCTCGAACCCGGTCTCTCCGTTGGTGCCGCGCAGAGCGACCCTGCCGGCGGCAGCCCCGAAGCGCACCATCTGCGCGTCGTTGCGGGCACGTGGCGAGAAGCCCTGCGTCCCGACATGCAGCGCTTCGAGGAGATTCGTCTTGCCTGCGCCGTTCGGGCCGTGGAGGAGCACCACACCCGGCTCGAGACGAAGCTCGAGACCGGCGTACGAGCGAAAGTCCCGGAGCGTGACCTCGCGGACGGTCAGCCCGCGAGCCGGATCGGCATGATCAGGTACCAGAAGCTCTCGTCGGGTGCTGCGACGAGCCCCGGCCGTAGGCGATTGATGAGCTTGAACTGGATCGTGTCGCTCGACACCGCCTCGAGGCCCTCGCGGAGGAAGTCGGGGTTGAAGCCGATCTCGATCTCCTCGCCCGCGAAGTCGATCGGGAGCGACTCGGTCGCCTCGCCGACGTCCTGGGTCTGCGCGGAGATAGTGAGCTCGCCCTCGGCGAACCGCAGCCGGAGAGGCGCGTTGCGTTGCGCCATGACCCCCGCACGGCGGACGACCTCGAGCAGCGCGACGCGCGGGATCGTGATCTCGGCCTCGAAAGTCTCCGGGAGAAGCTGCTTGTAGTTCGGGAACTGGCCGTCGATGCGTCGGCTGGTGAGCCACGTCTCTCCGGTGGAGAAGATCACGTAGTTCTCGTGCACGCCAAGCTCGACGTACTCCGTCCCGGTCGCAAGGCGAACGAGTTCTTGCAGCGCACGCGCCGGGATGATTGCGTCGAGATCCGGCGCGGCAGTCGTGAGCTCGGTCTCCTTCACCGCCAGCCGATACGAGTCGGTCGCCGCCATGACGAGTCGGTCGCCTTCGAAGCGCACGAGCACACCCGTGAGGACGGGGCGAGACTCGTCACGTGAAGCGGCCCGGCCGACCTTGTCAACCGTCTCGAGCAAGGCCGAGGCATCGATCTTCTGCAGTGGAACGTCGAGTTGCGGAAGACGTGGGAAGTCCTCGGCACTGAACACGTTCAACCGTGACGAATGGCTGCCGGAGACGATGGCGAGAACCCCATCACCCTCCTCGTGCGAGAGCGTCACGGAGTCGTCCGGCAGAAGCCTGACGAGATCGGTGAGAAGCCGGCCTGGTACGACGACGACGGCCTCGCCCGTGATGTCACCGGTGATCGTCGTCCGCATCGAGATCTCCATGTCCGTGGCGGCGAGCGTGAGGCGACCCTCCTCGGCCTGGAGCAGGATCCCGCTCAGGACCTGGACGGCACCGCGGCTCGATACGGCTCGAGCGACGACGGACAGCGCGGCGGCGAGGTCGCTCCGTGAGCACGTCACGCGAAGAGCACTCCCGGTCGCTATGTCTGTGTTCATTACTGAAGAAAGAGACTCGTAGTCGTAGTAGGAGTGTGAATCACGTGGATGACAGGATGATTGTGCCGTAGGAGCGGGTAAAACGACTGTGACCGTATCTGTGGAGTACGACTGAGCGCTCCACAGGGCCGTCGAGCTCCAGTGCCAGGACCCCCAACGTCAGCGCGCCTGCTTGATGCGCGCGGTGAGTTCTTGCACAAGGTTGTACACAGAGCGATCCTCACGAATGAGGCGGGTGATCTTGTCCTTCGCGTGGATCACGGTCGTGTGATCACGCCCTCCGAACTCCTTGCCGATCTTGGGCAAGGACGAGTCGGTGAGCTCGCGAGAGAGGTACATCGCGACCTGTCTGGGATACGCAACCGCCTGAGATCGCCGAGGACTCACGAGCTCGTCGAGCG
>JAIBJO010000031.1 GCA_020029615.1 Actinomycetota bacterium
CCCGCCCTCTGGGGACCGACGCTCGACACCGCGGGTCAAGGGATCAAGATCGGGATCATCGACTCGGGCATCGATCCCGGGCACCCGTTCTTCGATCCCGCCGGCTACTCGATGCCGGCGGGGTTCCCGAAGGGCCAACAGCGCTTCACCACGGCCAAGGTGATCGTGGCTCGCGTCTTTGCTCCGAAGAGCGCGCTTGCACCGAGCGCACGGGTGGCCTTCAGCGAGGACGACCACAGCCACGGCACGCACGTCGCGGGCATCGCTGCCGGCAACGCGGACACATCGGCCGGCGGCCGTCGTGTCTCCGGTGTGGCGCCGCGCGCGTACCTCGGCAACTACAAGGTGTTCATCGAGACCGACTCGGGGCTGAGCCCGAACGCGAACTCCCCGGCAATCGTCGCCGCGATCGAGGCGGCCGTCGCAGACGGCATGGACGTCATCAACTTCTCCGGCGGCGAGCCGGAGATCGAGCCCAGCAGGGACATCGTCGCGCGCGCGCTCGACGCCGCCGCCGCCGCAGGCGTGGTGCCGGTCGTCGCAGCCGGGAACGACTACTCGGACGTGGGCGCCGGCTCGGTGTCGTCCCCCGCCAACTCGGAGCGCGCGATCAGCGTCGGCGCGGTCGAGATCACCGGGGCCCCTGTGACGAGGACGCATGCCCCGTTTTCGTCCGTCGGCCCGACGACGATCTCCCTCCGTCTCAAGCCCGACGTGGCTGCCCCCGGCGTGGACGTGCTCTCCTCCGTCTCGGGCGGAGGCTGGGCTGAAGCGTCCGGGACGAGCATGGCCGCGCCGCACGTCGCCGGCGCCGCAGCGTTGCTCGCGCAGCGCCACCCTGCGTGGACCGTCGCTCAGGTCAAGTCTGCGCTCGTCCAGACGGGCGTCGACACGGTCGACGACGAGAACGGCGTGCTCGGGCCTCAGTTCCAGGGTGGCGGAACGGTCGCGCTCGGCCGAGCCGACCGCCCCCTGCTGTTCGCCGAGCCGTCGGGCCTCTCGTTCGGGCTCCTGTCACGTAGGAGCAGCCTCGTCGGCACGGTCCGCCTCGACGACGCCGGCGGAGGCGCAGGTATCTGGCAGGTGGCAGAGACGCGTCCTCCCGGGTCGCCGACGGGCGCGACGCTCGTCCTTCCAGCCTCGGTCACTGTGCCGGGGACGCTCTCGTACGAGGTGGTCGTCGCTGCCGCCGCGAAGGTCGGGGACGCGGCCGGCTTCATCGAGCTCCGTCGGGGCACCGAGCTCCGCCGTGTCCCGTTCTGGGGGCGGGTCACGGTCGCCGCGCTCGCGAAGCATCGGGTGGCGAGGCTGGGCGCGCCCGGGCTCTACCGCAGCACCACTGCGAGGCAGCCGTCGTACGTTTCGAGGTACCGGTATCCAGAGTCGCCGGGTGAGATCGGTGTGACGACGACGCTTCGCGGCCCCGAGCGCGTCTTCCGGCTCAGGCTGACGAGCAGCGCGGCGAACTTCGGCGTCGTGGTCACGCAGCGTGGACGGGAGAGTCGCGTGGAGCCGCGCGTCGTCGCAGGGCTCGACGAGAACCGCCTGACGGGCTACGCCGGGCTCCCTGTCAACCACAACCCGTACATGGAGGAGTTCCGCGAGGGGGTCCTCGCAGCCGGAGCGCTCTCACCTGCGCCCGGCGACTACGCAGTCGTCTTCGACAGCGGCTCCCGGGCAGGAGCGGGCTCGTTCACATTTCGCTACTGGGTGAACGACGTGACGGCACCGACCCTGCGCGTCCACACCCGCACGGTCGCTCGGGGCGCCAGTCTCCTCGTCAGCGCGATCGATCGTGGAGCCGGCGTCTATCCGCAGTCGATCGTCGCGTCGATCGACGGTTCCCGTGTCGCCGCCACCCTTCGCGGCGCCGTCATCGCGATACCGACGGGCAGGCTCTCCGTCGGCAAGCACCGGCTCCGACTCCGTGCCTCCGACTACCAGGAGTCGAAGAACACGGAGAACGTCGCGCGCATCCTCCCGAACACGCGCACGGCGACCTTCACCTTCCGGGTCAGCTCGTAGGGGCGATGCTTGCGTCGCCCGGGCGAGCAAAGCCTCGCCCCTACGTCTTGCGGTCGCGCTCCTCGATCGTCGGAAGAGCGTCGAGATCACGCTGGACGGAGCGGATGAACTCGTCGCTCTCGTCCTCGGGCGTGACGATGCGGAGCTGCTTCTTGCGCCGCTGTCGCTCCCGGTCTCGTCGGGAGACAGCCCCGAAACGGCGCTCCAGCCGTGGGCGCTCGACCGCGACCACCAGCGCGGCCGCGAGGACGAGCAACACGAGCCACGGCCAGCTCACGGGTCGCATTGTAACGCCACGCGCGCACCTCTCGGTCACCCGACGGAGCGAAACACCTGCATCGGAAGGGTCGCGAGTGACACGCCTCCTTCTGCCGTGACGAGCCACGTGTCCTGCATGTACAGGCAGCCGTCGCCGTTTTCGGCGATCGCGTGCGGGTGCATCGAGAGCACCATGTTTTCGGCGAGCTCCGTCTCCACCCCCTCGCCGATCTTCGGGAACTCGATCATCGTCATGCCGATCGAGTGGCCCGTGACGTGCCCGAGGTGGAACCCGCGCGCGGTGAATCCCGCTGACACCGCGCGATGCACGTCGTGACAGCTCGCACCCGGTGTCATGGCACCGGGGGCAGCCTCGAAATACTCGAGATATGCCTCGAGCATCCGCTCCGTGTCGTCCGAAAGCACGGCGTCGCGCGACGCGATCGCGCGCGAGACCTCGACCCAGTGCATGCCCGGCCCGGCGACCTCGAGCGAGGGCAACACGAACTCGCCGAATACCTCCTCGCGACGAGCGATCTTGAACTCCGGACGCGCGAACGTGTCGGTCCCCGTGAGAACCATGTTCATGGTCAGGCGACCGCAACCTTCCGAAATGAACCACTCCTCCGCGGCCGCCATCACCTCCGCCGCAGTGTTCCCGGGTGCATACGCGTCGAAGAAGATCTCGAACCCGCGCTCGTTGATCCGAACGGAGTCGCGCACCGACTCGAGCTCGGCATCGCTCTTCACCGCACGGGCAACGTCGAACTCGACGTCGAACGAGACCAGGTCGAGCGCCTCGAGAGCCCGGTAGTCGCGAACCGTCATCACGAAGTCGAGCCCGTACACCCCGACGCGCTTCCAGCCCGCGCTGCGCGCTCGCGCCGCGACGTGCTCCCCCGGCCGATCGTGGAGGAACTGCTCGAGTGCCGTCGTCCCGTGCTCGCCGACGTAGCGCGCCTCCGAGGGGAACACGATGAACGGGTCGCCGTCGGCCGGGACGACGACGTAGGCGTACCGGTGGACGATCTGGAAGCCGGAGAGGTACGTGACGGCCCCCTCGAAGCCCGTGTACTCACTCCCCGCGACGACGAGCGCATCGAGGTCGTGCTCGGCCATCGCGGCCCGAACGTTTGCGTAGCGGCGGTCGAGCTCTGCGCTCAGTGCAGCTCCCACGATTCCTCCAGTCCTTTGACGAGTGCGGTCACCGCGTCGTTCAGCGGCGTGGAGACGCCGAGCTCGTGGCCAAAGCGTCCGATGCCGCCGTTCAGGAAGTCGATCTCGGTGGGCCGCCGGGCCTCGACGTCCTGCAGCATGCTCGCCTTGTGGTCGTAGGCGACGTCCGGGCGAGCCGCGTGGTCGATCAGCTCCTCGGGATCCGCGTCGAGCGCGATTGCCTGCGCCGCCGCAACCGCCTTCCCCTCGTCGACGAGCGCGCTCACGAGCGCGCGGAGATCCGGGCGCTCGCAGACGCGCCCGTGCGTGAGACACGTGAGCGCGCCGACAGGGTTCGTCGCGGCGTTGAAGATCACCTTGTGCCACTGCGCGGGCCGTGCGTCTGAAACGGCGTGGGTCGGCATTCCAGCACGCGTGCAGGCGTCCGCGAGGCGGACGATCTCCTCGGCCGTCGCCGGCTGCGGCTCGAACGGCCCGAGCGTGGTGTCGCCCTTCACGTCCCACTGCACGACTCCCGGCTCGAGGATCTTCCCGGCCGGGAACGTCGTTCCACGGACGACTCGCGCCACGTGACGCGCGACGACCTCCTCGTTGCCGACGCCGTTCTGCACGCTCGCGACCGCCCCGTGCGTGAACGCGTGCGCCGTCGCGGCGACAGCTTCGTCTGTATGCATCGACTTGGTCGACACGATCCCGAAGTCGCACGGCGGCAGCTCCGATGCGTCGGACGTCGCTGTCGGACGCCCCACGACGTCATCCGCTCCGACGAGCCTGAGCCCGCTCGCGTTGATCGCGGCGACGTGCGCCTGCGACACGTCGTAGGCCCACACGTCGACGTCGTCGAGTTGCGCGAGGTTCGCCGCGAAGAGCGACCCGACCGCGCCGCACCCCACGACGCAGATCCTCACGAGTAGGACGCCTCTCGCCCGCGCACGAGCGCACACAGCGCTCGCTGAAGCGACGCCCGAACGTCGACCCGTTCCGCCTCGCGCACGAGCGCGCCGTTGATCGACTCCACCTCGGTGGGCCGACCGGCCTCGACGTCCTCGAGCATCGACGGACGGTGGGAGCTGCCTCGCCGTGTGGCGTGGACGTTCATCTCCCACGGGTCCTCTCCTTGTGGGATGCCGGCGGCTGCCGCGATCGCCTTGCCTTCGTCCATGAGATCTCGTACGAGCACGCCCAGATCGCCCGAGGCGAAGTGATGGTCGTGCGGCAGCTGCGTCAGTGCGGCGACGCCGTTCACCGTCGCGTTGAAGATCAGCTTCGACCACTGCGCCGGCCGCAGGTCGGCGAACGCCTCCGCCTTCAGGCCCGACGCGACGACGAGGGCGGCGATCTCCTCGGCGCGCCCGAGCGCCGTGGTCTCGTAGGGGCCGAGCCACGTGGGCGTGTCGAGGACGTACTCGACCTCGGTGTCGGAGCGGCGCGTGCCGCTCATGAACGTGATTGCGGAGACGAGCGGCCAGTCTCCGTGACGTCTGACGACGTCCTCTGCGCCGAGACCGTTCTGGACGGTCATGATGGTCGCACTCGCGAAGCGCCCGTCGATCGAGCTCGCAGCCGCTTCGAGGTCGGTCCCTTTGCACGCGATGATCCCGAGGTCGAAGTCGGGCAACTCGCCGGGATCGTCGGTCGCCCGCACGCGCGCTTCGAGACTCACCCTGCCGGTCACTCGAAGCCCGCGCTCGTTGAGCGCGTTCGCGTGCTCTCGGCGGCGTGTGAGGACGGATACCTCGACGACCTGAGCGAGGTGCCCGGCGAACAGGCTCCCGATCGTCCCGGCGCCGATCACGCAGACCTTGCGGATCACGCAGAGGACTCCTGTGCGACAGCCCGCCGCCGTCCGAGACGAGGCAGGTGGAACTCGCGCCCACGGGTCAGCCCTTGAGGCAGGAACACGAGCACGACCGCCATGAACAAGGCAACGCCGACGAGACGGCTGCCTCCCCACAACGGCTTCCCCAGGAGATCGTCGACGAACCCCACCTCACCGCTCTCGGCTCGAAGCAGAAACGAATCGAGAGCACTGACGGCGAGCGCGCCGACGACGGCCCCCCAGAGGCTTCCGACGCCGCCGACGACGAGCATAGCCAGCGTGAGGAAGGTGAGATCGAGGTAGACGTCCCGCGCCTGCAGCGTCCCCGCGAGGTGGACGAGAAGCCCTCCGGCGAGGCCTGAGAGCGCCCCGGACAACGCAAAGGCCCAGAGTCGCTCGCGATGAATGTCGATGCCGGCCGCGCGCGCGGCGGCCGGGTCCTCGCGCGATGCACGGAGCTTCCTGCCGTAGCGGCTGCGCTGGTAGGCGAACGCCACCGCCACGACCGCGATTGCGCCGATCGTTGCCTGTAGGAGGCCGGTCGTCTCCGGAATGGTCGTCAGTGTGAGCGGTCCGGGCCCGATCTTCTCCCAGTTGTTGAGGATGTTGTAGGTCACCCCGAGCACCGCGAACGTTGCGATACCTGCCGCGAGCCCGGAGAGACGCATCAGTGGTATTCCGACGACGAGCGCAAACAGGCCGCCGAGCACTGCCGCGAGCGCGAGCGATGCGAGGTTGCCGACCGAGTGCTCGCCGAGGAACGCGAACAGCCCGGGCGTGATCGTGGGCTTCAGGGCGACCGGGACAGTCATCACGCCGGCTGCGAAAGCGCCCACCGCCACGAAGCTCACGTGGCCGAACGAGACCACGCCCGAGTTTCCGACGAACACGTACAGGGCGACGACGATCGCGACCGATACGAGGGCCCCCTTGAACTCGTTTTCGAGGGCCGGATCGACGAAGCCCGTGCTGCCGACGATTCCCGCCAGGGCGAGCGCGAGCACGGGCCCGATGAGCTCGAGGGATCCCCGACGATCCGTCACACGCGCTCCAGAGCAGCGTGTCGCCCTCGGACGAAAAGGCCTTCGGGCCGGATGAGCAGCACGATGATCACGAGCATGAAGACGGCGGAGTCCAGGTACACGCTGCTCGTGAACGGCCATGCACCACTGCTCGGGAGATACCCCGACAGCAGGCCGACGGCAACTCCCATGGTGAAGCCACCGAGAGTCGCTGACAGCAGTCGGTCGATTCCGCCGACCACGACCCCGACGAGGACGATGATCGTCTCACGAAGGGCAAAGTCGGGGCCGACAAGGAGCCGCTCCGGGACAGCCATCGGGAGGATCACGGCGACGATCGCAGCGATCACGCCGGATACGAGGACTGCGGCCGTTATCACCGCGTTCGCGCGGACTCCGAGCAACCGCGCTGTCGCCGGGTCGATGGACGCTGCCCGCATGTGGAGGCCGATCGTCGTCTTCGTCAGGAGGACCATGAGAGCCGCGAACACGAGGACTGCGACGATGATCGTCATGATCGTGATCCACCGGATGTGGACGCCGCCGATCGTCACCGGCTCGCTGAGCTTCGGGACTACGACGACGATCTTCCCGATGGCTCCGAACTTGACGAGGGCGATGCTCTGCAGGAGATAGCTGATCGCGAAGGTCGCGACGAGCATCGTGGTCGGTGACGCCCGACGAAGTGGTCGAAACGCGGCGAGCTCGAGCGCGAGCGAGAGCGCGAGGACGACGGCGAAGCAGAGTGCGATGCTGAGCAGGACCGGCTGGTCGTTCGTGAGTGCGAGCGCGTAGGCGCCGGCCATGATCAGTTGTCCGTACGCGAAGTTGACGAGGCGGAGGACTCCGAAGACGAGCCCGATGCCGACGGCCATGAGCGCGTAGATCGAGCCCAGGGCGACCGCATCGACGAGAGTCTGGACGTCGTCGGTCATGACGAGCCGAAGTACGCCTCGACCATACGCCGGGAATCGCCGGCGTCCCCCGGGCCGAGAGTCATGCGAAGCTCTCCGTTCGACATCACGTAGGTCCGGTCGGCGAGAGCGACGGTCCGTTGCGCGCGCTGCTCGACGAGGAGGATCGTTACGCCCTGCGCCCTTATTGCGAGGAGGGCACCGAACACCGTGTCGACCACGGTCGGCGCAAGTCCGAGCGACGGCTCGTCGAGGAGGAGCACGTCGGGCTCCCCGACCAGGGCGCGCCCGATCGCAAGCTGCTGCTGCTGGCCGCCCGAGAGCAGCCCGGCGTGACGGCTCCGCGACTCGTGAACGACCGGGAACAGCTCGTAGACGCGCTCCAGGGCCTCCGCGGATCCGTCCTTCGATCTCCGCCCGGCGAGCCCGAGGCGCAGGTTCTCCTCGACGGTCAGCTCCGTGAAGATCCGTCGCCCTTCGGGAACGAGCGCGACGCCGGCCCTGACGACCTGCTCCGGAGCGCGTCCTCGAATCGAGGAGCCGGCAAGGCGAATGTCTCCCGCACTCGGGCGGACGGCTCCCATGATCGCGTGCAACGTCGTCGACTTGCCCGCGCCGTTCGGACCGATGAGGCCGACGATCTCCCCTCGTCCGACGGACAGATCGAGGTCTCGAACGGCGGGAACGGTCCCGTACCGGACCTCGAGGCCGGAGACCTCGAGCATCAACTCAGGAGGGGGCACTTGCTGTGCTCCCGTTGGCTGCGCTCTCGCCCAGGTAGGCGGCAGTGACGTCGAGGTTCCCGCGGACGGCATCGGGTGATCCCTCGGCCAGCGTCCGCCCCTGATCGAGCACGTGGATCCGATCGCACACCTGCATCACCAGAGCCATGTTGTGGTCGATCAGGAGGACTCCCGCCCCTTGCTCGTCGCGCACGGTGCGGAGCACACGTACGAAGTCCGGGATCTCCCCCTCGGGCAGGCCCGCTGCGGGCTCGTCCATGAGCACGAAGCGCGGCTCGATCGCGAGGGCGCGGGCGACCTCGAGCTTGCGCTCGTCTCCATGCGCAAGCGTCGTGGCTCGCGCGTCCGCTTTCCTCTCGATCCCGAGCAGGTCCAGGAGCTCCGTCGCCCGCCGGCGTGCCTCTCGAGGCCTCGCTCCCACGCCCAACGCGGCGACCTCGACGTTCTCGCGAACCGAGAGGCTCCCGAAGGAGTGGCTGTGCTGAAAGGTACGCGCCAGGCCTGCGCGCCCCCGGCGATGCGGCGTCCAGCTCGTGATCTCGCGCCCCTCGAGCTCGACGGAGCCGGCGGTCGGACGGTCAAACCCCGTCATCACGTTCACGAGCGTCGTCTTACCGGCGCCGTTGGGGCCGATGAGCCCGACGACCTCACGGCGGTGCAGCTCCAGGGTCACGCCGTCGAGCGCACGGATGCCCTCGAAGGACCGCGAGACTGCGGTGGCCCGGAGCGAGGCCCCGGGCCACCTTTCGTGTTCAGGCGTCGCGGCCTGCGTCACCTCGCGTCAGCCGGTCGACGCGAGCTTCTTCGTCTTCCAGAACCGGAGGAACTTCGCCTGGTTGTTGTTCACGACCATCACGCGGTACGCACGGCCCGTGACACCGTGGACGGTCTTGGAGTAGGTGATCTTCCCCGAGGTCGCCTGGAAGCCCTTGAACTTCTCCAGCTGGGCGGCCAAGACCTTCCCCCTGGTCGAGCCCTTCGCCCCTTTGATCGCCGCAACGAGGGCGTCGACCAGGTCGGCGCCCGGAATGAAGCTTCCGGTAGCCGGGGTTTCGCCCTTGTTGATCGCCGTGACCTCCCTGACGAGTCGATTGACCGCTGACTTCGGGTCGTCGCCGTAGATCGACCCGTAGGTCACGTAGTAGTAGTTGCGCACCGGCGGATTCTGAGGCCACCAGTAGTTCCCGTCTCCACCCCAGGAGTTGATGATCGGCGTGTCGTTCCCCAAAGCGCGCAGACCACCGACGAACGGCGCAAGCCCGTCGAACGCAGTGGGGAACGCGATCACGTCCGCCCTCGTGGGAGCGACTTTGCTGATCGCGTTCTGAATCGTGTTGGAGAACGACGAAAAGCCCTCCTCCTGCACGATCGTGCCGCCCAGCTCCGTGAACCGGGCCTTGAACAGGTCGGCGACGTTCTGGAAGTATGCGAGGAGGTTGTCTTTCACGATCACGGCCCGTCTCCAGCCTCGCCCGTACGCGTACTCGGCCATCGCCGCCGCCTCGTCCTGGGCGATGTTCCCGAACGTGAACGCGAGCCGGCCCTGCGGCCCGAAGCGCTTCGGCCCCATCTGATCCGTGCCGATGCACGGCGCGAGCGTCAGCATCCCCCTGTTGATGAACTCCTGGACCGCGGGTGCCGCAAACTCCACGTCGCACGTCACCATTCCGATGACCGCACCCTGCTGGATCAACTGGAGCGCACACGTCTTCTGATTCTTCAACTGGTGATTGCACACGTTCACCTGGAGCCTGCGCCCACCGATCCCGCCCTGGGCGTTGATTTTCGTGGCTGCGAGCTGAACCGCATAGAGCGCCGGCGTGTCGTACGGCGCCATGTTTGCCGTCAGGTCCATGGCGGCCCCGATGATGATGGGCTTCTTCGCCTCCGATCTCGAAATGGCGCCGCTCGCGGCTGTTGCGGTCATGCTGATCGCCACCGTCAGGGCGGCACCGAGTGCCACCCACGTCCCTGTTCGTCTCATGCTCGCCTCCTGTGCATGCCTGCTCCTACCGAGTAGCACGAGTATCGAACCTCGTGACATGTCAGTCAACCGAACGGGTGCGACGCCGCGCGACGAGCCGACGGAACTCGGTGTCGGTGACGAGGCCGCGCTTCTTCGTACCTGCGCGCTTGACCGCCTCCAGAAGCTCCGGAACCTGATCCTCCGGGACCTCGAGCCCGAGCTCGGCTGCCTTGACCCGGATCGAGTCGAGCCCGCTCTTCTTGCCGAGGACGATGCCGCGCTGCGCGCCGACGAGCTCCGACGAATACGGCTCGATCGCCGGCGGATCGTGGAACTGCGCCGCGACCGCCCCCGACTCCCGCGTGAAGAGGTTGTCGCCGGTGACCGGCTTCCAGGGGGCGAGCTGCGTGCCGGCCAGCTCCTGCACGAGTGCCGCGAGCGCTCGGGCCTTCTCGAGCCGAAGTCGGGTGGGAATCCCGTAGAGCGCCTCCAGCGCGAGCGCGACCTCGACGAGATCGGCGTTCCCGGCGCGCTCGCCCATGCCGTTGACGGTTCCTTGCACCCAGGTCGCGCCGGCCTGGACTGCGGCGACAGCCGCGGCGGTCGCGAGCCCGAAGTCGTCGTGGCCGTGCCAGTGGACCGGCACTTCGTAGTCGAGCCGCTCGGCGACGTCGCCGACCAGGAAGGCCGCCGCCTCCGGTGTCGCGATCCCGAGCGTGTCGACGACGACGACCTCCTCGGCGCCGGCCTCGACCGCGCTCTCGTACGCGCGGCGCACGAACTCGAGGTCGGCCCGCGTCGAGTCGACGCCGAAGAATGCGACCTTGATCCCTTCGCCCACCGCGAACGCTATCGCGACGCGAATCCGCTCGAGCATCGTCTCCCGCGAGACGCCGAGCGCGGCGAGCTTGCCGTCCGAGATCGGGCTCTCGACGACCGACGCCTGCACGCCGAGCTCGACGAGCGCCTCGACGTCCTCGCGCACGGCGCGCGAGAAGCCCCAGATCTCGGCCTCGAGCCCGGCGTCGAGGATCAGCGAGATCGCACGGGCGTCGTCCGCCGAGACGCGCGGGAAGCCGGCCTCGATGCGGTCGACGCCCGCCGCGGACAGCGCCCTTGCAATCTCCACTTTTTGCTCGGGATCGAACACCACGCCGACCGTCTGCTCGCCGTCGCGCAGCGTCGTGTCGTACAGGCCGACGGTCACTCGGGGCTGCGGCTCGAGCGCCTTCGCGTTGAGATCGCCGGTCCAGACCTTCGAGCGGTCGAGGGTCACGCGAGGAATCCCTTGTGACACTGTGTCACATGGCCGACGTTCACCACTGGACTATCGCACCGCTCCAGTTCGAACGATTGCCCGGCGGCACGATCGAGTGCGTTAGGGCTCTCCGCTCTTTGGTGAGGTGGAAGGGTCGAGCGCGTCCGCGCGGCGCCATGCGCGACGCCTCGAGCGCACGAGGTACCACAGGCCCACGGTGAGCGCTATCGCGAGCAGCGCTCCGGCGAGCGTGCCGCCTCGGAAGGCGGGCGCCTCGACGTCCAGGATCCTGTCTCCCGCGTGTGCGCCGTTGCCCGTTCCGAGCACGATGCCGAGCGTCAGCAGATTCGGCGCCGCGAGCAGCACGACGAGCGCGAGTCCGACGGCACGGGTGCGCCAGGTCCGAAGAAGGCGGAACACGAGCCACAGGACGACCAGCGGGAGCAGCGTGAACACGAATCCGTAGAAGACGCCGATGAAGCCGCCCGTGGTGATGCTGCCGTTCACCTGGTCGCCGATTCGCTGCGCCCACCACCGCGGGAGGAACGCTGCACCCAGCAAGGCGAGCAGAGTGACCACCACGACGAGAGCGACGCCGATGCCGACTCGTCGCGACCAGTTGGGGCCGTGCGCCGTGTCGGGCGAGCTGCCGACGTTCACGCGCGCACTATCCCGTCCGGAAACGGCGAGAGCTTCTCGGCGCCCGCGTCGGTGATGAGAAAGTTGTCCTCCACGCGGAGCCCGCCGCCACCCTCGATGTAGCATCCTGGCTCGATTGCAAGGACCATCCCGGCCGCGATCTCGCCTCCGCCCGCCTGGTGTGCGTACGGGGGCTCGTGCGCACGCGCGCCCACGCCGTGGCAGATCGGATGGGAAGGCTGGCCGGGGAAGCCCATTGCCGCTATCCCGGCACGGATGCGGCGATCGAGCTCGGCGAGGCTCGCGCCCGGCCGTGCAAAGTCGATCGCGTCCTCGTAGACGTGCATGAGCCCGGCCTCGAGGTCGCGGTACTGCTGCGTGAGCTGGCCCACGACGAGGTTCTTCGTGTGGTCGCACCAGTAGCCGTCGGCGCACACCCAGATCTCGAACAGCGTCGGCTCGCCCTCGACGACCGGACGCGACGTCGTCGCCGTGAACGTCTTGATCCCTGCACCCGACCAGACGAGAGAGAACCCGAGCGCGAGGTCGACCTTCCCCTCCCACCCGGTCCCTTCCCGGTGGACGAACCCCTCCCACTCGGCGGCGACCTGCGCTTCGCTCATGCCCGGCTCGACGATCAGCTTGCAGTGCTCCATGGCCGCGGCGGCGATGTCGTTCGCAAGCCGCAGGCGCTCGACCTCCTGCTCGGTCTTGACCGCGCGTGCCGCCGCGAGAAGCGGGGTCGCGTCCTCGACGTCGCCGAACCTGGTGAACCAGTCAGCCGTGAACGTCGTCGGCTCGCCGACCATGCGGTCCGCGGCCTGCGTGCCGAGCGAGAGCTCGAGCCCGACGCGCCGGAAGTCGCTCGCGGCCTCGCGGGCGAGCTCGAGCACACGGGCGGTCGGCGGGCGCGGATCGCTCGCGTCGTACCCGCTGAACAGGCGCACGTCGTCCGTCCACGCCATCCGCGACGCGTCCTCCTCCGACGCCTCGAGGCAGATCAGCGCGGGCTCGCCGTCACGCGGAAAGACACACGCGTCGTAGCCCTTCATGCCCCAGAAGTTCGTGAGGTAGAGGACGTTGTCGGGCGCGCGCACGACGAGCGCATCGAGCCCGCGCTCGTCCATGAGCGAGCGCACGCGGTCGAGCTTCGCATGGTCCTGCGGCCAGCTCACGCGGCCGCTCCCGAGACGGCAGGCTCCGACAGTCGACGCCGGCTGACCGCGAGCGCGACGAGCCCGGCTGCCATCGGGATCGCGCCGGCGAGGAAGAGCGTCCAGCGGGCGCCGAGCGCGGTGACGAGCAGTCCGCCTGCGACGAGCGCGACCAACTCGGCGCCGTTCCGTAGCGCGTTGTACGCGGCGTACGCCCGCCCGTGCAGCGTCGACGGTACGCGCTCGTGGATCAACGTTCTCACGAGCACGTTCTTCGTGCCGTGGGCGAGCCCGCCGACGAAGAAGAGCGCGAAGGCGAGAGCGGGAACGAGCCAGAGCGTGGGCGCGGCGATCCCGAAGCCCTGGACGGCGATCGCCGCGAGCGCGCTCACCGCGAGCATCCCGGACGCAACGCGCCGTGGGAGCAGCGTCGCTCCGAGCGCCATGCCCAGAGTCCACGACGTCAGCAGCAAGCCGTAACCGACGTCGCCGATGTCGAGGTAGTCCTTCGCGAAGAACACCTCCGCGGCCGCTGACGCCGTCATGAAGAGGAGCGAGACGAATGCCACGGCCATCACCACGGCGAGCACGCGATCCTGCACAAGATAGGTCGCTCCGGACGAGGCGCGACCTTCCGTCGGCTCAGCCACGACGCAGCTCTCGAGATCGGGACACCGAACGACTGCGGCCGCGGTCGCAACCGCGAGGAACGTCAGCGCGTTGACGATCATCGCCACCTGGATTCCGCCCGCGCCTGCGAGCACTCCTCCAGCCACGGGGCCCACCGTGAACCCGATGTAACGAGCCGTCTCGACGCGACCGTTCGCCACGGTGAGCCTCGCCTCACCCGCGACTCGAGGCACGAGGGCAAACTCGGCCGGCTGCGCGATCGCAAAGCCGATGCCGAGAAGCGCGGCGAGGACGAGGATCGCCGCCGTCCCCGATACGAACGCCAGGCCGAGAGCTACCACGCCTGCACGAGCGAGACGAGGAGCAGCACCCTGCGGGTATCGAAGCGGTCCGCGAGCAGCCCCGCCGGGCCTGCGAGGAGGATCGCCGGCGACCAGATGGCGACGAACAGGAGCGCCACCAGGATCCCCGATCCCGTCGTCTCCTCGACCTGGAGCGCGAGGGGCACCAGCGCGAGCCAGTCCCCGAGCGCGGAGAGCCCCACCGCTCCGACGAGGATGTTCAGGTCGCGGCTCAGCGCACCTCCTCCCAGACGGCGCGACCGTCGCGCGTGACGATGCGGCCGATCCCGCTGCCGGGATAGTGGCCACAGGCGACGAGGGCGTCGCGGTCGACGAGCTCCGGAATCAACGCGTGTCGCGTCGCCGCGCACGTCTCGGGCTCGCCGTCGGAGACGTACACCCAGTCGGGCTCGTGCAACAGCGCGGGATGGACCGCCGTGTCCGCGATCACGACCGCCTCGCCACCCGACGAGGCAAGTCGAACGCCCATGTGACCCGGATAGTGGCCGGGGGCTACGAAAGCGCTCACTCCCTCCGCGAGCTCGAAGTCGCCCGTCACGGTCTCGAAGCGATCCTCGAGCGGGAGGATGCACCGCTGGACGTGCGGCCGTCCGTCCTGCGTGCGAGCAAATGCGAGCGAGTCGCGATGCACGACGTAGCGCGCCCGCGGAAAGAACGCGACACCCTCGAGATCGGTGTTCCACCCGACGTGGTCGATGTGCATGTGCGTGAGAAACACGACGTCGATCTCGTCGCGTCGAACGCCGAGGGCGTCCAAAGAGCTCGGAAGCATCCCTTCCTCCTCCGCGGTCCAGTCCCAGAGCCCGGGCGGGCCGACGCCGGTGTCGACGAGGATCGTGACGCCGGCGGACCGGATGAGGAAGCAGCCGCCCGGGACGCGCCAGCTGTCGCCGGCGAAGAGCTCGTGGTAGAGGGCGCGGTAAGGCGCCCATGCCTCCGGCGGGACCTCGGGATACGCCTCGCCGTAGTCGGCGAAAACTCCGACAGCGTCGGGAACCGGGAGGAGCTCGATCGAGCCGACTACCATCGCACGCGAGGCGGCGTGGGCTCCCCGTGCGCGTCCTCCCAGGAGACGACCGGGTTCCGCAGCACTCCGATCCGCTCGATCTCGGCTTCCATGACGTCGCCCGGCCTCAGGTAGAGCGAGGCAGCGTCCGGCGAGAATCCGGCGACTCCTGAGACCGTCCCCGTCGACACGACGTCCCCTGCCGAGTACCCGAGCGCCGAGTAGTGACTCAGGATCTCCGGGATCGTCACCGACATCCGGCTCGAGTGTGACGCCTGGCGCTCGTGTCCGTTGACGCGCAGCGTCATCGCGAGGTCGTGCGGGTCCGGGATCTCGTCCGGCGTTACGATCCACGGTCCGAGCGGACAGAAGGTGTCGATTGCCTTGCAGAAGGAGAAGACGCCGGAGCGCATCTCGCGCCGCTGGATGTCGCGTGCGGTGATGTCGTTGAAGATCACGTACCCGCCTACGTAGTCGCCCGCCTCCTCGGGCGAGAACCACTTGCCAGGCTTGCGCAACACGACGGCGAGCTCGAGCTCGTAGTCGAGCTCGTCGGTCAGGTGCTCGGGATAGACCACCGGCTCGTCCGGCCCCACGATCGCGTCGACGTTCTGGAAGAAGACGATCCAGGGCGCGATCTCGTGCGACCAGCCGACCTGCTTCGACTCCTCCTCGTGCTCTCGGAAGTTCCCGGCCGTGTGGAGGAACTTCTTCGGGACGATCGGCGCGCGCAGGCGCGTCTCGGCGAGCGCGATGCGCTCCCCGGTCTCGTCGGCGCCTCCGCGCTCGAAGTAGTCGCGTATAGAGGGGGCGTCGAGGACCGCGATCTCCTTGCCGTCGAGGGCGCCGACACGAGCGTCGTCGCCGAAGGTGACGAGCTTCACTCGACGATCTTCCAGAACGAGTTCTTGACGGCGACCTTGTCGCCCTGGAACGTCCAGAGGTCACATCCGCGGACCTCGAGTCGCACACCGTCGGTTGTCGTGCCCGTCAGCGTCCATTCGGAGACGCCGCGGTCACCGGCGACGAAGTGGCTCCCCTCCCCGTAGTGAACGTCGGGAATCGTCGAGAAGCGGGCGCCGAGGCCCTCGCGCACCGCAGCCTGCCCTTCGAATCGGCGACCCCAGGGCTCCGGGCCTCGAGGCGCCACGAACACGCAGTCGTCGGTGAACAGCGACATGATGGCGTCGAGATCGTGGTCGTTGAATCCTCGGACCATGCGCCCGAGCAGGTCGAGGTTGGCTCGTTCGTCGGTCATCTCAGCCTCCTTTCCGCTCACGATCGTTCGTTCCGAGCCAGGTGACGACCTCCGCGGCGTTGCGATCGGGAGGAAACACCGGGTAGAACACGTGCCTCACTCGGCGCGACTCGAGGACGAGGGTGATTCGCCTGTACAGCTCCACGCCCTCGAAGACGAACGTGGGCATGCCAAGCGCGGCGCCGAGCCGTCGGTCGGGGTCGGCGATGACCGGAAAGGGCATGCGCTCCCGCTCCGAGAGCTCCTGTTGCTCCTCGAGACGCTGGGCGGAGAGCCCGGCGACGCGCGCGCCGAGCCGCGCGAGCTCTGCGCTCGCATCGCGGAACGCGCATGACTGCGGCGTGCAGCCACGAGCGCCTGGAATGGCATCCCATCCGTCAGGGGTCGCCACGCCGGGACGGCCGGTCCGCGGATACACGTACAGAACCGCCAGCTCCGCGGAGAGCTCCCGGAGGTCGACCGCCCCCTGCGACGAGTCGAGCGTGAGCGCAGGCACGGCGGCTCCCACGAGATGACTCGCTGCGCCGTCGTCTACGGGGACGGGCAGATCCGCAGGCAGCTGGTAGAGGCTCACGTCACCCCGCAGACCTTCATCGCGGCCCGCGCGTACACCTCGGCGGTCTTCACGAGACCCTCGATCTCGAGGTTCTCGCCCTTGACGGTGTCGAGCAGACCGCTCGACGTGCCGTAGTTGACAGTCGCGACCCCGTACCTCGTGAGAACTGACGCGTCCGAGAACCAGCGCGTGACGTCACGCTCGGGCGCCGCCCCGAACACCTCCGCGTGGGCCGCGTCGAGCGCGCCGACGAGCGGGTGCTCCTCGTCGATCTCAGCGCCGGGCGCTGTCACGTAGACCTCGCCCTCGACACCGTAGTCCGGAAAGCGACTCTGGAGCGCGCGAACGAGGTCGAGCACCTGTTCCCGCGCGTGAGCCATCTCCTTGGTCGGCGGCACGCGCACGTCGAGGAAGAGGTCCGTGCGATGCGGTGTTCTCGACACGCGCCAACCGAAGCCACCCTCGATCGCGCCGATGTTGACGATCGCCTTGGCACCTCGGTACGCGTTCTCCGGATCGTCCTCCCAGGTCGGTATCCACTCGAGAACCGCCTCGAGCACCTCGCGCATGCGCAGGATGGAGTTGCGATCGCGCTTTCCCTCGCTGAACGCGGTGTGGATGAAGTGGCCCTGCGTCGAGAGGCGGAGCCAGAGCGAGCCGAAGTGGCCGAGGACGACCTTCGACTCGGTCGGCTCGCCGAGGATGCACATGTCTGCCACGCCGCCGTGCGTTACGAGGTGCCGAGTCCCGGCCGCGTAGCCGCGGAACTCCGCCCCCTGCGCGTCGCCCCATTGCGCCTTCTCGATCTCGCCGGAGACGGCAGCGATCATCACGTCTCCGCGTAGACGGACATCTGCGTCCGCGAGAGCCCGGAGCGCCTCCACGTAGCACGCAAGCGCCCCCTTCATGTTCGAGATGCCCAGCCCGTAGAGCCGGTCGTCCTCGACAAACGCGCTCGGCTGGAAGCCGGGAACGTGCGCGAGCCAGGCTTCCCGCCCCGAGTAGGACGTGTCCATGTGCCCGTTGAACATCAGGCTCGGCCCGCCGCCCGCCCCTGGGCGCACTCCCAGAACGTTCGCACGCCCCTCCTCCAGTTGCTGCCACTGCACCTGCAGCCCGATGTCGGCGAACGTCTGCGCCGTCAGCTCGGCCATCGCCTGCTCGGAGCCGGTGAAGCTCGGCACGCCGATTGCGCGCGACGCCCATTCGACGAGCCGGTCCTGGTCGATGCGGAGAGTCGTCACATTCACCCTGTAGGAGCGAGATATATCTCGCTCCTACGATTCACGCCGAAAGTGCGGCAGCACCTTCTCGCCGAAGAGGCGGATCTGATCGTGCCGGCGGTCGCCCCACAGCTCCAGCATGACGTGGGTGCAGCCCGCCTCGCGGTACTCCTCGATCGCCGCAATGCAGTCGGCCGGCGTCCCCGCGATCGCCTTGCAGCGATCGAGGAGCGAGTCGCTGACCTCGGCCTTGGCCGCGAGCCGTCCGCCCCGCTCCATCGCCTCGGCGACCGGCGCGAGCTCCTCCATCTCGATCTCCGCGAGCTCGAGCAGCGTGTCGGCGGAGCCGCGGATGTTCTGGAACTTGTTCGCGAGGTACATGCCTGCGATCTCCCGCGCGCCGTCGCGGCCGGCGTCGCGATCGCTGTCGTCGATCGAGGCGACGACGGTGCAGCCGATGTCGATGTCGGCGATGACGTTCTCGCGCGTGTAACGGACGAACGCCGGCGTCGTGATCGACGGCGTGAGGCAGCCGTCGGCGATCTCGCCCGCAAGCGCCTGCATCTTCGGCGCGGTGGCAGCGACATACACCGGCGGGATGTCCCGTGGCGTCTGGGCTTCTGCACTCAGGCCCGGGACGGACGCGCTCCACGTGTCGCCCTCGTACTCGAACGGCTCCCCGCCGAGGACGCCCCTCACGATCGCAACCGCATCGCGCATCGGCCCGAGCGTCTTCGAAGTTTGCGCACGAATGTTGTTCAGGAATATCTTCGACGTCCCGAAGCCGAGGAGAAACCTGCCTGGTCCTGCGGCTTCCTGCACGACCCGAGCGTCCATCGCAACTTGCACCGGGTGCCGCGTAAACGGCGAGATGATCCCCCAGCCGATCGTGAGCTCGGACGTCTCGCGCGCCATCAAGGCGGAGACGACGGTGGACGACCGCGCCTCCATGCCGTGCTTTCGCCACCACGGGTAGGCCTCGGCGAGCCAGATCGTGTCCATCCCCGCCCGATCCATCACGCGCGCCGACTCGAGCATCTCCTCGAGTGGCTCCATCGTCAGCTGCATGACGCCGATCCGGAACGGCGGGGCCATGACGTCGGCTACTCGGTGGACGCGGCCGCTACGCGCTTCTCGAGCGCGTCCAGAACCTGAGAGACCTGCTGGGTCACGATCGGCTGGAGCACGCGTTGCCCCATCGCTCCGACCGGGCCGGCGATCTTGACGTCGGCCTCCCACGCCATCGACGTGCCCGTGCCTGCCTCGGAGAGCGTGAACGAGGTCGTCATGTCCATGAGGGCACCCACGCCCTGTCCCTTCGCGCGCATCGACGCGAACTCGGGCTCGCGCTCCTCGAGTTTCTCGAAGTTCATGGTCATCTTCAGACCACCTAACCCCAGCGGCACCTTGACCTTGGCCGTCCAGTGCTTCTCGTCGACGATCTCGAAGCTCTCGACGCCCGGCATGAGCTTCGCCATCTCGGACGGCTCGTTGATGACACTCCACACTGTCGGCCGCGGTGCAGACAGCTCTTTCGTGCCGCTCACGATCACCTCGAGACCACCCGCACGTTTGCGCGCGTCGACTCCGGATCCTGCAGCATCGACCAGACCCGGTGGGGAGGGTTGCAGCTCGTGTAGACGATCGCGCCACCGGCCGCCCGCAACGCATCCTGGATCGCGGCGCCGATGCAATGGATCCCACCGCCGCCGCCCTCACCCATGCCTTTCGCGCCTAGCGGCGCGACCGGCGAAGGCGACTCCATGGCACCCGTCTTCAGCGGCGGCATGTCCATCGCGTGCGGCACGTGGTAGTCGTAGAAGTTGGCCGTGAGCAGAGTTCCCTCCTTGTCGTAGACGAACTCCTCGGAGAGTGCGGCGCCGATCGCGTGTGCGGTGGCGCCGTGCACCTGACCCTCGACGATCTGCGGGTTGATGCGCACGCCGCAGTCGTCCACGGCCGCGTAGTCGACAACGTCGACCTCACCCGTCTCCGGGTCGATCTCGACGACCGCCGCATGAATCTGCAGCGCGTAGGTCAGCGTCAGCTGCCCGGTCTTGCGCTCCTTGTCGACCATCCCGAAGTACGGCCGGCAGACGTAGCGGTGGTTCAGGGTCGGGTTGAACTCGGGCGGGAGGAAGGCGTTGTTCGCGTTGATGATCGCGCCCAGTGCCATGAACGGGAGCGCGGCTTCCGGGGGCCCATCCTTGATCCGAGCGAATCCCTCGGCCAGCTCGATCGCCTCCTCCGGTGCTTGCAAGACGGCAGCTGCGAGCTGGATCATCTCCTCGCGCACGAGCTCCGCGGCGCCCTTCACCGCGCCGAGCCCGGTGAACGCGAACTGGCTCGCGTACGTGCCCGAGAAGCCCGCGTGCGAGTTGAACCACGTGTCGTGGCCGCGCCGCACGTTCACCTGATCCGGCGAGCAGCCGAGGATGTCGGCGACGACCTGGGCTGCCGTCGTCTCGTGGCCCTGCCCCTGCGGGACGGTGCCGAGCGTCACCACGACCTCGCCGAAGATGTCGAGCTTCACCGACGCCGCCTCGTTGTTCCCCGAGAACTGGAGGTCGGGGTTGAGAAGCGTCGACTGCCCGAAGTTGTTCGTCCCCGAGTCGAGCGTGGAGCCGATCCCGAGCCCGAGCAGCTTCCCACGCGAGGCCGCTTCAGCCCGCCGCTCTTCGATCGAGCCGTAGTCGATGAGCTCGAGCGCGATGTCGAGCGCGGCGGCGTAGTCGCCGGAGTCGTAGACGCAGCCGTTCGGCGTCTCGTACGGCATCTGCTCGGCCTTCACGTAGTTCCTCTTACGGACCTCCACCGGGTCGAGGCCGAGCTCGGCCGCCACGATGTCGATGATCCGCTCGGTCAGCCACAGGTGCTGCATCCGCGAGTAGCCGCGGTTCGGGGACACCGGCGACTTGTTGGTGCAGACCTGAGTGAAGTCCACCCGGATGTTCCGCCAGCCGTACAGCCCCGGCGTGACCTGCGCCCAGATGATGCAGCCGAGTGGCTCGTAGCGCGGAAATGCGCCGCAGTCGTCGAGTGCGCGCACCTTGAAGCCCGTCATCTCGCCGTCGGCCTTGACCGCCACCTCGACGTCGAGAAACGTGCGCTCGTTGCCGTGCGCGTTCGCCGTGTGCTGGTCGGTTCGCCACTCCGTCCACTGCACCGGACGCCCGAGCTTGCGTGCCATCAGACA
>JAIBJO010000117.1 GCA_020029615.1 Actinomycetota bacterium
GTCGAGCAGCGTGCGTGCGACCGACTGCGCGCTGGGTCGCGAGTGACCGTAGAGCCGAGCGTGGAAACGCAGGTACTCCTCGCCCGTCTCGCGCCCTGGGTAGCCGGCGCTCTCGGGCAGGACGCCGACGCGTCGCCGAATCTCGGACGGCCGTGTGTGCGGTACTCCGGCCACGGTGAACTCCCCGTGCGTCGGCTGCAGGATCGTCGTGAGAACACGGATCGCCGTCGTCTTGCCCGCCCCGTTGGGACCCAGCACACCGAGGACCTCGCCGGCTTCGACCGCAAAGGTCAGGTCGGCTACCGCGACGAGCGATCCGTACCGCTTCGCGATGCCCCGGGCTTCGACGGCGGTGCTCACCGGCTGCGCCGACATGCTGTTCGAGCGGCGCGAGCTCGACAGCCAGCGAACGATGAGTTGGGCTCGGTCACGCGTCTTCGCCTTTCGCCTCTTCCCTTGCTGCTGCCACGCTAGTGAGAGAAGATGAACGAAAGATGAGAGTCGAAACACTCATCTGGAGTTCATCAAACCCTGAAACCATGAGGGCGTCAACCCGGCCCCTGGGGGTGACCCGATGCGTGTGTTGATCGTCGAGGACGAGTTGCGAATGGCCAGCCTGATCCGCCGCGGCCTCGTCGAGGAGGGGCTTGCGGTCGACGTCGCCAGGACCGGGGAGGACGCACTGTGGATGGCTCCGGCCTCGGAGTACGACGCCATCGTTCTCGACGTGATGCTTCCCGGCATCAGCGGCTTCGAGACGTGCAGGCGCCTTCGCACGAAAGGAATCTGGGCGCCGGTTCTCATGCTCACCGCGCGCGACTCGGTCGAGGATCGGGTCACGGGCCTCGACATGGGAGCGGACGACTACGTGGTCAAGCCGTTCGCGTTCGCGGAGCTGCTGGCACGACTGCGGGCGCTCGTCAGGCGCGGCGACCCCGAGCGGCCCAGCGTTCTCGAGGTCGACGACTTGAAGCTCGATCCGGCGACACGCCGAGTCTGGCGCGGGTCCAGCGAGATCAAGCTCTCGAACAAGGAGTTCGCGGTGCTCGAGACCTTCATGCGCAGGCCGGACGAGGTGCTCACCCGACTTCACCTGCTCGAGCACGCCTGGGACTTCGCCTATGACAACAAGTCGAATATCGTCGACGTCTACATCCGTCATCTTCGGCGTAAGATCGATCAGCCGTTCGGTCGGGCCTCGATCGAGACGGTTCGGGGCGCGGGGTACAGGCTGCGCACAGACAGCGGCGCGTGAATCGCGCTCCCATTCGGCTGCGGGTCGCGGGCGCGTTCGCCGTCACTATGGCTCTCGTGCTTGTGCTTGCCGGCGGCATCCTGTATGTGCGACTCGGCCAGCATCTCGCGATCGTCATCGACAAGCAGCTTCAGGTCAGGGCGCAGGACCTCGGTGTGATCATCCGCGAGCCGGGCGCGAGCCTCGCAGCGACGGGGGGCATCCGTTTCTTCGAGCGAGGTGAGAGCTACTCGCAGCTCCTCGACGCCGAGGGGCGGGTGCTCCAGGCCAGCCCGCCGCTCGGCCGGAGGTCGTTGCTGACCATGGACGAGCTGAGCCGGGCGCTGGAGGGGTCAATCTTCACGAGCCGTGAGTCCGTGCCGGGCCTCGACGAGCCCTCGCGCATCCTGGCGACTCCCGTGGAGCAGAACAAGGAGAAGCTCGTTCTCGTCGTCGGGCAGACCCGAGAGGAGCGGGCCGAGACGCTGCGTAGCCTGCGGAACGAGCTCCTCGTCGCCGGCCCGCTCGCTCTCATCCTCGCCACGCTGTCGGGCTATCTCCTCGCCGGTCTGGCGCTGCGTCCGGTCGACTCCATGCGTCGACGCGCGGCGTCGATCTCGGCGGAGACGCCCGGCGAGCGACTCCCCGTCCCGAAAACGGGGGACGAGATCGAGCGTCTGGGACAGACGCTCAACGAGATGCTCGGACGGCTCGAGGCAGCGCTCCAGCGCGAGCGCGAGTTCGTGGCCGACGCAGGCCATGAGCTACGCACGCCGCTCGCGCTCCTTCGCACCGAGCTCGAGCTCGCCCTGCGGCATGGGGGATCGCCGGACGAGCTCCGGGACGCGATTCGATCCTCGTCCGAGGAGGTCGATCGCCTCGCCCAGCTCGCCGAGGACCTCCTACTGATCGCCCGCTCCGAGGAGGGCCGGCTCGAGCTCCGGACGGAGACCCTCGACAGCGCATCCCTGCTCGAGTCCGTCGCGAGACGCTTCGAGTGGCGAGCGCACGAGGCAGGCCGCAGGGTCACTGCGGGCGAGCCGTCGGGCGGCTTGGAGTTCGTCGGCGATCGGATCAGGCTCGAGCAGGCGCTCGGGAACCTCGTCGAGAATGCGCTTCGCTACGGCGCCGGCGACGTGCAGCTGTCGGCCTCGACGGCGAACGGCGTCGTCGAGCTCCATGTCATCGATGAAGGCTCCGGCTTCCCGCCGGAATTCCTCGAGCGGGCGTTCGAGCGGTTCACGCGTCCTGACGCCGCCCGCCCACGCGGCGGCACGGGGCTGGGACTGTCGATCGTGCGCGTGATCGCCGAGGCGCACGGCGGCGGAGCTCACGCAGCGAATCGAAACGGTGGTGGAGCCGATGTCTGGGTCGCCCTGCCGGCGCGCTGACCCGTGCGGGGACTACCTTGCGAAGACCCGCTCGAGCTCGTCGACGAGCTCTAGTCCCCGCAGCGCCTCGGCCTGAACTTCCTCGGTCGAGCCGGGTCGAAGCCCGATCAGGGCCCGAACATGCCGGTCGAACGCGGACGCTTCTATCCGACCGCCGGCCGCTCGAACCTTCGGTCGCACTCGCCGCCACGTACGCTCGAGGCCCACGATGGCCGCAGCGACTTTTGCCTGCTGACGAGCGAGCGAGCGCAGGTGCACTTCGCGATCGAGGTAGTCGAGCGCGAAGATCGAGCTGGGGACGCGGCTTCGGAAGCGCGAGTAGAGGCTCGGCATGAGCTGCGAGACTGCGTTGGCCGCAAGTGCGACATCGACGAATCGTCCGTGCTGTGCGATCTGCGCCGCGCGGACGGCGCGGAACCGCAGCTCGGCGACGTCGCCGGCCGGCACGCCCGAGGCCGAGAGTGCCGCCGCTGCGGGGCCGTTTGCCCGCGCTCTCAGCTCCCCAGCCGTACGGATCGTGGCCTTGCGATCGCGGGCAAGGGCCACGTCGACGAGGTCCTCGGCGCTCGACTCGACGTCGATCACGACCTCGGGCACCGGATCCTTCGTGGCGGCCGAGTTTGCGTCTCGCTGCGGGAGCACGCGGGCTCGCGGCGTTGCTCTGCCGGTGCCCGCCAGGCTCACGAGCGCCCCGGTCAGGAGAAGCAGCGCGACGGGCCGACGTCCGAGCACGCTCGCCTACTCGTAGCGGAGCGCGGCGATCGGGTCGAGTCGAGCCGCGCGGCGTGCGGGGTAGTACCCGAAGAAGATCCCCACTGCGAACGAGACGGAGAAGGCGAGCACGAGTGAGAGCCCGCTGACGAGGGTCTCCCAGCCTGCGAACGTGCTGATGAGGCGCGTCGCGCCGAGTCCGGCGAGCACGCCCGCGGCTCCGCCGAGGACGCTGAGGAAGAGCGCCTCGATCAGGAACTGCATCTGAACCTTCCAGGGCGTCGCCCCGACCGACTTGCGGATGCCGATCTCACGAAAGCGCTCGTGCACCGACACGAGCATCATGTTCATGATCCCGATCCCGCCGACGAGCAGCGCGATCCCTCCGAGAGAGAACGTGAGCACTCGGAACGTGCTCGTGGCTCGCTGCGCCTCCTTGACGATGGTCGCCTGATCCTCGGCCGAGAAGTCGTCGGGGTACGACTCCGGGAGCTTGTGCTGCTCGCGGAGAAGGTCCTCGATCGCCCCGATCGTAGGCTCGATGTCGCCCTCGCTCTCCACGCGAAGATCCACGTGGACGATGTTCGAGCCCCCGAGCATGACGCGGGTGAGGATCGGGAGCGGGATGAAGATCCGGTTGTCGAGATTCTCGTCCGCGAGCGAGCCTCGCCGGGCTTGGACGCCGACCACCTCGAACTCCCGGCTTCCGACTCGCACCGTCTTCCCTATGGCGCTCTGCCCGGGGAAGAGGCGGTCCTGCGCATCGAGGCCCACCACCATCACGCTTCGCCCGAAGCTCACGTCGGCGTCGGTGATGAGCCTGCCTCGTGCCGCCTGCTGGTTCTGGACGTCGCTGTACGCCGACGTGACACCCTCGAGCCACGTGTTCGCCTGGTTCCGGCCCGCAGCGACGGTGATGCTCTCGATGCTCTGATGAGGCGAGACGGCGGTCACCGTCGGCAGCTGGGAGATCGCCGCGACGTCCTCGGGCGTGATCGTTCGGTCACTGGCCGATTGGCGGGTGCCGATGGTGATGAACTCGCCGTCCACGTTGACGATGTTGCCTCCGAGCCTGCGGATCGAGTCGGCCACCTCCTTCTGCGCGCCCGCGCTGACCGCTGTGACCGCGACCAGAGAGGCGACGCCGATGACGACCCCGAGAGCCGTCAGCGCTGCGCGAAACCAGTTCGCGCGCAAGGAGCTGAGCGCGATCCGGCTGTGCTCCAGTAGCGTCGTCATCCCACGGCTCCGAGGGGCTCGGCCACGATCGAGCGCTGGGTGCGCTCGTCGGCGACGACGAGCCCGTCTGCGAACCGGACGATGCGCGACGCATGCTCGGCGACCTCGCTCGAGTGCGTCACCATGACGATCGTTGCCCCTTCCTCGTTCAGGCGGCCGAGGATCGACAGGACCTCTTCCGCACTGGCCGAGTCGAGGTTGCCCGTCGGCTCGTCCGCCAGGATCACGCTGGGCTCGACGACGAGGGCGCGTGCGATGCCGACCCGCTGCTGCTCGCCGCCCGACAGCTGGTTGGGCAGGTGCCCGACTCTCTCCGCCAGGCCGACGCTGGCAAGCGCCTGCAGGACCCTGCCGCGGCGTTCGCCGCCGGGGACCCCGGCGTACACGAGGGGCAGCTCGACGTTCTTGTAGGCGGTCGTACGCGGGATCAGGTTGTACGCCTGGAAGACGAAGCCGATCCTCTGACCGCGGATACGGGCACGCTTCGTCTCGTCGAGCGTGGACATCTCCTGCCCGACGAGCCTGTACGAGCCGCTCGTGGGCCGATCGAGGCAGCCCAGGATTCCGAGGAGCGTCGTCTTGCCGGAGCCGGATGGGCCCATGATCGCCACGAACTCCTTCGCCTCGACTGCGAAGCTCACACCCCGAAGGGCCTCGACCGAGACCTCCCCGGACCGAAAGACCTTCGTGACGTCGGCGAGCTCGATGACGCCAGGGCCGGCGTCGTAGCTCATGGCCCGGCGGCTCCTTGCTGGTGTACGAAGCGACGGACGCGAGAGGGGCCTGGAAAGCCACCCACGGTCTGGTCGGTCCGAGCCCGAGCCGGGATCACTCTTCCTCCGCTGCGGTTACCTCGGGCAAGACGACCCGGGTTCCGGCTTTGATCCCACTCACGATCTCGATTCGCTCGTTGTTCTCGAGCCCCGTCTCGACCTGGACCTCGGTTTCCTGCCCCGACTCGTCGAGCACGACGACGAACTCCTGATCCTCTTCGTTCGAGCTCACCGCCTCGAGCGGCACGCGAACGACGTTCGCCTTCTTCGCAACGACGATCCGCACGCTCGTGTTCATGCCCGGCTTCAGACCCTCCGAGTCCTCGAGGCTGACCCGGACCGGGAACGTGACGACGCCGCCCGTGTCCGTTCCGGTGAGCGCGACGAACTCGACCGAACCGGCGAAGACCTCCCCGCCGAGCGCGTCGACGCTCACCGCCGCTCTCATCCCTACTTCGACCTGGGCGACGTCGAACTCGCTCAGATTGACGTTGACCGCGAGATTGTCGAGGTCGGAGACAGAAGCGACAGCGGTCGTCGCGTCCACCCGTGCTCCCTCCGCGACGAACACGGCTGAGACCGTGCCGCTCCACGGTGACGTGACCGAGAGCTGGCCCTGCGCGGCCTGGGCTGCAGAGAGCCTGTTCTGGGCGCCCTGGATCTTGAGCAGCCCGAGCCGTACCGGCACGTCGGCCGTCGAGCTGGAGCTCCCGTTCGAGGCCTTGCGGATCGCGGTCCTCAGTGTGCGAAGGTCGGTGCGAGCGCGAATGAGCTCGAGCTGCGCAGCGGTAACGTCCACGTTCGTCGCGCCCTGGCGGACCCGTGTCCGCTTCTGCTTCGCAGCCTCGAGAGCCTGCTCGGCCGCGGAGATCGCCTCGGGTGCCGGCGCCGGCGCCGGTCGCAGGAGGGCGGCGAGCTCGGCTCGAGCCCGGTCGAGCTCGAGCTGGGCGGCGCTGACGTCGGCTGCGTCGGCCGGTCCGAGAAGCTTCGCGAGCCGCGCCTTGGCGGCCGAGATCGCGGACTTCGCCGCGTCGATCTCACGCTGCGTCACGGGCTGGGCCCGGTCGCTGCGGACCAGTGCCTCGAGATCGGCCTCGGCCTTCTTGACCTCTGCTTCGGCGGTTGCGACGGCAGCCGGGTCCGGCGGCCCGTTCAGCCTTTCGAGGCGCCGCTCCGCGACCGCGATGGCGCTTCGCGCGGCCGTGAGCGACTCGGCGGTAGGCCCCTGTGCCGGTCTCAGGAGTGCGGCGAGGTCGGCGCGTGCTTTCTTGACCTCAGCCTCAGCCGCGCTCAGGTCTGCTCTGGGCGCCGGCCCGCGAGTTTGCGCGAGACGCTGCCGTGCGAGCGAGACGCTGGCCAGCGCGATGTCGAGTGCTCCCGCTCGGGCCGAAGGAGGAAGCTCGAGCAGCGCAGTCTCGAGGTCGATCTGCGCCTGTGCGGCGGCCGAGTTCGCCACTCCGCCGTCGTCGACGACCATCAGCGTCTGGCCGGCCGAGACGCTCTGGCCGGGAGCGACGAGCACGGTCGAGACCCTGCCTGCTGCGGTCGGGTAGACGGCGTTCGCCGACGTCGACGTGCTGCTCGTCGACGAGCCCGACGTCGTCGTGCTTTGACCGGACAGCCCGTCGACGATCTGACCGACGCCCCCCACGGTCACGACGATGGGACCGCGTGTAGCCGTGGCCAGAGACTGCGAAGCCTGTGCGTCGGCGAAGACTCGCCCTTTGGCCAGCGTAGCCACCCGGCGGACGAATTTTTTCGGCGGACCTATTGAACTCGGCCGTGTCATCTGTTATTAACCTGAACATACCTCGGGCGGAGAACCCGCCTGCGGGCACTGGGGAGAGGGTTGAAATGCGGCAGAACAGGGCCTGTGCGGCTGCGTTGGCAGTCGCGCGGATCAGCGGTTCCGATCGACGCTGCTCGTGGGCAGCGCCGCGGCACGCACCCACGGCCAGACGCCGCCCTCGGCGGCTGACGACCCTCTGCACACAGCGGCGAGGGCGCCTGCTCGGCGCCTTCGGAATCGGAGGCTCGACTCGGCTGGGAGGTCTCGAGACATGATGCGTTGGATCGTTGGGGTGAGCCTGAGGTTCAGGCTCCTCGTCGTTGCTCTCGGTGCGGCAACACTCGTCATCGGTGTTTCGCAGCTCCGCGCCATGCCGGTCGACGTCCTACCCGAATTCGTTCCACCCACCGTCGAGATCCAGACCGAGGCCCTAGGGCTGTCGGCCGCGGAGGTCGAGCAGCTGATCACCGTCCCGATGGAGCAGGACCTGCTCGTCGGCGTCGCGTTCGTCGACGACATCCGCTCCGAGTCCCTCCCGGGACTGTCGCGAATCTTCCTCGTGTTCGAGCCCGGCACGGACCTCTACCGGGCGAGGCAGGTCGTCGCCGAGCGCCTGACGCAGGCGCACGCGCTGCCGAACGTGTCGAAGCCGCCGCAGATGCTCCAGCCGCTCTCGTCGACGAATCGGGTCGCGATCATCGGCGCGTCGACGAAGAGCCTCTCGCCGATCGAGATGGGAGTGCTTGCACGCTGGACGATCGCGCCGCGCCTCGTGGGCGTCGAGGGTGTCGCCAACGTCTCCGTCTGGGGCTTCCGCGACCGGCAGCTGCAAGTCCAGGTCGATCCGGAGCGCTTGCGCGATCAGAATGTCGGGCTGGTCCAGGTCATCGAGAGCGCAGGAAACGCGCTCTGGTTCTCACCGCTGACGTTCGTCGAGGCGTCCACACCCGGCACCGGGGGCTTCATCGACACACCCAACCAGCGCCTCGGGATCCAGCACCTGTCGCCGATCAGCTCGGCGTCGGACCTCGCGAAGGTGAGGCTCGAGGACAGCGACAAGACCCTGGGCGACGTGGCGACGGTGGTCGAAGACCACCAGCCGCTGATCGGCGACGCCAACGTCTCGGGTGGCGACGGCGACCTTCTGTTCGTCGTCGAGAAGCTCCCGGAGGCGAATACACTCGAAGTGACCCGCGGGCTCGAGTCGACGATCGCGTCGATGGCGCCGGGGCTCGCCGGTGTCGAGCTCGACACGGGCGTCTACCGGCCGGCGTCGTTCATCGACACCGCGATAGAGAACCTCACGCTCGCGCTGATCGTCGGCGGCCTGCTGCTGGCACTCGTCCTCGGGGCGTTCTTCTTCCGCCTCCGAACGGCCCTGATCGCGCTCGTGACGATCCCGGTCTCGCTGGTCGCGGCCGCTCTCGTCCTCTGGCAGCTCGGGACGACGATGAACGCCATCATCCTGGTCGGCCTCATCGCGGCCCTCGTCTTCCTGATCGACGACGGAGTCGTCGGCGTCGAGAACGTCGCCCGCCGGCTGCGCGAGCACGGCCAGAAGGCGAACGGCAAGTCCACGGCCGCGGTGATCCTGGACGCGACGCTCGAGTCTCGCGGCGTGACCACCTACGCCACGCTGGTGATCGCGCTCGCTCTGTTGCCGGTGTTCTTCCTGAACGGCCTGGCCGGGTCCTTCTTCCCCGACCTGGCCGGGGCATTCCTGCTCGCTCTGCTCGCCTCGATGGTGGTCGCGATGACGATCACGCCGGCGCTCGCGATCCTGCTCTTGCCGCGCGTCTCGTTCGAGCGGGAATCCCCTGTCGTCGGCTGGCTGCGGCGGGGCTACTCCTCGGCGCTGGCGTGGGTCGTGCACCGACCCCGCTGGGCCTACGTCGCAGCCGGCGCGTTCGTGGTTGCCGCCTGCGTCTCGGTGCCGTTCATGTCGACATCGTTGCTGCCGACCTTCAAGGAGGAGCAGCTCCTCGTCCGTTGGGACGGCGCACCCGGGACCTCACTCCCGGAGATGAACCGCATCACGGCGCGTGCGAGCCGCGAGCTGCGCTCGGTCGACGGCGTGACCGACGTCGGTGCGCACGTCGGGCGCGCGATCGGCTCGGACCTCTCCGCCAACGCCAACTCGGCGGAGCTGTGGGTCTCGATCGACCCGTCGGCCGACTACGACGCCACCGTGGCTGCGATCGAGGACGTCGCGAGTGGGTATCCCGGCCTGTCGCAGAGCATCCATGCGTTCTCGAACCAGCGCGCCGAGGCAGTGCTCTCCGACACGGGCACGACGCGCGACGTGGTCGTCCGGCTCTACGGCGAGGACCCGGACGTCCTCCGTGCTCAGGCCGAAAGAGTGAAGGGAGTCATCGCGGGAGTCGACGGCATTGCCGACCCGAGCGTCGAGCTCCCGGTCACAGAGCCCACCGTCGAGGTCGAAGTGGATCTGGCCAAGGCGGACGCACGGGGGATCAAGCCTGGCGATGTTCGCCGTGCTGCGGCGACGCTGCTCGGCGGAATCCACGTCGGCAACCTCTTCGAGCAGCAGAAGGTGTTCGAGGTTGTCGTGTGGGGCACCCCCGAGAACCGCAACAGCCTGTCGAGCATTCAGCAGCTGTTGATCGAGACGCCGGACGGCCGCCGTGTGCGCCTCGGTGACGTGGCTGACGTGCGCATCGCAGCCGACCCGACGGTCGTCAAGCGTCAAGCGGTCTCCCGCTACCTCGATATCGGGGCGTCCGTGAGCGGGCGTGACCGCGAGTCGGTCGTTCAGGACGTCGAGAGCCGGCTCGCCGACATGCGGTTCCCGATCGAGTACACGACAGACGTGCTCGCTCAGAGCGGACAACCCACAGGACGCTTGATCGGTCTCTCGATCGGGGCACTCATCGGGATCTTCCTGCTGTTCCAGGCGTGCTTCGGGAGCTGGCGTCTCGCGACGCTCTGCTTCCTCATGTTCCCGGTTGCCGTGACGGGTGCCGTGCTGACCGTCGCGGTCGTCGACGGCGGCACGCTCACCTTCGGCTCGGCGATCGCGATCTTCGCCGTGCTCGGGATCGGTGTCCGGAACGGCATGGTGCTCATGGAGCGATTCCGCCAGCTCGAGCACGATGAGCCATTCGGCCCCGAGCTCGTCCTTCGCGGAGCAGGGGAACGGCTCGGGCCGGTCCTGACCACCGCGTTCGCGACGGCTCTCGCGCTCACGCCGTTCGTGGTCCGTGGCGAG
>JAIBJO010000032.1 GCA_020029615.1 Actinomycetota bacterium
GCCGCGAGCGTCAAAGTGGCGGCGAAAGCCGAGCCCGAGGTCGTCGCCGAGCGTCCGAAGGACGACGGCCTGCCGACGCTCCGCGTCGCGGGAGCATGAGGTGTCCGTCGGCGCGAGGCTGAACGACCGCCTCCGAGACGAGCGGGGCTTCACGCTCATCGAGCTCGTCACCGTGCTCGGGATGCTCGTCATCGTGATGACGGCGCTCTCGTATGCCCTCATCGCTGCCTCGAAGACGGAGGAGGACATGAACCGCCGGTTCGCGTCACAGATCAACGCGCGCATCGCTCTCGACCAGCTGCGGCGCGAGATCCATTGCGCCAGCACGGTGACCCCGACAGGCGCGTCGGCCAGCATCACGATCGTCCTGGGGAGCCGCTGTCCGAGTGCGGGCGCGGGGACCACGGTCAGCTGGTGCACGACGGGTACCGGCACCCGCTTCGCCCTCTACCGCCTCGTCGGGAGTACGTGCAACGAGACCGGTAAGAAGGCTGTCGACTACCTGACGAGCGGCACCGTCTTCTCCTTCGTCCCACAGTCAGTGACGAGCCTGGCAGTCCTGTCCGTGACCTTGCCCGTCAACACGAGGCCGGCAAGCGGTCTTCCCGCGTATCAACTCACGGACGACATCGTCCTTCGCAACTCGAGCCGCACGTGACGGCGCTCGACTCTCCCCCGAAGGGGGATGCCGTGGCCGAGCGTGTCGCCTTCACTGCGCCGGGATCTCCGACCAAGGAGCTGGCGTGCCCGATTCACCTCTGAGCGCGATTCGGCGCGCGCTCGGCGACGAGCGTGGCCTTGCGCTGCCGTTCGCGCTCGGCGTGACCGTCATCCTCTCGGCGCTGGCGGCCGGAATCTTCACGTACGTGACGATGAACCAGGGAGCCGCGCGACGCGTTCAGGCCGACCAGCGCGCGTACGGCCTCGCCGAGACCGGCCTGAGCTATGCGTTCTCGACGCTCGAGAACGCCGCCGACCCGTATTCGGCCAGCTCGGTGCCATCCACCACCATCACGCTGCCGACGGGGACGGTGACGTACGTGGGAACGCTCTCCGGAACGACCTGGACGCTCACCGGCACCGGCACTGCACGGAACCCGTCAGGTCCCCATGCGGGCAACGTCGTCCGCACGGTCAGCTCCCAGGCACAGGTCACCACGACGACGCAGGCGGACATGCGTCCGTGGGACTACCTCTTCGTCGACCAGCCGTCGGGCTGCATCACCATGGGCAACAGCGTTTCGATGGACGTGGCGCTCTACGTGCGCGGCAACCTGTGCCTGACCAACAACTCTCAGATCGACAGCCCGGCGGTCCACCTGCTCGGGAACCTGTACGTCGAGAACAGCGCCCAGATCGGGAGTTCCGGCAATCCGATCGACGAGTTCGCCGCGACGGGCCCGTGCCACTACTCCGGAAGCCCGGTCGCCTGCGGGCCTGCGAGCCACGTGTACGCGGGAGCGGTCGGCACGAGTCCCCCCTCGCTCACAAAGCCGACCGTCGATCTTCCCTACTGGTACGCGAACGCCCAGCTCGGGCCGCAGTCGGGGTGCACGACCGGGTCGTTCCCCGGAGGCTTCGACAACGACACGACTCTCAATGTCAGTCGCGGAGAGATCGACCTCACCCCTGCCTCCGCCTACGACTGCCAGAAGGTCGTCGGCGGCCAGACGGTCGCGCAGATCAAGTGGCAGCCGGGCTCCCCGGGAACGTTGACCATCAAGGGCGTCATCTACTTCGACGGCCATCTCACGTGGTCGAACCTGAACCTGATCCAGTACGACGGGCGTGCGGTGATCTACGGGTCGGGGCAAGTGCGGATCAAGAACCGCGCGGACATCTGCGGTGTCCCTGCGTGTGACGCCACCTGGGACCCGCGGATCGACCTCCTCGTCTTCGTGGCGGGCTCGCTGGTCGCACAGTCTACGGGCACCGCCATCGGCGGCGACATCGGCAACCACGTCAACTTCCAGGGCGCCCTGTACATCGTCAACGACTTCGACATGGACAACAACACGACGATCTGGGGGCCTGTGATCACGCGTTCGACGACGATCAACAACTCTGCCCTCATCCACGCGCCCCCGTTCCCGATCGAGTGGATGTACGGCCTGCCCGCGGCGACGCAGACCGTCACCGTGGTCGATCCCGTCCAGGGCAGCTACTCGGGATAGCACTTCGTGAACGCCGCCGCCGCCGCCTTCGTCCTAGCCCCCGCGCTCGCGCTAGGGAGCTTCCTCAATGTCGTCGTCGCGCGGGTGCCGGCGCGGCGGTCGTTGCTCCGCCCACCGTCGTCGTGCGGGGCTTGTGAGCGTGAGATCCTCTGGCGCGACAACGTGCCGGTTCTCTCGTACGTTCGGCTTCGGGGCCGGTGCCGGCACTGCGCTGCGCCGATCTCAGCTCTCTACCCGCTCGTCGAGATCACCGCGGCGGCGTTGATCGTCGCTTGCGTCGCCGTCTTCGGGCCGACCCCGGAGGCCGCGCTGGCTGCAGGGTTCTGTGCCGTTCTCGTGACGCTCTCGGCGATCGACGTCCAGCTCAGGATCGTCCCGAACAGGATCGTCGTTCCAGCGGCCGCGGTCGCCCTCGTCGCCCATACTGCCGTCGATCCGAGCTTCGAGTGGCTCCTCGCCTCACTTGCCGCGGCCGGGGCGCTGTTCGTCGTCGTTCTCGCGTACCCGAAAGGCCTCGGGATGGGAGACGTCAAGCTCGCGTTCCTCCTCGGAGCGGTACTGGGAGCTTCCGTGTCCCTGGGGCTGATGCTGGGGCTGTTCGCCGCGCTCGTGCCCGCTGCGATTCTCCTGTCGCGGCACGGAGCGGCCGCGCGGAAGATGGGGGTGCCGCTCGTGCCGTTCCTCGCGCTCGGGGCCGTCGCCACGCTCTTCGTGGGCGATCGGATCCTGAGCGCTTATCTCGGCCTGTTCTAGGCACGCGTGGCTCGTCAAGACGCGGAACACCAGTGCCGATAACCCCTTCGAGGGATCGCCGATGAACATCACGCGCGCATCGAGTGTCGAGGGGGCCGCCGAGGCGGAGGTTGCGCAGCCTGCGCGACAGCTGGCGACGCCGTTCGGAGTCGACGAGACGGCGGAGCTCGTTCTCGACCTGCTTGGGTACACAGCGCTGATCGACCCCGACGCGCTGGCGTTGGTGCGAGGTCGGGCGGCCGGCGGAAGCCCGGTCACGCAGGCGCTGATCGACGAGGGAGTCGCAACCTCGGACGGCGTTGCCCGCATGCTCGCGGTCCGCCATCACCTGCAGATCGTCGACCTCGCGAGCACGGGAGTCGCCGTGGACGCAGCACAGCTCATCCCCGTGCAGACGCTCGAGCGCGCGGTCGCGATTCCGTACGCTCTCGAGGACGACGTGCTGAAGGTCGCCGTCGCGGATCCCGGCAATCTCCATGCCATCGACGAGCTCCGCCTCGCGACGAAGCACTCGATCGAGCTCGGCGTCGCGTCGCGCGACGACATCGTCGCCGAGCTGCAACGCGTCCTGCGTACGGCCGAGGCCATTGGCTCGGTGGTCGTCGATCTCGAGGTCGACGACAGTGACGCGGACGATCTCGAGGTCGACGACGGCATCTCGGACGGCCCGCTCGTGCGCCTCGTGAACGCCCTCATCTTCCAGGCGGCAGAGGAGAACGCATCCGACGTGCACTTCGAGGCGCAGGAGGACGCGCTCCTCGTCCGGTTCAGGGTCGACGGCGTGCTCCGCGAGGTTCAGCGCGTCCCGAAGAAGATGGCCGCCGGCGTAACCACGCGGCTGAAGGTCCTCGCAAAGCTCGACATCGCAGAGCGTCGAAAGCCCCAGGACGGGCGCATCACGCTCTCGACGTCGGCGGTCGGCCGCACGCTCGACATCCGCGTGGCGACGCTCCCCACCGTCGAGGGCGAGAAGGTCGTGATGCGACTGCTGGACAAGTCGCGCAAGCCGCCGACGATGACCGAGCTCGGGCTGTCGGACGCGATGCGCGCTGATCTCGAGGCGGTCGTAAGCCTGCCGACCGGAGCGCTCCTCGTCACGGGCCCCACCGGCTCGGGCAAGTCGACGACGCTGTACGGCTGCCTCGCCCAGATCAACCGGCCGGAGATCAACATCATCACGGTCGAAGATCCGGTCGAGTACCGCCTGGCCGGCGTGAACCAGGTGCAGATCAACGTGCGCGCGGGGCTGACGTTCGCGTCCTCGCTGCGTTCCATTCTCCGATCCGACCCCGACGTCGTCATGGTCGGCGAGATCAGGGACGTCGAGACGGCCAAGATCTCGATCGAGGCTGCGCTGACGGGGCACTTCGTGCTCTCGACGCTGCATACCAACGACGCGCCATCGACGATCACCCGGCTCGGAGAGATGGGCGTCGAGCCGTTTCTCACCGGCGCTGCGGTCTCGGCCGTGCTCGCCCAGCGCCTCGCGCGCAAGCTCTGCACCCACTGCTGCGAGGCGTATCAGCCGACCGATGCGGAGCTCGACGAGTTGCGGATCTCCCCGGAGGTGCTGCGCGTACTGGACGGGACGGTGTTCTACCGTAAGAAGGGCTGCCCGCGGTGCAACCACACCGGGTACCGCGGCAGGATCGGCGTCTTCCAGTTCCTGAGCATGTCCGAAGAGATCGCCGCACTCGCGGTGCAACACGCCAGCCGGGACGAGATAGCGAGGGCGGCGATGGACAACGGAATGCGCTCGATGTGGGACGACGGGCTCGAGAAGGTCGCGTCCGGGCTCACCTCGATCGAGGAGTTGGCCCGCATCCTCTCGTAGGCCGGGACTCGGTGCCAGACACCGATTCCCCTCACAGGAAGGCCTACGATGCGGCGACTTCGCAGCCGAGCGCGATGAACGCCTCGACTGCGTGCGTGACGAACCGGGTGGCCTCGACCGGAGTCGGGAACGTGTACGGCCCAGGGCGCAACGGGTCAGCGGTCGAGCCGCTCGGCCACACTTCCGCCTCGACGACACAACGGTCGCCCTCGTCGACCGCGCGGAGCACGGCGACCGAGCGGCCCTCGATGCGGGCATGCCGCACGTACAGCTCGGAGCGCGGCCCCGTTCGAGCTGCGGCCTCGCTCATCGCCGTGCCTGAGCGACTGCCTGAGCGATCGTCTCGCGATCGGTCACGCCGAGCGTCGCGGTAACGATCCCCGGACGTTTGATCACGAGGACGGAAGGGGCCGGGAGGACTCCGGTCTTCGCGACCAGGAGGCTCACGAGGCGCTCGCTGAGCGCGCTGATCGCCACGAAGCCGACGCGCGACTCGATCGCTGCGGCTCGAGCCTCGGTGCGAACGAGCGCGTCAACGGGCGCGCGAGGCATGTAGACGGCGACGACTGCCACTCCGCGCCGGCGGAGTGCGCGGTCGACGGGAGCCGGGAAGCCACTCTTCGTTACTACGACCCGCGGGGCGGATGCTCGCGGCCGATTCGGCTTGTGAGGCGTCGTCGCCTGTTCCGGCGCGGACTTCGCCGCGGGCCCGACTGGCGTCGAGGTGCCCGACTCCGAGACGCCGCGGCCCATGACGAACACGAATGCGACGAGCCCCGTGGCGACGAGTGCTCCGACGAGCGCGGCAACACGGATGGGCGGGGTCAGAGTCACGCTCACGCTTCCCCTATCGGCATTGGCTCAGACCGTCTTGAAAGGAAACAGGGAGAGAGTGGGGTCCGACCCCGGGACATGTCCAGGGTCGGACTCCGGGACTGTCCAGGTCTGACTCCGCAACGAGAAGAGGCGCGGTCTCCCGCGCCTCTTCGTCGTTCAGGTCGAACCGGACTACGTGCAGTTGGCGCTGGCGTGGAAGTCCGCGCTCGAGGGGCCGGGGCCCGCGACGCTCCACGTCTTGCCGCTCACCGTGTCGGTGAGGCAGTACGTGGTCGCCGTCACCGAAGCGACCGTCAGGCTCGGCGAGACGCCGGAGTCGATCGCGACGAGGGCCGCAGCGTTCATGCCTGTGTAGAAGCCATTGTCGGCGTAGAACGCCTCTGCAGACGGCAGTGCCGCGCGCAGGTTCGCCTTGGCCGCGTTGTTGGCTGCGCGATCGCGGAACCCGAGGTAGGACGGGACCGCGATGGCGAGCAGGATGCCGATGATGATGATCACGACGAGGAGCTCGATCAGGGTGAAACCCTGCTCCGAGTTCCCGTCGAGGCGGGTGCGAATCCGCTTGAACATTGCCGCAACTCCTTCCGCAGTCCGCAGTAGAGGGGTGGGGGGCGGATGCCGTCGAAACATCGGCGGGAGGTTGGGGGCCGCATACCCCAATTTGGGTGATTCGCGGGTGATTCGCGGGGGACGCCGGCCGGTGTCAGCCGTGTCGTCGCGCCTGCTCAAGGCGGTGCCGGGCACTGCCGATACGCCAGATGTCCATGGACGCTGCGCCGACCTCGATCGACGACCTTCTCGCGCGCGCCGTCGAGGCAAGCGCCTCGGACCTGCACCTCGTGCCGGGGGCGCCGCCCACGATCCGCGTCCACGGAGACCTCACCCCCCTCGCGGATGCGGAGAAGCTGAGGCCCGACGCCACCCGTGAGCTGCTGTACCGCATCCTCTCGACTGAGCAACAGAAGCTACTCGAGGTCAACCGCCAGCTCGACTTCTCCTACGGCGTCCCCGGTCTCGCTCGATTCCGCGTGAACGTGCATTTCCAACGTGGCTCGATCGCAGCAGCCTTCAGGCACATTCCGGAAGAGCTGCGCACGCTCGAGGAGCTCGGTCTGCCGCCATCGCTTCGCGAGCTGGCGATGAAGCCGCGAGGGCTCGTGCTCGTCACCGGGCCGACCGGCTCCGGTAAGTCCACGACGCTGGCCTCGATGGTCGACGAGGTCAATCGCGCCAAGCCGCACCACATCCTCACGATCGAGGACCCCATCGAGTTCGTGCACCGGCACAAGCGCTGTGTCGTCACCCAGCGCGAGATCGGGACGGACGCTCCCACCTTCGCCGAGGGCTTGCGAGCGGCGTTGCGTCAGGACCCGGACGTGATCCTGCTCGGCGAGATGCGCGATCTCGAGACGATCGCGACCGCTCTCACCGCTGCCGAGACCGGGCACCTCGTCCTCGCCACGCTGCACACGCAGAGCGCCCCGAGCACCATCGACCGCGTCATCGACGTCTTCCCGCCGGCGCAGCAGGAGCAGGTGCGCATGCAGCTGGCGAACACGTTGCAGGGGATCGTCACGCAGACCCTTCTTCCGACGGCCGACGGCCTCGGCCGGGTTGCGTGCCTCGAGATCCTCTTCCCGGACGACGCCGTTCGCAACCTCGTCCGTCAGGGCAAGGTCGAGCAGATCTACTCGGTCATGCAGACGAGCACGCAGCGGGGCATGCAGACGATGGAGCACGGCCTGGCCGAGCTCATTCGCAAGCGCGTCGTCACCCCCGATGCCGCGCTGGCGGTCTCGAGCCGCAAGGAGCAGCTGATCGGAATGCTCGAGCGGAGCGGCGTCCCGGTCTCCTTAGCCGCCTCAGAGCCGGACGCGCCTGCATCCGGCCTGCGGATTGCAGGGAGCGCCTGATGGACGACGTGCGGCACGGGCCGAGCGAGGAGATCGACGAGAGCCGCGATCCAGAGCCCGAGATCGATGCAGCGGTCCTCGGCCGGCTCGCTGCCTACGGGCACGGCGTGGTCGACGACAACGCGAGCGACCCGAGAGACGATGAGGTTGCCGAGGAACCCGTCGGGCCTCGGACCGACACCGAGGAAGCCGAGACTCAGACTCATGCCGTCGAACAGGACCATGCCGTCGATGTGGTGCTCGAAGCCGAGCCCGAGCCGGACGCGTCCGAGGCGGGAACGCCCGCCCTGGGCCCGTCCGACCTGGAGGGGGTCGGTCGTCTCAAGCTGCGACGGCGCAGCGGAGCTCCTGCCGCGAGGAAAGCGAAGAAAGGCAAGAGAGACAAGAGCCCGAAGAAACTCGTCGGGCTCAAGATCGGCGCGTCGCAGATCGCTGCGGCCCAGATCGCCAACAACGGAGCTCCCGAGCTCCTCGAGGTCGTTCGGGAGCCGCTCGAGCCGGGGCTCGTCGTGTCCGGGGAAATTCGCGATCCGGACGCGCTCGGGGAGGCGCTCAAGCGGTTCTTCGACCTGCACAAGCTCCCGAAGCGCGGTGTCCGGCTCGGGCTGGCGAACAACCGGATCGGGGTTCGGGTCTTCGAGATCGAAGGCGTCACCGATGCGCAGCAGCTGGACAACGCGATCCGGTTTCGAGCCGAGGAAGTGCTTCCGATCCCGCTCGACCAGGCAGTCCTCGACTACGTCGTGCTCGAGGACGACGCGCGTGACGACGGGATCCCCGTCAAGCGGATCCTGCTCGTCGTCGCGTATCGCGAGGTCGTCGACCGCTACCTGCAGGCGTGTCGAACTGCGGGGCTGCAGGTCATCGGCATCGACCTCGAGGCGTTCGCCATCCTCCGCTCGCTCGAGGCGCCCATGGATCGCGACACCCACGCGGGCGCGCTCGTCGCCGTCGCCATCGGCCACGACCGCACGACCATCGCCGTCTCGACCGGTCGGGTGTGCGAGTTCACGCGTGTCCTCGACTGGGGCGGCTGGTCGCTGAACATCGCCATCGCGCGCGAGCTCGACAAGGCGCCGAGCGAGGTCGAAGGGATCAAGCGCCAGTTGTCGCTCGCGCAGGAGACGACGGTCGAAGGACTCACTCCCGAGCAGGTGACGAAGGTCCGCGACGGAGCGCAGCGGGCGCTGGCTGCGTTCGCACGAGAGCTCGTCGCCTCGCTCCACTTCTATCAGGCGCAGCCCGGGGCTCTCGGGATCGGCGAGCTCGTGCTGACCGGCGGGACGGCGCACATGGACGGCCTCACGGAAGCAGTCGGTGGCCTCGTCGGCGTCCCCGTTCGGCTCGGCGATCCCTTCAAGCGCGTCAAGGTCGGGCCGAACATTGCGGACGATCTCCAGTACGGGTCGGTCGCGGTGGCGATCGGCCTCGGAATCGAGGACTGAGCGATGCGTGCGGTCAACCTTCTCCCGCGCGACGCCGAGCGCACTCGGTCGGGCGGCACGCGAGCTCCTCTGCTCGTGGCAGCCGGCGGCCTTGCCGCTGTCACCGCCGTCGCCGTCATGCTCTCGCTCTCGGCATCCGGGGTTGCGACCGAGCATCGCGCGACGCTTGCCTGGCTCGACGAGGCGATCTCACTCGAGTCGAGTACTGCGCCATCCGCGGTCCCACAAGCGGCGCTCGCGCAGGAGCGCAGCGACCGCGTCTCCGCCCTGGCCGCGGCGCTGTCCACGCGGCTCCCGTTCGATCGGCTTCTGCGCGAGCTCTCGCTCGTTCTTCCCGAAGATGCGTGGCTCACGGGGATCACTGCTGCCGCTCCGGCGACGACCGCAGCCGCGGGAGCAGCTCCTGCAGCCACCGCCACCCAGGGCGTGACGATCCAGGGTGCGACGTACTCGCACCAGTCGGTGGCCCGCGTCCTCGCGCGGCTCGGAGCCATCCCCTCGCTCGAGAGCGTTCGGCTCACTGCAAGCGCGCGCGTGGAGCCGCAGCCGGACAAGACGACCCCAGAGACCTCGAAGTCCAAGACGACGTCGAAGAAGAAGGGTAAGAAGAAGCAGAAGACCGTCGTGACGTTCTCGGTCGCCGCGACGCTGCGAACCGGGAGTGCCTCGTGAAGACCCGGCTGGAGGCCCTCTCTCCCCGCGTCCTCTTGGCACTCGCTGCTAGCGTCGTGCTCGTCTACCTGCTAGCTGCGTGGTTCCTCCTGGTGGCTCCGAAGCGCTCTGACGCAGCAAGCCTCGCCGCGGACGTCGCCGCCGCCGAGCTCGAGCTGGGCGAGGCGCGAGCCGCCGCCGAACGGCCCCAGCGCGGCGGCGTCATGGTTGCCGACGTCTTCCGACTGACGAAGGCCATGCCGGCGAGCGCGGACCAGCCGGGTCTCGTGCTCGAGCTCGACCGGCTCGCTCGCTCCAGCGGAGTCACGCTCGGCTCGATCACGCCTCAGGACGCTGTCGTCGCGGCGAGCGGGGCGACCATGATCCCGGTCGCAGTCGTCGTTCAGGGCTCGTATCGGGGGATCACCCGCTTCCTTGCCAGCACACGACGGCTCGTCACGGTTCGACGTGGGAAGCTCCGTGCCACCGGCCGGCTGTTCACCGTGCAGGGCGTCGAGCTGTCCGAGTCCAACACCGACGGCTTTCCTTTGCTCGACGGGACGATCACGCTCAGCGCGTACGTCTACGACGGGCCGATCGCGCCTCCGGCAGCTCCCGTCACGCCGACGGACGAGTCGTCGGACGCGACGGCACAGGGAGTGACTCCCTGATGACGCCTGCGGAGCGCGCGGCGCGCGAGCGCAAGCAGAAGATCTTCGTCGTCGTCGGCGGCGTTCTCCTGCTGGGCCTGCTCGCCATTCAGCTGCCCAAGTTGCTCGCGGGCTCCGGCTCGGAATCTCCAACTGCCGCTCCTGCCCAGCAGTCGACGCTACCCGGCGATCCGGCAGGTGCGACTCCGCGGCGCGTGGCGGCGGTCGCTCTCGTCGACACAGACCGGCGCCTGGGCGCGACACCCGGGAAGCTGACGTCGCTGTCGGTGTTCGCCGCCAAGGATCCGTTCGTCCAGCAGGTCGAGACGGACAGCTCGTTCGGCGAGACCACCGCTGACACCGCCGGCAACGTCAAGGGAGTGGACGACAAGGCGAAGACTCCGCCCAAGGGCTTCACGGTCGGGAGCCCTGCGGCCGCGCTGACGCTCATCTCCGTCAACGGTGCTCGCCAGGCCCTCGAGCCCGGCGCCGTGTTCCCTACGTCCGACCCGGTCTTCGTGCTCGTCGCCGAGCAAGCTGCCTCGAAGACGGCCGTGATCGGCGTCGCAGGTGGAGCCTATGCGGGAGGCGCGAAGACGACGAAGCTCAAGGTCGGTAAGCCTCTTACGCTGGTGAACACGACAACGGGCGCCCGCTACCGCATCGTTCTGGTCGCCGTCGGCAGCGGCGAGAGCGCCGAGCCCGTGAAGCCCAAGCCGTAGTCATGACGTCTCGTGTCCGCGGCCAGCAGGGCTTCGCGCTGATCGAGATGCTCGCTGCGATCGTGATCATCAACGTCGGGCTGCTCGCGATCCTTCTTGCGCTCAACTCCGGCATGGTCACCCTGCGGAAGTCGGCGGAGTCCTCAACCGCATCGGCCGTCGCCGATCGGCAGCTCGAGCGCTACCGGGCGCTTGCGTTCGCGGCGATCTACCTCGACACGACGTCGCTCGCGGCGACCGACTCGACGTATCAGACGGACAGCGCGTACTCCGCGTCTCAGGTCACCCAGACCTGCGCTCCGCTTGCCGCGGCGTGCACCCCGTCGCAGACCGTTACCGGACCGGACGGACGCTCCTATCGCGTGGACACCTACATCGTCTGGACGACGCCGGCCGGGGGCGCGCCTGTCAAGCAGGTGACCGTTGTCGTGCGCCGACAAGGCTCGGCGAACGTCCTCGCACGTGTTGTCTCGACCGCGGGCGCAGACTTCTAGCGGCGTAGGGGCTCCTCGTGCCGGCCCGCTGAGACGGTCAGCGTCTCAAGGCGTCGTCCGAGTGTGCCGATAGCCGGAGCGTATGGCCGCGTTCGCCTACAGCGCGATCAACGCGCTCGGAGCCGAGTCCGCGGGCCAGATCACGGCGCCCGACCTGGGCTCTGCGCGGGAGCTCCTTCGCCAGAAGGGCCTGCGCCCGATCTCCCTCTCGGAGCTCGGCGCGGAAGGTGCGTCCGACAAGAAGCGCAAGAAGGTCAAGCCGCGCTCGCTGCAGGTCTTCTCGCGCCAGTTCGCGACGATGATCGACGCCGGGCTCTCGGTCGTCCAGTCGCTCGTCATCCTCGAGCAGCAGACGGACGACAAGGCTCTTGCCGCCGTCATCCGCGAAGTGCGCTCCGACGTCGAGGGCGGCATGCTGCTCTCGCAGGCGATGGCTCGCCATCCCAAGGTTTTCGACCGCCTCTACGTCTCCATGGTGGAAGCGGGCGAGGCGGCCGGGATCCTCGACTCGGTGCTCGACCGCGTCGCCGTCCAGATCGAGAAGGAGATGAAGATCAAGCGCCGGGTCAAGGGCGCGATGGTGTACCCGACGGTCGTCCTCGTCTTCGCGATCCTCGTCCTCATCGGGATGCTCATGTTCCTCGTCCCGGTCTTCGAGAACATCTTCTCGGACCTTGGCGGCGACCTCCCCTTCCTTACGAAGATCGTCGTCGCCGCCTCCGACGTCGTCCGCGGCTACTGGTTCATCCTCTTCCCGCTCATGATCGGCTCGGTGTTCGGCTTCCGGCGCTGGAAGCGAACGCCGGGAGGTCGGCAGGTGTGGGATCGCTTCAAGCTGCGTGCCCCGGCCGGGATCGGCAAGGTCGTCCTCAAGGTCACGATGGCGCGCTTCTCGCGCACCCTCGCCACGCTGGTCGCGGCCGGCGTCGACATCATCAAGGCCCTCGAGATCTCCGGGCAGACGGCCGGCAACTGGGTCGTCGAGTCAGCGCTTGCCGACGTGCGCGCGAAGGTGCACCAGGGCGTTCCCATCGCGCAGCCTCTGATCGAGGACTCTGTGTTCCCGCCGCTCGTCTCGCAGATGGTCAAGATCGGCGAGGAGACGGGCGAGCTCGAAAAGATGCTCGACAAGATCGCCGACTTCTACGAGGACGAGGTCGACACTTCGATTGCAGCGCTCACGTCCATCGTCGAGCCGCTGATGATGATCGGCGTGGGGGCGATCGTCGGCGTCATCGTCATCGCGATGTACCTGCCGATGTTCAAGCTGCTCGAGCTCGTGCAGTAGAAGCTGCGGCGCACGTCTCGGCCTGCTCCCGGCTCCGCGGCACCGTATCGTTCCCTGCAAGTGGGCGATCCGGCTCCGAGCAGGCGCTTGGACGGCGCTCGTGTGCTGGCGGATGCTCTCGTCCGTGAGCTTCTCGAGGCGCGTCTGATCGGTCTTCTCGCGACTCACGACACACGCATGTCGATCCATGCGGTACCGCTGTGGTACGCGCTCCACGAAGACCGCGTGCTGCTGGCGACGGGGTCGCGCAGCCGCAAGGTGCGCAACCTCGAGAGCGATTCGCGCGCGACGTTCGTCGTGCACGACTCACGTCCCGGGTTCGAGGTGTGTGGGGCCGCGATCTCCGGAGAGGTGGAGATCGTGCGCGGATCAGAGGCTCTCGAGCTCGTCGATCTCGTCCACGCACGCTACGTCGCGGAGGGGGCGAACGAGGATCCGGCGGTGCACGCCTTCCTTACCTCTGACGATGTCGCGTTGTGCCTTCGGCCCGTCACGGCGTTCACCTGGGACGAGCGCGGGAGCGCGGCCAACGAGGCGCTGCGTGCTCGGCGGAAGGCGCTTCCCCTCGTCGGCACCGAGCCACGACGCGAGGGCTCGCGTCAGCCGATCCTGTAACTCTCGAGCGCGTCGAAGTCAGGCACGATTCCGAGCCCGGGCCCTCGAGGCGGGCCTATCGTCCCGTCGCTTGCGATCTCGAGCGTGACGGGAAGGAGCCAGTCGCGGCGCTCCGACGACCACGCGGGCGGATCGAACGGCACCTCGATGTAGGGGGACGTCGACAACGCGAGCGCCGCGTGCAGGTTCGCGAGCAGGCCGTAGCCGTTCGACCAGGTGTGCGGGCTCCACGTGCAGCCGGCTTCTGCGGCGATCGCAGCGATCCGCCTCGAGCCGCCGATCCCGCCCGCGAGAACCACGTCGGGCTGGACGACGTCCACGCCGCCACGGATGACGAGTTCGCGCGCCTCCGCGGCCGAGCGCACCATCTCGCCGGCCGCGATGCGCACGCCGCTCGTGCGCGCCAGTGCCGCGTAGCCCTCTATGTCGTCGGTCGGAAGCGGCTCCTCCAGCCAGTAGGCGCCGAGCCGTTCGAGCTCGGCCGCGAACGCCTGCGCGGTGCCGAGGTCCCAGCGTGGGGTGAGGTCTCCCGGCATGCGCCAGCCCTGGTTCGCGTCGACCATGACGTCGAGCTCGGGAGCGGCTTCACGCACGGCCTCGATTACCGGCAGGTCGACGCGCCAATCGCCCGAGTGGAGGCGGAGCTTGACGGCGCGCACTCCCGCGTCGCGCAGCGCGACGCACCGGCGGACACGCTCATCGGCGTCGACCAACTCGCCGCTCGAGGAATACGCGGCGATGCGGTCGCGCTCGCCGCCGAGCAGTCTCCAGAGCGGCTCTCCGTGAGCGCGTCCGAGAAGATCCCAGACCGCGACCTCGACGATCCAGTTGCGGCCGTGGTGGAAGTCGACCGACTCGACGAGCCCGTGCGTGGAGTCCGTGTCAGACACCTCGATTCCGAGGAGCAGGCGCTCGAGAAGCTCGCGATCGGGCACCGCGTCCCCGCTTGCGTAGCCCTCGACGCCGTCGTCGGAGCGCACGATCGCGATCGTCGCGTCTTGGAGCGTGCGGGGATCCGGATCCCACGCCGCGAGGAACGGGGGGTCGAGCGGACAGCGGTAGTGCCGTGTCTCGATCGAGGCGAGCCGCACTCAGGCGCCGCCGAGGCTCACGCCTCGCTCCGGGCCTGGGAGGTCGGGCCGTTGAGCGAGGCCACGATTGCGGCTGCTGCCTGCTGCCCCGTGGAGATCGCCGTCTCCGTGTACACGCCGCCAATGTAATCCCCCGCGAGATGGACGTTCCCGAGCGACCGCTCGAGGGCTGGCTGCAGCGCGGCGCGTCCCGGGGCGACGTACGGAAGCATGCGCGGCAGGCGCAGTAGGAGCGTTTCGCAAACGATCCCGCGCGTCTCGGGGTAGATCGCCTCGAGGTCGTCGACGAATGCGCGCTCGATCTCGGCATCGCTGCGCTCGAGGAGGTCGTGCGCGGCATGGCCGCTCCGATAGACCATCAGACTGCCACCGTCGCGCCGCTCGCGGGTCTTCGGTCGCAGCACGTTCGCCATGTTGAAGAGCATGCTGAACGACCGCTTGGGAGTCGCGAGCGCGTACAGGTCGTCCCACGGCATCGGCCCGCGCTCGCCAGTGAGCATTCCCATGACGACCGTGGGGCCGTACGGGATCCCGTCGAGGGCCGTGCGCGTCTCACCCGGAAGGTCCTCGACGATGCGCGCCGCGTCGAAGGCCTTCGTGGCCACGACGACGTGGCGTGCCAGCACCTCCCTCTCCGCGCCCTCGCGTGTGTACGACACTCGCAGGAGATCGTCAGCGCGGCTCACGCGCCGCACCTCCGCGCCGGTCTCGACACCTCCGGGGAGGGCAGACGCGATCCCGTCCACGAGCAGCGAGGCGCCGCCGAGGATGTTGTGCGAGAGGCCCTTACCGGCGCTCCAGACGAGGGCGAAGTAGCCGGCGCCGTGCCCGAACGAGATCTCCTCCGGCTCCGCCGTCGACCGTGTGACCGTCGCGCGGAAGAGCGCGTCGGCGTCTCCCGGCAGCGCTCCGAGCCATTCGGCAAAGGTGCGGTCGTCGCCGTACGACAGGACGCGTGCGCGTGTCTCGGCCGGTGACTCGCCGGGGCGGGAAGTCGCGAGCTTCTCGTATCGCCTCGCAGCGAGACGGAGACGGGCACCCGCGTGGACGAGAGCGAGCCGCTCGGACGTCTTCAGCGGCAGGCGGAACGGGTACAGCTCAGGCCGTCCGCCAAGCAGGATCGTTCCCCCGAGCTCGAGCGCGACGAGCTTCCCGGGCACGGGCTCCAGTCTCACGCCGACCTCGTCCGCGAGCCTCCCCGTCGCGGATCCGGGCCCGCTGAACACGTGCGCGCCGACGTTGAGCCAGTACGGATCGCGTGCCTCGGAGCGGATCCGTCCTCCGACCCGGTCCGAGGCCTCAAGGACCAGCACGTCCCGTGACCGCAGGTCCCACGCGGCGGCGAGCCCTGCGATCCCGCCCCCCACCACGACCGCGTCGCGCGGAGACCGCGCCCTCACGCTGTCGGTGCCATCGGCTGCGACTCCGCGCGCTGGAGTCGGCGCAGCTCCTCGAGCGGGATGTGGCAGCGCATGTGGTGGCCGGCCTCGACCTCGACGAGCGGCGGCTCGGTCTCCTCGCAGACGGCGCCGAGCTTGCGCGGACAGCGCGTGTGGAAGACGCAGCCGGACGGGGGAGAGGCGGCGCTCGGGATGTCCCCGTCGAGCCGGATGCGGTCCCGACCGCCCCCGTCGACGGTCGGCACCGCGGAAAGGAGCGCCTCGGTGTACGGGTGGTGCGGCCCCTCGAAGACGACGTCTGCCGGCCCGAGCTCCTGGAGCCGCCCGAGGTAGAGGACGGCGATCCGGTCCGAGATGTAGCGAACGACGCCGAGGTCGTGGGAGATGAAGAGGTACGCGACCCTCTTCTCGGCCTGCAGCTCGACGAGGAGGTTGAGGATCGCCGCCTGGACGGAGACGTCGAGCGCCGAGGTCGGCTCGTCGCACACGACGAGCTTGGGATCTCCGGCGAACGCGCGAGCGATCGCGACGCGCTGCTTCAGCCCTCCTGAGAGCTGCACCGGCTTCTGCGTGAGCGTCCGCTCTGTGAGGCGCACGCGCTCGACGAGGTCGTGCATCCGAGTCTCCGCCACGGATCCTCCGACGCCAGCGAGCTTCTTCAGCGACCGGAGCAGGATCCTCCGTACAGAGTGGCGGCGGTTGAGCGCAGAGTCTGGGTTCTGGAACACGATCTGGAGCGCGCGCAGCTCCTCGCGCGAGCGCTTTTGGTAGCGGGTTGGGAGCTCGCCACCCTCGAGGAGTGCAGTCCCCGCGGTCGGCGGGACGATGCCGAGCAGGGTTCGCGCGAGCGTCGTCTTGCCGCTTCCGGACTCGCCGACGAGGCCGAGCGTCTCTCCGGGCCAGATGGCGGCGCTCACCTCGGTCAGCGCGTGCACCTCGTGCCCGCGCTGCTTGAAGACCTTGCTCAGCTGCGCGAGCTCGACGAGCGGCGCCCCGGCGCGGTCGACGGCAGGGAGCTCGAGGTCGGCGATCTCGGCACGCGGAAGCGTCGCCGCCCGGTCGTGGTGCCAGCAGCGGCTCGCGTGTACGGGTGTGATCTTGTCGAGCCGCGGCTCCTCCGCGCGGCAACGGTCGTCGGCGAGAGCGCAACGATCCGCGAACACGCAGCCCGTGATCTCCGCGCCGAGACTCGGGAGAAAGCCTGGGATGGTGTCGAGGCGTCCGTGATCCTTGCGGACGCCGCCGCGCGGAATGCACCGAAGCAGCCCGACTGTGTACGGGTGACGCGGGTCTCGCAGGATCGTCCCGACGGGACCCTCCTCGACGAGTCGTCCGGCGTAGAGGACGCCGACTCGTGAGCACATCTTCGAGATGACGCCGAGGTTGTGGCTGATGAAGAGCACCGACGTGTGCAGCTCGGCCTGCAGCTGCGAGACGAGATCGAGCACCTCCGCCTCGACGGTGGCGTCGAGCCCGGTCGTCGGCTCGTCGAGGATGAGGAGTTCTGGATTCTTTGCGAGCGCCATCGCGATCAGCGCACGCTGCTGCATGCCACCAGAGAGCTGATGTGGATAGCGGCGCATCACCGATCCCGGGTCGGCGATCTGAACGCGATCGAGAGCGTCGCGCGCTCGATCGGTCGCGTCGCCTCCAGGAACGCCTAGCACCGTGAACGCCTCGGCAACCTGAGAACCCACTCTGATCGATGGATTCAGCGCTGCGCCCGGGTTCTGGTACACCATCGACACGGTGCGTGCGCGATATTCGCGCAGCTTCTGGCCACGCAGGTCGAGGACGTCGCGTCCTGCGACGGAGATCGATCCGGCGGAGACCGCTCCGTTGCGAGGCAGGTAGCGGACGATCGCGAGCGCAGCCGTCGACTTCCCGCAGCCGGACTCGCCGACGAGGCCATACGACTCGCCGCGAGCGACCTCCAACGTCACCCCTCGAAGCACCTGCCGATCCTTCCCCCGGACACGGTAGGAGACGTCGAGGTCGGCGACGTGCAAGGCCGTTGCGCCCGGCTCCGTCGAACTCATCGCTCGAGCACCTGCTGGACGCTGTCCGAGACGAGGTTGACCGCGACCACGAGTGACGCGATCGCGATCGCGGGAAAGAGCACCGTCCACCATTGTTCTGCGAGAAACTGCCAGTTGTCCGAGATCTGAACAGCCCAATCCGGTGAGGGCGGCTGCAGGCCGAACCCGATGAACGTGAGGGTGGCGACAGCAAAAATGGCATACCCGAGCCTGATGGTCGCCTCGACGAGAATCGGCGGCATCACGTTCGGAAGCACCTCCGCGAACATCACGTAGTGCGAACGCTCGCCACGCAGCCTGGCCGCCTCGACGTAGTCGAGTTGTGCTTCGCCCAGTACTGCGGCCCTCACGGTCCGCGCAATTATCGGCGAGAAGACGATGGCGATCACGACCGTCACCGCCCAGGCCGATCGACTCCCGACCGAGGTAACCACGGTCACAGCCAACACGATCAGCGGAATTGCGAGCACGGCATCGATCACGCGGCTGATCGTGTCGTCGGCGATGCCTCGGAAATAGCCGGTTATCAACCCGAGCGTGGTGCCGAAGATCGTCGCCAGCAACGTCGCGGCAGGCGCGATGAGCAGGATGTCGCGCGAGCCGGCGAGCACGCGCGAGAAGACGTCCCGGCCCAGGCGGTCGGTGCCGAACCAGTGCTCGGTCGATGGCCGCTGTGAGAGATCGGAGGTCTGGTCGAAGATCGGGTCGTAGGGCGTGATCCGCGAGCCGAGTAGTGCGCACGTCAGCCAGAAGAGGAGCACCCCAGCGCCGATGAGGAAGCTCGGGCTGCGGAGCAGCAGTCGCAACCGTTCACGGCGGGCGACACGAGCCTCGGACCGCTCGCTTACGGCGGCGACCGAGGTCATTCGGCGGCCTGGAATCTGATTCGTGGGTTGAGCAGGGCGAACGCGATGTCTGCGATGAGCGTGACGACGAGATAGACCACACCGACGACGAGGACGCCCGCCGTCAGCAGCGTGAAGTCCTTCTGCTGGGCGGCCTGGAGCACCATCAGCCCGAGTCCTTGGTAGTTGAACAGGTACTCGATCGCGACAAGCCCGCCGACGAGGTAGCCGACTTGGGTCGCTATCACCGCGATTGTCGGCATGAGCGCGTTCCGGAGCACGTGGCGGCTGATCACCGTGTTTCGGGGAAGCCCTTTCAGATACGCCGTCCGTGTGTAATCCGCGTCGAGCGCCTCGACGACTCCGGCCCTGGTGATTCGCGCGATATAGCCGAACAGCACGATCGCGAGCGCCATTGCAGGGAGTGCGAGGTGCCTGACTTGGGTCAACGCTCCCGCACCCGGTTCCCACTGCGCGGTGACTGGGAGCCAGCCGAGCCAGATCGAGAAGACGAGGATCAGCACGAGTCCCGTCACGAACTCGGGGACGACGGCAAGCGAAAGTCCGACGACGGTGATCCCGCGATCGGTCGGCCTCCCGACGCGCAGGCCGGCGAAGACGCCGCCGAGGATCCCGAACGGGACGACGATCAGAAACGCGAACACGGCAAGCTTCATGGAGTTGACGAGCGCGGGCTCGATGACGTCCCAGACCGGCGGCTCCGGCGGGGCGAGCGAGTTACCGAGGTCTCCTCTCACGATCCCACGCAGCCAGTCGACGTACTGGACGACTGCGGGTCGGTCCGTGCCGTGCTCGTGGTTGTATGCCGCCACCGCCTCTTCGGTGGCGTACGGCCCGAGCACCGAGCGTCCCACGTTGCCGGGCAGGAGCTGCGCGGCCGCGAAGACGATCGCGCTGAGGAGGAGGAGCGTGATCAGCGCGAGGCCAGAGCGCTTGAGGACGTAGCGTGCGATGGGGGATCCGCCGTCTGTGGGTCGGGCTGCCGACGCGCGGAGCGTCGACAGCCCGGTTTGCTACCTGTCTAGGCGAGGGAAGTGCGTGCGATGCGCACGTGGGACAGGCTCTCGACTTGGTAGTTCTTGACCTTGGATGACCCAGCCGTCACGTACGTGTTGAAGTACGTCGTGATCACCGGTGTGTCACGCAACAGGATGCCCGCCAGCTTCTTGGTGGCTGCGCGCTGTCCCTTGAGGTCGGGTGCGGCGAGGAACGACTGGGCGGCTGAATCGAACGCGGCGTTCTTGTAGTGCGCCGCGTTCCAGATGCCGTCCGACTGGTAGGCAGCCGTCAGGTACCGGTTCGGCACCCCTGCGGCACCGTACTCCGTCATCGTGGCCTGCCTGTTGATCCACGGCGTCGTCGCGTAGTAATCGGCTCCGCCACCGTAGTAGTCGTCGTTCGACATCACCTCGAGGTCGATGTCCATGCCGGCCTCGCGCCCCATCGCCTGGACTGCGGTCGCATAGTCGGGGAGCTCGATGCCGTTCCACGTCGTGATCGTGAACTTCGGGTTCGGCTGCCCGGCAGCCTGAAGAAGAGCCTTCGCGAGAGCAATGTTCTGCTTCCGTTGCTGGATCGAAGGGTCGGTCGACGGGAAGCGGGACCAGAATGGCGAGTCGTCCCCGAGTGTTCCGGCTCCCAACAGGACCCTCTCGATGATGTCAGGGCGGCCGAGAGCCAACGCGATCGCCCGTCGCACTCGTGGATCCTTGAACGGGTCACGGTCCACTCGCAGGCCGAACATCGTGTGGTGCGACGACGGCGACGTGTAGACCTTGTACCGGCTCGAGTTCCTGAAGGGTCGGCCCTCCTGTGGGGACAGCTGCTGGCAGAGGTCAATCTGGCCCGCTCGGAGCGCGAGGACCATCGGGGCGGAGCCTTCGTAAAAG
>JAIBJO010000118.1 GCA_020029615.1 Actinomycetota bacterium
GAGCGAGGCGGCGGCTTCCAGGGCGAGCCGGGTCTTGCCCGTGCCCCCGGGCCCGGTGAGGGTGAGGAGGCGTGCTCCTGCCTCGACCTTCGCGAGGACATCGACGAGCTCTTCCTCGCGACCGACGAAGGAGCTCGCCGGGTGCGGCAGGTTCGTGTTCGAGATCGTCTTGAGCGGAGGGAAGGAGCCTTCGCCGAGCTGGTGAATCGAGACCGCCCCGGCGATGTCCTTGAGCCGGTGCTCTCCGAGGTCGAGCACGGACAACGCTTGTGGCTCAGAGCCACTTGGCTCGATCAGCACGGCTGTCGCAGAGGAGAGGACGACCTGGCCGCCGTGACCCGAGGCCGCCACCCGGGCGGCGAAGTGGACGTCGTCTCCGACATACCCCTCCTCGGTCACCAGGGGCGTGCCCGTGTGCAGGCCGACCCGGACCTGGATCGGGCCGGCGGCGAGTGAGTGGGTGAGCGCCCGTGCCGCTCCGATTGCTCCTGCTGCTGTGGGGAAGGCGAAGAAGAAGGCGTCTCCCTGGGTATCGACCTCGACCCCGCCCTCTGCCGCGCACGCCTCCCGGACCAGGCGCCGGTGCTGGGCGAGCGCCTGCGCGTAGCCCTCGGCGCCCAGCTCGTGGAGCAGCCGCGTCGACCCCTCGACGTCGGTGAAGAGGAACGTGACGGTGCCGGAGGGGAGTTGTCTCGGCATTGTCATTCGAGCTCGCCGATGGCGAGCGCAACGGCTTCGTCGACCGTCAGCTGCCGGCCTTGCTCCCACGCCTCGGTGAAGGTCGGGTCGTCGAGCCGGGTACGGATCGTCGCGAGCGTTTCATCCTTCATCCGCGTCACCCAGCCCTCGCCGCCGCCGGTCTCCTCGGCCAGAGCCTCGAAGCACGAGAGGAGCCGAGCAGCCGTCTCCACCCTTCCCAGGGCGGCGATGGCGCGGGCGGCGCTGCACAGTCCGATTGCGATCTCGCTGCGATCGCCGATCTCGCGCTTGATGCCGAGGCTCTGCTGGAGCAGCGGAAGCGCGTGCTGAAGCCGGCCTTCGGTGACCGCGAGCCATGCCAGCGAGCCCAGCAGCGCCGCCTCGGCGGACCTGCTGCCCAGCGCACGTGCCCGGTCGAGGCCGTCCTCGTACAGCGCGCGAGCGCGGTCCAGGTCGCCCCACTCTGCGTAGGTCCAGGCAAGAGCGCGAGTCAGCCACAGCGCATAGTGGTCCTCGCCGAGGCCGCCGAAGATTCGGAGGCTCTCGGCCAAGAGCTGCTGCGCCCGTACCCAGTCGCCCAGTTCGCCGACCGCGTATCCGACTCTGTGCAGCGACAGGGCTATACCTCGCGGATCTCCGAGCTTGCGACAGAGCGCCAGCGCCTCCTCGCCCAGAAGCTCCATCGTGACGGGATCTCCACTGAGACCCGCCAGCTCCGCCGCCCAGATGAGAGCTTTGGCGCGAGCCGCGGTCGGACGTTCGTCCGAGCGGAGCGCGCGTTCGAGACGACTCAGACCTTCGACGACGTGACCCCTGCTCGCCCAGAAATACGACAACGCCCCCGTCAGCTCCAAGGCACGCTCCGTCTCGCCGGAAGCCCCCAGCTGGTCGAGAGCGGTCCGGAGGTTGTCGAGTTCGCGCTCCAGGCGGTCGAGCCACTCCCCGCCACTACCGCCCCTGAGCGCCTCGTCCTCGACATGGGGCTCTGCTTCCTGGGCGAGTTTGAGGAAGTACTCTTCGTGGCGCCGCTGCATCTCCTCGGCCTCGCTCGACTCCTCGAGCCGCTCCAGCGAGTACTCGCGAATCGTCTCGAGCATCCAGTAGCGCTCGTCGGAGAAGCGGAGCAGGCTCTTCTCGACGAGCGACTGGAGGGTGTCGAGCGAGGCGCCGCAGACCTCCTCCGCCGCCTCGAGCGTGCAGCCGCCCGAGAAGACGCTGAGGCGGGCGAAGAGCTCCTGCTCAGCGGGGAAGAGGAGCTCGTACGACCAGTCGATGGTCGCCCTGAGCGTGACCTGACGGGGATCGGCGTCGCGGCCGCCCGTGAGCAGGTCGAACCGGGAGGAGAGGCGCTCGAGGATCTGTCCAGGTGTAAGGGCTCTTGTGCGGGCGGCGGCCAGCTCGACGGCGAGAGGCAGGTTGTCGAGGCGGCGGCAGAGCTCGCCGATCGTCTCGTCGGGGTCGAGCCGGGAGCGGGCGCAGAAGAGCGCCAGGGCCTCGCGCGCGGCAAGGGGCGGGACAGGGTACTCGACCTCGCCCTGCACGCGCAGGAGCTCGCGGGAGGTGACGAGCAGGGTCAAATTGGGGCAAACACTGAGGAGGCCCGGGAGCTCCGGCGCGGACTCGATTACCTGCTCCAGGTTGTCGAGCAGGAGCAGGAGCTCGCGCGCACCGATGTGCTCGGCGAGCCCGTTCTTGGCTCCCAGCGTCTGGGAGATCGTCTCCGTGACGAGGTTGGGATCTCTGAGCGAGGCAAGGCCGACCCAGAAGACACCCGCCTTGTACTCGCCGACGAGCGAAGCGGCCGCCTCGAGTGCGAGCCGGGTCTTGCCGGTGCCTCCCGGCCCCGTGAGGGTCACGAGCCTCGCGCCAGCCTCGATCCGCGAGAGCACCTCCTCGAGCTCTCGCTCGCGACCGACGAAGGAGCTCGCAGGGTGGGGCAGGTTCGTGTTCGAGATGGTTTTGAGCGGCGGGAAGCGGCCGCCTCCGAGCTGGTAGATCGAGACCGCCTCGGCGATGTCCTTCAGCCGGTGCTCGCCGAGGTCGAGGAGAGACAACGCTTGTTGCTCTGAGCCACCTGGCTCGATCAGCACGGCTGTCGCAGACGAGAGGACGACCTGGCCGCCGTGGCCCGAGGCCGCCATCCGGGCAGCGAAGTGGACGTCGTCTCCGACGTAGCCCTCCTCGGTCAGAAGGGGCGTGCCCGTGTGCAGGCCGACGCGGACCTGGATCGGGCCGGAGGCGAGCGCCTCGGTGAAGGCTGACGCCGCGGCGATAGCTCCCGGAGCGGTGGGGAAGGCAAAGAAAAAGGCATCGCCCTGCGTGTCCACCTCGACCCCGCCTTCGGCAGCGCAGGCGTCCCTTATGACGCGGCGGTGCTCGGCCAGAGCGGCCGCGTAAGCCTCGGCGCCGAGTGAGTGGAGCAGCCGCGTCGAGCCCTCGACGTCGGTGAAGAGGAAGGTGACGGTGCTGGAGGGGAGGTCGTCACGCATCGCGCTTCAGCTCGCCAAGCGCGAGCTCGACCGCCTCGTCCTCGCTCAGGGCCTTCCCTTCGTCCCATGCGGCGAGGAACGCGGCGTCGTCGAGACGCGCGTGGATGACGGTGAGCGTCTCGCGGTTCATCTCCGTGACCCAGTCCTCCTCCGTGACCTCGAGCTCGTCCGAATGGCGCTCGTAGCACGCGAGGAGCTGCGCTGCCCCCGCCAGTCTCCCCGCCAGCACCAGTGCTCTCGCGAAGCGGCACAAAACGATTCCACCGCTGTAGCGGTCGGGATGGTTGAGCCCCTTGCGATGGAGACGATAGGACTCCTCGAGCAACGGCACGGCGTCGTCGACCCGCCCTTCGTCGAGGAGGAACGTCCCCAGGACCCCGAGTGACCGAGCCTCGACGAACCTGTCGCCGGTCGCACGTGCCCGACGGACGTTGTCCTCGTGCAGGGCGCGGGAACGCTCTAGATCGCCGAGCTGCTCGTGGCTCCACGCAAGGCGTCGCGCCGCCTCCAGCTCCTCGTGCTCGTCGCCGACCTCATGAAAGAGCTGGACGCCTTCCTCGAAGCAGTGCCGCGCCGCGTTCCAGTCCGAGCGGACTACTCCATGCGAGAGACCGAGCGACACCAAGGAGTACGCGGCGCCCCAAACGTCCCCGAGCTCGCGGTGGAGCGCGACAGCCTCTTCCGCCCTCAGATGACTCGTCGCGTGATCGCCGGTGTCGAGCGCGAAGTCGGCCGCCAGCGTGAGCGCAGTGGCGCGTGCGGAAGTCGGCCGTGAGTCGCCGGCGAGCGCAGATTCCACACGGAGACGCCCCTCGACGAGGTACCCGCGGAAGTTCCAGAACCAGCACATTGCAGCGGCAAGTTCGAGGACCAGCTTAGAGTTGCCGGTCGCCTCGAGTCGGTCAAGCGCACCTCGGAGGTTGTCGTGCTCTGCCTCGATCCGGTCGAGCCACTCGTCGGTTTGCTTGCGAAGGTGTGGCTCCGCGGCCTTCGCGAGCGCCAAGAAGTGCTCGGCGTGGCGGCGGCGAATCTCGTCGGCCTCACGTGACGCCTCGAGCCGCTCGAGCGCGTACTCGCGGATCGTCTCCAGCATCCAGTAGCGCTCGTCGTTGTTGCGGAGGAGGCTCTTGTCCACGAGTGACTGGATGGTGTCGAGGTCGGCATCGGCGACGTCCTCGGCTGCGTCGAGCGTGCAACCTCCCCGGAACACGGCCAGGCGGGCGAAGAGCTGCTGCTCTTGGGGTTCGAGGAGCTCGTAGCTCCACTCGATGGTGGCCCGCAGCGTGCGCTGTCTCTCGGGCTGGTCTCTGGCGCCGCCGGTAAGGAGCGGCAGGCGCTGCTCGAGTCGACGCAGGATCTGGTCGGCCGAGAGCGCTTTCACGCGTGCCGCGGCGAGTTCGAGAGCGAGGGGGAGGTCGTCGAGGCGTCGGCAGATCTCGGGGACGGCGTCGCCGGGTGCGAAGGCGGGCTTGATCGCACGGGCCCTGGCGGTGAAGAAGTCGACGGCCTCGGCGGGGACGAGCGGTGGTACGGGGTACTCCTGCTCACCGCTGACGTGGAGGGGTTCGCGGCTGGTGACGAGGAGTGCGAGGTTGGGGCAGGTGGCAAGTAGCGCGGCGGCGTCGGTTGCCGCTTCGGTGAGGTGCTCGAAGTTGTCCAGTAAGAGCAAGAGGTGTTTGTCGGTGATGTGCTCGGCGAGGCCGTCGTCGGCGCCGACCGCCTGGGCTGCTCCTTGCAGCACGAGCTGCGGATCGCGCAGTGGCGCGAGCGGCACCCAGTAGACGCCGGCCGGATACAGGTCGGCGAGCGCGCCAGCCGACTGCAGGGCGAGCCGGGTCTTCCCGCTGCCGCCGGCGCCCGTGAGAGTCAGGAGCCGCACGTCGTCGCGTTCGAGGAGCTCGCACACCTCGCCGAGCTCCGTCTCCCGTCCCAGGAACGGCGTCGCGGGCACCGGCAGGTTGGTGCGATAGAGGCTCTTGAGCCCCGGAAACTCGCCGTCGCCAAGCTGGTAGACGCGCTCGGGCGCGGACAGGTCCTTGAGCCGATGCTCGCCGAGGTCACGCAAGGCAAGCGCAACGAGCGGAGCCGTGGAGGAGGAGACGAGCACCTGCCCGCCGTGCCCGACGGCGGCGATGCGGGCAGCACGATGTACGTCGTGACCGACGTATCCGTCCTCGGTGAGCAGCGGGGTACCCGTGTGCAGGCCCACCCGCACTTGGATCGGACCTGTAGAGAGCGCCTCCGTGAAGGCGGACGCGGCGGCGATAGCTCCCGGAGCGGTGGGGAAGGCAAAGAAGAAGGCATCGCCCTGGGTGTCCACTTCGACCCCGCCTTCGACAGCGCACGCGTCCCTGATGACGCGGCGGTGCTCGGCGAGCGCCTCCGCGTACGCCTCCGCCCCGCGCTCGTGGAGCAACCGCGTCGAGCCCTCGACGTCGGTGAAGAGGAAGGTGACGGTGCCGGATGGGAGGTCGGACCGCATGCCGAGATCATCGTCCACTCGAGGCACGGCTCAAACAGACCTTGATAGTCAGATAAAACCGACTAGAATGGTCATATGCCGAGTGCGTCCATTTCGGAGACGAAGGCCAAGCTCAGTGCCCTCCTCGACCGCGTCCGTGCCGGAGAGGAGGTCACGATCACCCACCGTGGGCGGCCGGTCGCTCGGATCGTCCCGCTCTCGGAGACCGATGTCGACTGGGACGAGCGTCTCGCACGCCTCGAACGCGAGGGTGTGATCACGCGGCGGCGGAGGCCACTCGAGCGGGGGTGGCTGAACTCGCGTCCGTTGGTGAAGTCGCGAGCGAGCGTGCTGGAGGTGTTGCTCGAGGAGCGCCGCGAAGACACGCGGTGAGATTCTGGGACACCTCGGCGATCGTGCCGATCATCTTCGACGAGCCGTCCTCGGCGAAGGTGCGTGCTCTCGCCGACGACGGAATCGGCCTCCTGGTCTGGTGGGCGACCGGGGTCGAGTGCGTGTCCGCGATCGCCCGTCGTGAGCGCGGCGGCGACCTGGAGAGGGAGGCGTACGGCGATGCTCTGGCGTTCCTCGACCGCCTTGCCGACGGCTGGAGTGAGGTACCACCGAGCGACCGGATTCGCGATGCCGCCCGCAGGATCGTGTCGGTGCACGAGCTGCGCGCAGCCGACGCGTTTCAGTTGGCGGCAGCTCGCGCAGCCAGCGACGGGCAGCCTGCGAGCCTCCCGTTCGTCACGCTCGACGACCGCCTCGCGCTCGCCGCCCGCCGCGAGGGATTCGCGATCTTGCCCTAGCCCTGCGCGTTGTGCCGCTTGCTGGCGCGCCAGGCGTAAAGATCGCCGATCACGACCACGGCGACGATCACGAGACCGACCACGAGCATCGAGAGCACGACATCCTTGCCCTCCTCGGCTGCGTCGGCGAGAAACAGGGCGAAGGCGGCCATCGACCGCGACTCTATCCCACGAACCGGGCGTGCGCAGCAAGTGCGCGTTCGACGGCGGCGTCTCCCGCCGCCCGCGCGATGGCCTCGAGCATGCGCGCGTCGTCGCCCGTCCGCAGAGCATCGCGAGCAGCGGTGAGATCGCGGGCGCCGAGCCCGACCGCCGTGGCCGCCCAGGCAACGCCGTCGCCGTCACGCCCCGCGGCGCGTGCGTGCGCGCAGAGCGAGATCAGCTCGGCGAGATCGGCGACGGCGGCGACGTCGCCCGTCTCCGCGACGCGAACGAGCCCATGCGCGTATAGGTAGTCACCGAGGAG
>JAIBJO010000006.1 GCA_020029615.1 Actinomycetota bacterium
ATGAAGATCACCGGGCTCGGCTCGGTGCTCGCGCTGCGGTTCGGCGTCGAGGCAGCGCAGGAGCTCGTCCCGGACCACCCGTGCCTCGGTGCCATCGACTCGCCAGACGCCCTTGCCGAGTACCAGGCCGCCAAGCGCGCCCACAAGGCCGCCGCCCGTGAACAGCTACGAAGCGCCTGATCACTGCCTCCGGAAAGCCATCGGGTAGAGGAGCACGAACGACCCGGACGAGCGCTCGAGCTGTCCCTCGCTGGGAGTGGCGAACGTTCGGAGAGCGCTTCGTCGGCGCCGAGCAGCGGTTCGCCGAGCTCGCTCCCGAGCGGGTGCAGGAGAGCGTGGATCTCTATCTCGTCGCACGGGGTGGCGACAACACGGTCAAGGTGCGTGACGGCCTGATGGACGTGAAGCACCTCGAACGGGTCGACGAGAGCGGGCTCGAACAGTGGGTCCCGGTGCTGAAAGCCGCCTTTCCACTGTCGGCCGAGGACTTCGGGCTGGTGCACGCGGCGCTGGGCAAGGCCGAGAGCCCTGTCGCTCAGCCCGACTATTCCTTGGACGATGCCCTCGCCGAGCTCGTGGGTACCAGCGGTGACGTGGTCGCAGTGGAGGTACGCAAGCGGCGCGTCCGCTATTCGCTCGGCGGCTGCATGGCGGAGCTGACCGAAGCGCACTCGGACAGGGGCTCTGCCTGCACGATCGCGGTCGAGTCCGAGGAGCTTGCACAGGTCGTCGCTGCTGTACGGGAGCTCGGCCTGGGCTCGCTGCCCAACGTCAGCTACCCACGCTGGCTGGCAATGCTGGTCGGGTTGGCGCCGGCACGGTTCGCGGTCATCGACGTGGGCACCAACTCGGTCAAGTTCCATGTCGGAGAGCGACTCGAGGACGGGACGTGGCGCACGGTGGTCGACCGTGCCGAGGTCACACGTCTCGGCGAGGGGCTGGGTCAGATGAATGCGTTGAAGGCCGAGCCTATGGAGCGGACGGCGTCGGCGATCGCGGCGATGGTGGACGAGGCACTGCGGGGCGGCGCCCTCCAGATCGCCGCCGTCGGCACCGCAGGGCTGAGGATCGCAAGCAACAGCGCCGCCTTCGTCGACGCGGTCGAGGCCCGCTGCGGCGTCCGCATCGAGGTGATCCCGGGGGACGAGGAGGCGCGCCTGGCATATGTGGCCACGACGAGCGCGCTCGGACTCGGCGAAAGCTCCCTGGTGGTGTTCGACACCGGCGGCGGCAGCTCGCAGTTCACCTTCGGCCGAGGGAAGCACGTCGACGAACGGTTCAGCGTCGGCGTGGGCGCCGCGCGGTTCACGGAGCGGTTCGGACTCGACCGCCCTGTCTCCGCGGACGTTCTGCAACAAGCATTGGACGCGATAGCGTCCGACCTCGCGCGTCTCGACGGCCGGCCGCCGCCGAACACGCTGGTCGGGATGGGAGGCGCGCTGACGAACCTCGCGGCCGTGAGGCACGCGCTCGCCGCGTACGACCCCGAGATCGTGCAGGGCACGGTCCTGGACGTGGCGGAGATCGACCGGCAGATCGAGCTCTACCGCACGGCCACCGTGCAGGAGCGCCGCGCGGTCGCCGGGCTCCAGCCGAACCGGGCAGAGGTGATCCTCGCCGGCGGATGCATCGTGCGCACGGTCATGGGGAAGCTCGGCGCCGATCGCGTCACCGTCAGCGATCGAGGGCTACGCCACGGTCTGCTCGTCGAGCGGTTCGGCAAAGCGACACACGGATCACCCGGGTGAGGTTCCGGCCGTCGCTCGACCGGAGCGTGCACATCGCGTACCGTCCGCTGCAAGAGCACGCCAATCAATACTGAGTGGAGGAACGACCATGGCTTCTCGTGTCGCGGCGCCGAAGCTGTCGGATCACGAGTTCTCCGAGCTCGTCGGCGCGATCGAAAGCTCCGACAGCGTGGAGCTCAAGCTGAGCGTTCCGCTCTCCGATCGAAGCCGCGCCGGCGAGGCGCTCGGGGCCGACCCGCTCGACGGGCAGATCCGCCAGGTCTACTTCTTCGACACGCCGGATCTGACGCTCAACCAGCGGGGCCTCGTCGTGCGCGCCCGTCGGGTGCAGCAGAAGGGCGACGACTCGGTCGTGAAGCTGCGGCCGGTGATTCCGGCCGAGCTCCCGGCGGATGTGCGCCTGTCGCCGAACTTCGGGGTCGAGGTCGATGCGATGCCCGGCGGCACGTACGTCTGCTCGGGATCCATGAAGCGCGCGATGAAACCGACGTTCGTAAAGGACGCGGTGGCCGGGAGACTGCCGGTGCGCAAGCTGTTCTCGAAGGAGCAGCGAGCGCTGTACGCGGCGCACGCACCTGACGGCCTCGGTCTCGACGACCTCTCGATCCTGGGGCCGGTCCTCGTGCTGAAGCTGAAGTTCGCCCCCGCAGGGTTCGGCAGGAAGCTGGTCGCCGAGCTTTGGCTCTATCCGGACAACTCGATGCTGCTCGAGCTCTCGACGAAGTGCTCGCCCGCCGAGGCGTTCGACGTCGCGCTCGAGGCGAGGACGTTCCTGACCGACCGCGGCGTCGATCTCTCCGGCGAGCAGGAGACGAAGACGAAGAAGGCGCTCGAGTTCTTCTCGCGGAGGTTGCACCAACGCACGGAGTGAGCGCGGCCGCCGTGAACGCCGAGAATGAAGCCGGTCGCAGACACCAGCTGCCGGGAGACTCGATCGGTCAGGGACCGACCGGCGAACGGACAGCCCGGAAGCTCACGCACAAGGCGTCGCTCCGCGCGGCGCAGACCGCATGACAACCAATTCGGCCCGACAGGCCATCGAGCTCGAGACGTTGACCGACGGAGGTCAGCGCCCGGCGGAGGTCGCCCGCAGGATCGCCGACTTCCTGGCGTCGGCGAAGCGCTCGCTCGACATCGCGATGTACGACATCCGATCCGAGACTGACGCGGGCGCCCTCGTGATCGCGACGCTCCTGGCCGCCGGACAGCGTGGCGTGGCAGTACGCCTGCTCTACGACGTCGCGCACCCCGGCCCGATCGCAGTCCCGCCTCCCCCCGAGACGAAGCCCGAGGCGATCGAGGCGCTCCCGGTGCCGACGCGCGGCATTGCCGGAGTACCGGACCTCATGCACCACAAGTTCGCAGTCCGCGACCGCGAGTCGGTGTGGACCGGATCGACGAACTGGACGGACGACTCCTGGTCGCGCCAGGAGAACGTCATCGTAACCGTGGATTCGCAGCCGATCGCCTATGCGTACACGCTCGCCTTCGAGCAGCTGTGGGAGCAGGGCCACGTCGAGGGCACGGGCAGGGTCGACCCGCGCCCGGAAGACGTCGACGGTGCTCGTGTGCGAGCGTGGTTCTGCCCGGAGCACGGCGAAGCCCTGTCGCACCGTGTCGCGAAGCACGTCGGGAAGGCACGCGAGCGCGTCCGGATCGCCTCGCCGGTGCTGACCTCGGGCCCGATTCTCGCGACGCTCGTCGAGGTCGTGAACGAACGTCGTTGCACCGTCGCCGGCGTGGTCGACGATACGCAGGTCGACCAAGTCTTCGGGCAGTGGCGGACGAACGGGGTCAGTGCGTGGAAGATCCCACTCCTCCGCCGGATCCTCGAGGGAGCAGCGTTCAGCGGCAAGACGACGACACCGTGGCGACCGGGCTCTGTTCACGACTTCATGCATGCGAAGGTCGTCGTAGCCGACGACACGTCGTTCGTGGGCAGCTTCAACTTCTCCCGCTCGGGCGAGCGGAACGCGGAGAACGTGCTCGAGATCGCCGATCGCGGGATCGCCGATCGCCTCGCCGGCTTCGTCGACGAGGTTCGCGCTCGGTATCCGGCAGCTACGCCGCCCGGCTGAGTCCTACGGCGCCTTGGAGATGATCCCGCGCATCTCGCCGGCGTCGAAGGCGCACATCGTCGTCGTGCGCACGTTGCCCTGCGAGGCCAGGGTCAGCGCGAACGCCGTGGCGCTCTCGTCGTCGGGCGCCTCCGAGATCGTGACAATGTCGTACGGCCCCAGAGTCCAGTAGATCTCCTTGAGCGAGCCGCCGAATGCACCGGCGAGCTTCTCGGCCGCCTCGGCCCGGTCGACAGTCTCCTTGAAGCCGGCTGCTCCCTTCTCGGTCCAGTTGATGAGACTCACGTATGTGGGCATTGCTCCTCCTCGAGTCGGATGAGGACGATTCAACTCCGTTGCCCCCCGCGTTTCAAGCGCTCGCGCGGCGTGAGCACTCGTACGGAATGCTTACCGAGCCGTCACACATTGCTCTCAGAACCCGAACGGCTGCCTGTCTGACTACGTACCGATCTCGTTCTTGGGGGGGAGCCTGGCAATGAGAGGACTCGTTCTACTGGTGGCCGGAGCGCTCACGCTGGCCCTGGCGACGACGGTGGGGCCGGTGGCACTCGCAGGCGACAAGCCGAAGAGCGGAGACGAGCGCCCCGATATCAGAGTCAGGGACCTTCGCGGCGTGAACTTCGTCGAGAACTGCGGCTTCTCGCACCAGGCGCCCGACGACCCGATCGTCTTCCCAGGAAGGCCGGGAGCCTCACATCAGCACACCTTCGTCGGCAACGGTACGACGAACGCGTTCTCGAGTTTCGGATCGCTTCGCTCGGGCTCGACCACGTGCATGCGCCGCGACGATACGGCCGCCTACTGGGTACCGGCGCTGTACCAGGGAACGTCACAGGTGCTGCCGCTCGCAGCGACGATCTACTACCGGCGCGGCACGTTCGCCGAGGTGAGCCCGTTCCCGAACAACCTGCGTGTGATCGCAGGTGACGCGGCGGCGACGGCGCCGCAGGGCATGCGGGTGACATTCTGGAGTTGCGGTCTCGTGAGCGGCATCGGCCCGTCGGAGTCGGTGCCGACGTGCCCCGCCACGCGTGGCTCGTTCCTCCGCCTGCACATCCGCTTCCCCGAGTGCTGGGACGGAAGGAGGCTCGACAGCGCCGACCACAAGAGCCACATGGCATATGCGACGCGAGCCGGCTGCCCGTCGACCCACCCGGTCGAGGTTCCGCAGATCACGCAGATCTACCGCTACCCGACGCGTGGGGGCGAAGGCTTCTCGCTCGCCTCGGGCGGCGTCTACTCAGCGCACGCGGACTTCATGAACGCCTGGAAGCCGGAAGCGCTGCGCAAGCTCGTGGACGACTGCCTGAACGCGCTCGTCCACTGCGGGCGCGGGTAACTAGCGCAGCAGGGCCCAGGGCGATGACACTCTCGGCCCCTCCCCGGCGGCGTCGCGACCGCGTGGATCAGCTCAGATTCTCGAACGAGCGGGCAGCCGCGTGCGCCACGCGGCGAGCATGAGGGATCCGAGACCGTCCCTCAACGCCCGAGCGGCGTGATGTGCCTCCGGTAGGCCGTACGGCTTCGCGGCTTCGAGCCGAGGTCCCAGATCGAGCCGGGCTTGCTGTTGAAGTACGCGAGGAACTCCATCCGCGGATGGGTCTTCACGAACGCCGCCATCTGCTCGACGAACGTCGGGTCGTCGATGCCCCAGAGACCCCATTCCGCGATCGCGTACGGCTTGTTCGGATGCGCACGGTAGAGCGCCTCGTTGGCCTCCCAGGCAGCGCCACTCGCCTGGCGGTACAGGTCGTTCGCGACGACGTCGACGTACGCATCACCCGGGTAGTAGGCCTGGGCGGAGTTCGCCGGGATGTCCGGCGCGCCGTACCCCTGGGGGTTCCAGACGATGCGCGCCTTCGTCGTGGCGAGCGTCGCCGAGCCCACGCCCGGGAGACCGAGCTTCCGGAGCTTCGCGTTCACCGACGGGCCGCCGCGGGAGATGATCGCGATCCGCGCGAACGCCTTCCTGAACGCCGCCGTCGAGAACTGCGGCCCGCGCGAGGAGCCGTCCTTGTTGAAGGCGCAGTACTCGTTCCAGTGCGCGTTCATCTCCGGCATCGGGCGGATATAGACGGTGGAGCCGAACTCCGCAATCGCCCGGTTTAGCTCGACGAGGAACTCATCGCTGCGACCGGTCGCGATGTAGGAGAGGGGCAGACCACCGGTCTTGATCGCGAGCATCGGAAGCGGCGCGAGGTGGGCGATGAGCTTCGAGATAGTCGTCGTCTGGCCCCAGCCGATGAACGAGTGGAGAACCGTCGACCGTTGCCCGGTGAGCTGCTGAAAGCGGTCCGGGCTGCCGAGGATCCCAAGGAGCGGGCGCCGCGCGGGCTCTGCGTTCGCAGCCCCGCCTGCGCTCAGCGCCGCAGTGCCGGCACAGGCGACGTAGGCTGCGAGCAGCGCAACTCGTCCCAGTACCCGGGCGCGCATGGGCGGGATTTATCGCATGCGCGTCAACGACGTGTCAACGCCGCGTCAACCCACGGGCGGATCAGCCCACGCCGGCGAGCAGGAAGGCGCGCGACTCCCGGAGCATCTCGCGTGCGATCACCAAGCGCTGGATCTCGTTGGTCCCCTCGTAGATCTGCGTGATCTTCGCGTCGCGCATCATGCGCTCGACCGGGTACTCGCTGATGTAGCCGTACCCGCCGAGGATCTGCACGGCCTCGGTGGTGACGTCCATGGCGGTGTCCGTGCAAAAGAGCTTCGCCATCGCCGAGGCCTTCGTCAGCTCGGCGTCGTCGGCGCCCTCGTCGACCATGCGCCCGAAGCGATAGAGGAGACCGCGCGCGGCCTCGCAACGCGTCTCCATGTCGGCGAGCTTGCCGGCGATGAGCTGGTGCTCGGCGATCGGCTTGCCCATCGTCTCCCGCGTGCGCGCGTACTCGAGCGCGTAGTCGGTCGCGCCCTGGGCGATCCCGAGGCCCTGGGCTGCGACACCGGGGCGCGAGCGGTCGAGGATCCGCATGGCGATCCGGAACCCATCGCCCTCCTCCCCTAGCAGGTTCCTTGCGGGAACACGGGCGCCGTCGAAGATGAGCTCGCCCGTGGTCGAGCCCGCGATCCCCATCTTCGGCTCGAGGCGCGCGACCTCGAAGCCGGGCGTCTCCGACTCGACGACGAAGGCCGAGATGCCCGGGTGCCCCGACTCCGGGTCGGTCTTGGCGAAGACGGTGTAGAGGCTCGCGACACCGGCGTTGGTGATGAAGCGCTTCGACCCGTCGACGACGTACTCGTCGCCGTCGCGGCGCGCGGTCGTCCGCATGGCGGCGGAGTCCGAGCCGGAGCCTGCCTCGGTCAGCGCGTAGGCCGCAAGCCACTCACCCGAGGCGAGCCTCGGGAGATAGCGCTCCTTCTGCTCCTCGGAGCCTGCGACCTTGAGACCGAGCGAGCCGAGCTCCTGCACAGCGAGGATGAGCCCGCTCGTCGCGCACACCTTCGAGACCTCCTCGATCGCGACGAGGGATAGCAACGTGCCGGTGCCGAGCCCGCCGTGCTCCTCGTCGAAGAGGAGCCCGAAGATCCCGTGCTCGCGAAAGAGCGCGACGACGTCCCACGGGAACTCGTGCGACTCGTCGATCTCGGCTGCACGCGGCGCGATCCGATCTCGCGCGAGCGTGCGGACGAGCTCGCGAATCTCGAGCTGGTCGTCGGAGAGCGGCTCCCACGGCACGCGCCGCATTGTAGGGGCGAGATTTATCTCGCCATCAGCACTCGATGTTGTTGTCGTCCCTACCGCCTACCGGCAAGAGCGCGTCGAAGTCAGGCGGGCGGCGCCTGGCACACGGCCTCGATGTTGTTGCCGTCCGCGTCGTGGACGAACGCGCCGTAGTAGTGCTCGTGGTAGTGGGCGCGGATGCCGGGTGGGCCATTGTCCTTCCCGCCAGCGGCGATCGCCGCCTCGTAGAACGCGTCGACCGTCGCATGGTCGGGGCACTTGAACGCGACGTGCGCCCCACCCACCGGGTCGCGGCGGACGACTCCGAGATCCATGCCGTGGGCGTCGGCGAAGCCGAGATACTCGCCCACCTCGAACGCCAGGCCGTAGCCGAGCGGCTCGAGCGCTTTCCCGTAGAAGGCCTTCGCTGCTTCCTGATCGGAGACGTTCACCGCTGTGTGATCGATCATCGCCTCTCCTTCCGTGGTTACAGTCGCCGTGAATGATCCTCGAGAACGGCGTCGTCCGCACGATGGATCCGTCACTGCCGAAAGCGAGGGCGCTCGCAATCGCAGGAGATCGCGTGGCGGGCGGGGTCGGCGTCCACGAGACGGCGCTCCCGAGCCCCGAGGTCGTCGACCTCGGGAAACGCTGCGTGATCCCCGGCTTCACGGACTCGCACGTTCACTTCCCGAGCTGGTCGCTCGGGCGGCGCGACGTCCCGCTCGATGGTGTGACAGCACTCGGCGATGCGCTCGAGCGGGTGCGCGCGCATCCGCGGCAGGGGACGTGGATCCGTGGGTACGGCTGGCGCTCCGCGGAGTGGGATGAACAGCCGACCGTGGCGGCCCTCGACGAGGTCACGGGCGCCACCCCTGCGCTGCTGTTCTCGAAGGACTACCACTCCGCCTGGCTGAACTCGGCGGCGCTCGCTCACGCAGACGGAGACCTCGACGTCGCGGGCGGCGTCGTCGAGCGTGACGCGTCGGGGCAGCCGAGCGGGATCCTCCGCGAGGAGTCGGCCTGGCAGTTCCGCGCGCGCTACGCGATGCCCGGCGAGAGCGAGTTCGTCGAAGCCACGCGTGAGGGCCTGCGGGTCGCCGCCAGCCGCGGCGTCGTCGCGATCCACGACAAGGACGGCTGGCTCGGCGCGCCGGGGATATTCCAGCGCGTCCGCGAGCGCTATGGCCTCACGCTCCGCGTCTGGCAGTCGATCCCGTACGAGCGCCTACGGGAGCTCAGCGCGCTCGGCATCCACTCCGGGATCGGCGACGACTTCCTTCGCGTCGGCTATCTCAAGGCGTTCATGGACGGGACTCTCGGCTCGCAGACCGCCTGGATGCTCGACGGCTCGGGCGTCGTGATCACGAGCGGCGCCGAGCTCGCCGAGGTGATCCGCGAGGGCGCGCAGCTGGGCTGGCCCTTCAGCGTGCACGCCATCGGCGACCGTGCGAACCGCGAGGCACTCGACGCGTTCGAGTCCACGCGTGAGGTATGGGCACCGCTCGGGCTGCGCCAGCGCGTCGAGCATGCGCAGTGCCTGGCACCGGAGGACCTTGGCCGGTTCGCCACGCTCGGAGTCGCATGCTCCGTCCAGTTCAGCCACGCGCCCTCGGATCGCGACCTCGCAGAGCGCTTCTGGCCCGAGCAGGTCGACGGCTCGTACGCCTTCCGCTCCCTCTGGGAGTCGGGCGCGCTCGTCGCGAACGGCTCCGACGCTCCCGTCGAAGAGCTCGATCCGCTCGCGGGGATCCGTGCGGGCGTCCTGCGGACGATCGACGACCGGCCGGCCTGGCACCCCGAGCAGTGCATGACGGTCGAAGAGGCGCTCGTGGCGAGCACGGTCAACCCGGCCTGGCTCTCGGGAGACGAGCGCCGCCGCGGGAAGCTCCTTCCCGGCTACCTCGCCGATCTCGTCGTGCTCTCGCGCGACCCACTCGAGTGCCCGCCCGACGAGCTGGAGTCGGTCGAGGTGGTCGCGACGATGGTCGGCGGCCGCTGGGTGCACAACCCGCCTCCCTGGGACTGATGCGACCGCGCGTCGAGCGTTCGGTGGGACGGCAGTTCTTCGGCCTGGATCCACAGACCTACGACGCCGTGCGGCCGGGCCACGCGGAGGAGGTCTACGACATCCTCCGCGAGCGCTGCGAGGTGCAGCCAGGATCAACCGTGCTCGAGGTCTGCCCGGGCACGGGCCAGGCGACCCGGCGACTCCTCGATCTCGGGGCCGACCCCCTGGTCGCGATCGAGCCCGATCCCGCACTGGCCGAGTTCCTGCGCGGTTCACTCGGCGATCGCGTGGAAGTGCGCGAGAGCGCGCTCGAGGACGTGGAGCTCGAGCCCAACTGGTACGACCTCACCGCGGCTGCGTCGTCGTTCCACTGGGTCGAGGAGGACGTCGGGCTCCAGGCCCTCCAGGACGCCCTTCGGCCTGGCGGCTGGATCGCGCTCTGGTGGACGTTGTTCGGAGACGAGGCGCGGCCCGACCCGTTTCGCCTGGCGGTGGACCCGCTCTTCGAGGACGTGCCGCACGGGCCGTCGGGGCCGTTCGAGGGACGGCCGAGCTTCGCCCGCGACGCAGAGCTTCGCTTGGCCGCGCTCGTGAGAGCCGGCTTCGAGGACATCGAGTTCAAAGAGATGTCGTGGGAACAGACGTGGACCACGGAAGGAATCCGGGGCCTCTACTCGACGTTCGCGCCGCTCAGCGCGCTCGAGCCGGATCGTCGTGAGGAGCTACTCGACTCCGTCGCGCGGATCGCTGACAACGAGTTCGGCGGACGCGTCGAGAAGCCGCTCGTCACCTCGCTCTACACGGCGAGGAAGCCCACATAGACCGACGACTCGTACAATCAGCTCGTGGCCACCCGCACGATGCTGCCCGTCCACGAGGCGCCGACCTGCTCGGTGGCCGGTGCTGCCGAGATCGTCGGCTCGAAATGGACGGTGCTCATCGTCCACGACCTCTCCGAGGGCCCGCGCCGGTTCACGGAGCTCGAGCGCTCGTGCGCCGGGATCAGCCCGCGAACGCTAGCGGAGCGCCTACGCTGGCTCGAGGCCGAGGACATCGTCGCCCGTGAGAGCTATCCGGAGTCACCCCCGCGCGTGGAGTACGCGCTCACGGCGAAGGGTCGTGCGCTCCTGCCCGTCGTGCACGAGATGCGCCGCTTCGGCCACGAGTGGCTCGGCTGCGGCGTCCACGACACGCTGTAGGGGCGAGGCTCGCCTCGCCCGCGCGAGGCGAACTGCGCCAGCCGGCCGATCCCCTACGACGCGCCGGTGATGACGGCACGCGGAGCCTCGCTAGTCGGCAAGACCCCGCTCGCGCAGCTCCGCACGCGCGCGCTCGGACTTCTCGAGCCCCTCGAGCCCCATGCCCTGGAGCACGCGATCGGCCTTCGTGAACTGGACTTCGCGGTAGTCGACGACCTGCCACTGGTTGCCCCAAGGGTCGAGAAAGTCGTGGCCGCCGACCATCTGCGCTCCGGCGTCACGTGCCCTCCGCACGACCTCGGCCTGATCGTCCACGACGAGACCGTAGTGCCCCGCGGCAACCGGCTGCGACACCTGCTCGAGCGCGAGGAACTGGTCCCCCATGTCGACGAAGGCCATGCCGCCGCTCCGCCCGCGAAGCTCCAGGCGATCGACGATGCGTCGGAGGAAGGCGACCATCCCGTCGATCTCCCCCACCTGGACGGCAACGTGGTTGATCCCGACGAGCCTGGCCACGCGGCCAGACTAGCCAGGTCCCGGGTCTGACTCCAGGACATGGCTCGAACGGGCAGGCTAGGGGACAGGCTCTGCCCACACACCAGCGAGCTCGACGATGGTCGCGGCCGCGGCGGCCATGTCCTGGACGCTCGCCCACTCGCGCACGGAGTGGTACTCCTGACCGCCGGTGAAGAGGTTCGGTGTCGGCAGTCCCTGGGCCGAGAGCACTGCGCCGTCCGTCCCACCTCGCGAGATCTCGAGGCTGGGCTCGACGCCGGCGCGGCGAATCGCCTCGAGCGCGGCGTCGACGACGCGCTGGTTCTCCTCGATGAAGGGTCGCATGTTGCGATATGAGGTCAGCTCCTCGATGTCGATGTGCGCGCGCGGCTCACGCTCGACGACCGCGCGTGCAAGCTCGCGCAGAAGGCTCATGTGCTGCTCGAGGAGCTTGTCGTCGTGGTCGCGGGCGATGAAGTCGACGGTCGCCTCCTCGGAGCTCCCGCTGATGCGGCTCGGATGGACGAATCCCTCGCGGCCGTCGGTGGTCTCCGGCGACAGCCGGTCCTGCGGGAGCGAGTGCACCAGCTCCGATGCGAGTTTGACGGCATTGATCAGCTTCCCCTTCGCGTACCCGGGATGGACCGAGAGCCCACGGATGGTGACCCGCATCGACCTGGCGGAGAAGGTCTCGATCTCGAGCTCGCCGAGGCCCGAGCCGTCGAGTGTGTAAGCGGCGTCCGCCCCGAACGCATCGAGGTCGAAGTCCTCGGCGCCGCGCCCGACCTCCTCGTCGACGGTGAACGCGACACGGATCGGCGCATGGGGCCGCTCGGGATGTCGAGCGAGGTAGGCGACCGCGGCCATGATCTCGGCGATCCCGGCCTTGTCGTCCGCGCCGAGCAGCGTCGTCCCGTCGCTGGTGACGATGTCGTGCCCCAACCGCTCCGCAAGCTCCGGCAGCTGCCCGGGGTCGAGCACCTGACGCGGATCTCCCGGAAGCTCGATGGGCATGCCCTCCCAGCTCTCGTGGACGATGGGCACGACGCCCGCCCCGGCGACCTCGGGAGTCGTGTCCACATGCGCGATGAGGCCCACGACCGGTGCGTCCACCGTCCCGGGCAAGCTCGCGAAGACCGTCGCGCTGCCGGTCAGCGCCGTGTCCACGAGACCGATGTCGCGCAGCTCCTCCACGAGCATCCGCGACAGGTCGAGTTGCCGGTCCGTGCTCGGGCGTTGTGCGACGCCGTACTCGGCCTGCGTGTCCACGCGGACGTAGCGCAGGAACCGCTCGAGCACGTCGTCGACGAGCTCCTCGGCGAGCGGGCAGGAGAAGGCTGCTCTAGTCGCCAAGCTCGCCGAGCCGGATGAAGACCTCGCGCATGGTGGCGACGCCGACCTCGAGCGCGCTCTCGGGAATGTTCTCGTTCGGGGCGTGCACGTTGCACTCGCTCTCGATGCCGAACCCGGTGGCGAGCGTCGGGAGCCCGCGATCGACGAGCGCTGCGTAGATCGGCAGGGTGCCCCCCGTTCGGACGAGAAGCGGCCGCGCACCGACGACGTGCTCGAACGCGTCCGCGGCGAGGCGGAGCGCAGAGGCGTCGGTCGGCGTCAGCGCCGGGCGCGCGCTGTTCTTGAGGGTGATCTCGAGCTCGGCGCTCTCGGGCAGCCCCTCGCGAAGGAGCCGTTCGAACGCGGCACGGATCCTGTCGGGATCCTGACCGGGCGCAAGGCGGATCGACACGTTCGCCCGCGCCTCGACCGGGAGAACGGTCTTGACGAGATCCGGAGAGCCGCTCGCGATCCCGTTTACGTCGAGGGAGGTGTCGGCGAACGTGCGGTGGTAGAAGTCGTCCGCCGCGCCCTGGGCGATCGGGGTCGCTCCCTGATGGGCGAGCTGCTCCGCCCCCGAGGGCAACTGCGCCCAGGCGTCGAGCTCTTCGTCGGACGGCGACGCCGTTCCCGCTCTCAGCTCGTCGGGTAGCCGGCCGTCCGCGCGCGGAACGACGTTCGCGAGCGCCGACATCAGCGCGTGCGTGGCGTTGAGGGCTGCGGCGCCGAACATGCCCGAGTGCATGTCGGTCGTCCCGGTGCGGACGCGGAGGTGGAAGTAGAGCATTCCGCGTACGCCGACGTAGAACATCGGCTGCCCGGGCCGCACCATTGCGCCGTCGAGAATGAGCGCGACGTCCGCGCGTCCCCGGTCGCGCTCGACCCACTCCACGATCGAGGTACCACCGATCTCCTCCTCGCCGTCGAAGGCGAAGCGCACGTTGACGGGGAGAGCCCCTTCTGCTGCGAGCTGCCGGACGGCCTCGACGAGCAGAAACAGGTTCCCCTTGTCGTCGGCGACGCCACGCGCGTAGAGGCGACCGTCCCGCTGGGTGAGCTCGAAGGGCGGGGACTCCCAGAGGTCGAGCGGGTCCGGCGGTTGGACGTCGAAGTGCGCGTAGCAGAGGACAGTCGGCGCGGACTCCGGGTGCTCGGACGCGGTGACCTCTCCGATCACGAGCGGCCTCGCACCCCAGGGGACGAGCTCGGCGGTTCCTCCCGCCGCTCGAATTCGGTCGGCGACCCAGGCCGCAGCCGTCTCGACGTCGGCGGCGTGCGTGGCGTCCGCGCTCACGGACGGGATCGCGACGAACTCGGCGAGCTGATCGCGAAATGCGGCGGACGGCGCCATCACGGCCGCGAGTCTACGGATGGTCGCTGGGCGCGCGGGCCGGTAAGCGTCCAGAGACGGGCGTGGTTCAGCCGCACATCAGCCGGTGGAGAGCGAACGGCGAGGCGAGACGCTGAACGCCTCGCCGTCCCGCGCTGGGGCGGGGCGAGCCGGCTACGCGACGTCGCGCACGCGTTGGGCGTCCGCGAGCGCACGGAGCTTCTTCAGGCCCTGGTGCTCTATCTGTCTGATGCGCTCGCGCGTGACGTTGAAGGCTCGGCCGACCTCGTCGAGCGTACGCGGCTGCTGGCCGTCGAGCCCGTAGCGGAGCTCGAGCACACGCCGCTCGCGCTCGGAGAGCGCGCCAAGGATGGTGCGCAGGGCCTCGCGCTGGAGCGTGGTCTCGGCGAGCTCCTCGGGAAGAGGCGCGGTCTCGTCCGCGAGGAAATGACCGAACTCGGACTCGTCGTCGTCGCCGACGGGCTTCTCGAGGGAGACGGGGACCTGAGCGCTGCGGCGTATCTGCTCGACTTCGTCCGTGCTCATGTCGAGGTCGCGCGCTATCTCCTCGGTCGTCGGCTCGCGGCCACGCTCGGCGCGAAGCTTGCGCTCGGAGCGGAGGATCCGGTTCAGCTTCTCGACGACGTGGACGGGCATGCGAATCGTGCGCCCCTTGTCGGCGATCGCTCGCGCCACCGCCTGGCGGATCCACCACGTCGCGTAAGTCGAGAACTTGAATCCCTTCCGGTAGTCGAACTTCTCAGCCGCGCGAACGAGCCCGATGGTGCCCTCCTGGATGAGGTCGAGGAACGGCAGGCCCTGGTTCCGGTAGCGCTTCGCGATCGAGACGACGAGTCGGAGGTTCGCCTCTACCATTGCCTGCTTCGCCCCGTGGTCTCCGCGCTCGATGCGCTTCGCGAGCTCGACCTCCTGCGCCGCGGTCAGGAGCGGAACACGCCCTATGTCCTTGAGGAAGAGCTGGAGAGCGTCGGTCGTGATCTCCGTCTCGGGCTCGACCTCCGGCTCCGCCCCGTCATCCGCCGCGACGACGGCGATCCGCGCCTCCTCGAGAGCGGCGTAGAACTCGTCCATCTGGGACGGCTCGAGCTCGAGCTCGTCGAGGGCGAGCGCAACCTCGTCCGCGTCGAGGCTGCCGGTGCGATAGCCGCTCTCGAGCAGCCGCTGAGCCTCGTCAGTCGCGAGAACATCCTCGATCGAAGTCCGAGTGGTCGCGCCCTTTGATTCTCCTGCGGCCAGAGCAACCCCCCTTCGCGACGGCGGTCACACGGTAGTCACAGCGGTGGCTGGCGTCAAAGACGCGCCCCGGACGATGGTCAGGACCCGGCCAGGCCGATCGTCTCGACGTGGAGACGATGAGCTGCTTCCGTCAGAGCCGGCACTCGTCGTTCCGACGAGTGGAGAGCGAGCGGAGGCGGCCAGAGCCGTTGTGCCTTGCTCAACCGCGGGCGCGGCGGATCGTCTCGAGGTAGCGCGCGGCCTCGCGCGCCAGCGGCGATCCCGGTTGCGTGCGGGCCGCGAGCCGGAACTGGCGCTGCGCGGCCTCGACGCGACCCGTCCAGAGCAGGAGGACGCCGAGGTGGAACCGCACCGACGGCTCGTTCGGATACGTCCGGGTCAGGGGCCCGAGCCGGCCGAAGGCACGCTCCGGCGCGTCCTTGTCGAACCTGCCGACCGCATCGGCAACCTTCGCTTCGACCTCGTCCGGGAAGCGACGCGCCGCAGACGTGAACATCTTCGACGCCGACACCGGGCGCCCGACGCGCTGGAGCCCGACCCCGTAGAGCAGTTGCTCACGGACCCCGCCCTGCGCGGCGGCGCGCCGTAGCGCATCGAGCTGCTGCGCCGCCGGAAGCCGCGTGACAGCCGCCGAGGCGGCGAACGACGGGATGAAGGCCGGCAGGCCGCGGGGCAGCTGCGGATGGAGCAGGTTGCCGGCGACGATCGCGTACGGGGTGTCGGGCCCCGCCTCGTTGGTCGCCCGCCACGCGGCCACCGGATCGCCCTCGTTGGCCCACAACCGCGCCAGGCCGAGATGGAGCTGGACGACCGGGCTCTCCGGATAGAGCTTGGCGAGTTGCTCGAGCCGGTCGAGCGAGCCTTCGGGCCAGGACGCGAGAGCCGTACCCACCTTCGCCTCGAGCGAGTCGTGCTGCGCGAAGAACGCAGCAGCCGCCTCCGTGTCGGCGCGCTGGTACGCCACGACCCCACGGGCCAAGTCCTCCGCCTCCCGGTCCGATCGGAACCCGAGCGCGAAGGAGAGCGGAGGCCTCCCCTTGCGCAGCTCGGGCGTCACGGCGGTCGCCGTGGCGGAGTCTCCGTCCGCCGACACGACGGCTGCGGCGACCACCGCCACTGCTGCCGCGGCGACGAGCGCGACGAGGAGAGCGATGCGACCCCGCGGGCTCACCGTGCGACGATAGCCGTGGGCATGCCGCTATAGTTCGGAAAGTAATGGCGACGTATCGCGAGCTGCTCGCACGGGTGAAGGACGAGATCGACGAGATCTCCACGATCGAGGCGCACGAGCGCCTCGAGTCGTCGGGCGGGTCGCTCTTCGTCGACGTTCGCGAGCCCGACGAGTGGGAGGAAGGCCACATCCCCGGCGCGATCTACACGGGTCGCGGCCGGCTCGAGCAGCGGATCGAGGGCCTCGTGCCCGACAAGACGCGCGAGCTCGTCGTCTACTGCTCCGCCGGATCGCGCTCGGCGTTCGCCGCGAAAGTCCTCGAGGAGCTCGGGTACGAGAACGTCGTCAACCTCGCAGGCGGCTTTGCCGACTGGAAGCGGAACGGCTTCGACGTGACGATCCCGCGCGTCCTCTCGCCCGAGCAGCGCACGCGCTACAGCCGGCACTTGCTCATCCCAGAGGTCGGCGAGGATGGCCAGCAGCGCTTGCTCGACGCACGCGTGCTGCTTGTCGGAGCGGGAGGCCTCGGCTCACCGGCGTCGCTCTACCTCGCGGCCGCCGGCGTGGGAACGCTCGGCATCGTCGACGCCGACGTCGTCGACGAGTCGAACCTCCAACGCCAGATCGTCCACTCGACCGAGCGGCTCGGGGAGCCGAAAGTGCTCTCTGCGAAGCGCACCCTCGAAGGGCTGAACCCCGACGTACGCATCGTGCCGTTCCAGGAGCGCCTCACCTCGGATAACGTCGAGCGCATCCTCGCCGACGGCTGGGACGTGATCGTGGATGGTGCCGACAACTTCCCGACGCGCTACCTCGTGAACGACGCTTCGGTCTGGCACGGGATTCCCGTCGTGCACGGCTCGATCTTCCGCTTCGAGGGTCAGGTCACGGTCTTCACGCCCGGCGCGGGCCCGTGCTACCGCTGCCTCTTCCCTCAGCCTCCGCCGCCCGAGCTCGCCCCCAGCTGTGCCGAGGGCGGCGTCCTCGGCGTGCTGCCCGGCATCATCGGCTCGATCCAGGCCAACGAGGCGCTCAAGCTCATCCTCGACCGCGGCGACTCGCTCGCGGGCCGGCTCCTTCTCTTCGACGCGCTCGGAACGACGCTCGACGAGGTGACCGTGCGGAGGAACCCGGACTGCCCGGTCTGCGGCGAGAGCCCGACCATCACCGACTACGTCGACTATGTGGAGTTCTGCTCCACGCCGTTGGAGCTCAGCTGATGGCGGCCGTCCGAATCCCGCCAATGCTTCGGGCTGACGTCGGCGGCGCGCGCGAGCTCGATGCTCGCGGCGACACCGTGGGGGAGGTCATCGACGACCTCGTCGACCGCTACCCGGTGCTCGGCGGGCAGCTGCTCGACGACGGAGAGCTCGCGTCCTACGTGAACGTCTACCTCGACGGTGAGGACATTCGCACGCGAGACGGGCTCGACACGCCGGTCCGTGCCGGCGAGAGCCTGATCCTGCTCCCGGCCATGGCCGGTGGTGTCTGACCACACGGACCTGATACCGAAAGCGCGCGTGCCCGGCGTCGTCGCGGCGTCTCTTCTCGACCTCGTCGGGTCGACCCCGCTCGTCGAGCTGCAGCACCTGTCGCCGAAGCCGTCCGTCCGGCTCTTCGCCAAGCTCGAGGGGCAGAACCCGACCGGATCGATCAAGGACCGAGTCGCTCTCGCGATGATCGCCGCCGCCGAAGCCTCCGGTGAGCTCACGCCTGGCCGCAGGCTGCTCGAGCCGACGAGCGGCAACACGGGGATCTCGCTCGCGCTCGTCGCCAAGCTCCGCGGCTACTCCCTCACGTGCGTGGTGCCTGCGAGCGTGACCGAGGAGCGACGGCGCATGCTCCGGCTCTACGGCGCCGACATCGTCGACTCGCCTCCGGACGAGGGCTCGAACGGCGCAGTCCGCCTGGCGCTCGAGCTTGCCGCGCGCGACGCGTCGCTGTTCATGCCGTTCCAGTACGCGAACGACGCGAACCCGCGTGCGCACTACGAAGGCACCGGTACCGAGATCGCAGAGGCGCTCGAACGAGTCGACGTCTTCGTCGCGGGGCTCGGGACGGGTGGAACGCTGATGGGAGCAGGCGAGCGACTGCGGGAGTCGTTCCCCGGTGTCGTCGTGGCAGCGGCCGAGCCGCTGCAGGGCGACGAGGTGATGGGGCTGCGCTCGCTCGCCGACGGCTACGTGCCTCCGATCCTCGACGTCTCGAAGCTCGATCGAAAGCTGCTCGTGACGAACGCGGAAGCGGTGGCCGGGCTCCGGCAGCTCCTCGAGCGCGAGGGAGTCTTCGGCGGCGTCTCGTCCGGCGCGGTGGCGCATGCCGCCCTCAGGCTCGCGGACGAGCTCGACGAGGGGGTCGTCGTCTGCGTGCTCGCCGACGGAGGTTGGAAATACCTCTCCGCCGGCTTCTGGGACGTAGACGCAGACGACGTCGAGGATTCGATGCGGCGCTCCGTCTGGTGGTGATCCCCGCTCACGTGCGCGGTGCGTTCGAGGCGCACGCGGCCGACGAGGCCCCGAACGAGGCGTGCGGCATCGTGCTCTTCAAGGACGGGGTCGCGGAGCGCTACGTCCGCGGCCGAAACGCGGCTGCGTCTCCCTACCGTTTCGAGCTCGACGTCGATCCCGGTACGTGGTTCCTCGAGGACGAGGGCTACGAGCTCGCGGTCTTCCACTCGCATCTCTCGTCGCCTCCCCGGCCGTCGCGCACCGACGTCGAGAACATCGGGCTGTGGTTGGGCCGGCCGTACCTCATCTACACCGTGCGCACGGGCGAGCTCGCCGCCTGGAGCATCAGGGACGGCTCGATCGACCCGCTCCCCCTCGCTTGACCTGCGCGGGCTACGAATCGAGAGTCGAAAGTCCTGACGCTTCGATGGCACGTCGCGCCAACGCGTCGTCGTCAGGCCCGGCAAGTCCGCTCACGCCGACGGCACCGATGCGCGTTGCGCCGTCGAACGCGGCCACGCCTCCTTGGAAGAACGTGAAGAAGGGATCGAAGCTCGCGCGCTCGGCAGCGTCTTTGCGCGCCTTCGCAGCGAGCTCGGTGGTCGAGCGCGCGTCGCTGCGCGCGGCCGTGTAGGCCTTCCGGTGCGCGTTGAGCCGCGTATCCGGCGCGGCAGCGTCCATCGTCGCCGCGGCGATGATCTCACCGTGGTCGTCGACGACGTAGACGGCCACGGGCGCGGGCGCGTTCTCCACGACGAAGTGAACGAGTGCGAACGCCAGCTCGAGCGTCATCTCGGTCATGGTGACTCATCGAGCCCCGCGAGCGCGAGCACCTGCGCGAGACCCCGTACTCCACGCGTCGCACCGACCGCGGTCGTCGCTTGCGCGCCCGCGGCGCACCCGAGTCGCACCGAGCGTTCGAGCGGCCACCCGGCGAGCCTTCCGAAGAGCACGCCCGCGGCGAACGCGTCGCCGGCGCCGGTCCCGTCGACGACGTCCACCGCCGGCGCGTCCACGTAGCCCACGAAGCCGTCGCCGGACGCATAGCAGCCCCGGGCGCCCATGGTCAGCGCCACCTCGCGAACGCCGCGCTCGTGGAGCCAGGCGGCGACGCGCGGCGGCTCCGACTCGCCGGACAGCGCTCGCCCCTCGGCGAGACTCGGGGTCGCGAGATCGAGGTGAGACAGGCACGGCTCGAGACGCGACCAGCGGCCGGTCGAGTCCCAGACCGTGTCGAGGCTCGTGAGGAGCCCCCGCCCCTGCGCTTCGGCGACCACGCTGGCGAGCGGCTCGCCGTCGAGGCGTTCCATGACGAGTGCGCCTGCGACGTGGAGCACGCGTGCTCCCTCGAGGAGACGGGAATCCAGCTCGTCGCTGCCGAGCGCGCCGTTCGCACCCGGCACGTGGAGGAACGTGCGTTCACCGGCGGAGTCGACGAGGACGACGGTCGATGACGTCGGGACGCTCGCATCGCGGAGGACGCCCTCCCTACCAACGCCACGCTCGTCCAGGAGCCTGACGAGCAGGTCGCCGAACGGGTCGACACCCACCTTTCCCACCACCGTGGCCCGGAGACCGAGCTTGGCGAGCATGCTCGCGGTGTTCAACGCGCACCCGCCGCCTTCGACCGTGATCGCGTCGACGAGGGCGAGTGACCCGGTCGGCGGCAGGTCGTCGACCGGACGCGCGATGACGTCGGCGACGAGGATCCCGAGACAGACGACGTCCACGTGTCGGGGCTACGGGCGCGCGGAGCCGTCGAAGTAGCGCTGCGCGAGCGCCCAGGCGCTCTTCCCGCAGGTCGAGCCGATCTTCCGCCCCTCGAAGTCGTCGGGCGACACGTGGATGCCCATGTACAGGCGCGAGATACCCGCGGCGTCCGCGGCGTCGAAGTACGTCGCCCACTGGAGTGTCAGATCCCGGGCCGGCCCGGCCTCGGTCTTGAGCGTTCCCACCGGAACGGGCCACTCGAGCAGGCCGCCCGGGAAGTACGAGTCCCCGGTGAAGGCAGTCAGCACTTCGGCCGCGGCGCGGCTGAAAGTGCTGTGGCCGGAGACATATCCGGCAAACGCAGGGGTGACGAAGGTCGGCAGCTGATACGGCAGCCAGTCGACGGCGCGGATCCAGCCGACGCCGCTGTGCTGCGTCGCGGGGTCCTCGGGATTGCCCCTCCAGGCCCGGATCGCGATCTCGCCGACATGTGCTGCGAGCTGGGCATGCCGCTCGCCCGGCGCGCTCGAGGCAGCCGTGATCACCTCAACGAGGCCCGGCTCGAGCGGAAGCCCCTTCGGGTCGTACGAGGGGCCCCCGACATCTGTCGACTGGCCCTTCCCGCCCATGTAGCGGATCATCGAGATCGGCCGCACCGAATCGTAGAAGCCCTTGACACCCCAGGCGGCGACAGCCGCGTCGTGGACCGCCCCGTTGAGCGCGAAGTAGAGCTTCAAGTCCCACTCGAGCGGATCGACCTCGTCTCCCTTGCCGCCGACTCGCCGCACGAGCCCGCCCGCGTCGGACACCTGGTTCGCCACGGTGTTCCAGTGGCCAGGCGGAGTCTCGGACTTGGGGCCGTCCGCCCAGAACTCGGCCAGCGCGCGCAGGTAGTCGCCTCGCAGAACGCGGTTCGGCGGATACGGCTTCCCGGTCGCCGGATTGGTCGCGTGCCCGTTGCCGTCCCTCGTTCCGAGCGAGTTGTCTCCCAGTGCACCCGGCCCGACGTCGAGGGTCATGCCGTCACCCGGATCGAGGTAGCTCGAGAAGCGGATGAGCTCGAGTGCCGTCTGCTTGTACGCCTCGTCGACCCGATCACCGAGGTGTGGCGGCGCTCCGGGATCGATCGGAATGCCTTTTGCCGACTCGGGAATCGCGAATGCGGCCACGTGGCCCCAATGTGGGCCGACGAAGCTCTGGACCTTGCCCGGGATGGGAAGGCCGTTCTGCGCGACGATCTGCGCGAGCGCGAGCGGCTGCCAGCGGTCGGGATCGCGCATCTCGGTGCCGGACCGCTCGACGACGAGCGGTGGGTTGACCGGCTTGTAGCTCGTGTCGACGTAACGGGTCTCCTCCAACGAGCCGTCCCGCTCACCGCGCTCGATGACGGTCGCGGCGATGCGATTTCCGAGCGCTGCAGGCGAGTCGCCCTCGGTGCTCACGTAGTCGATGCGATAGCAGAGGCTCTCCATCGTGGAAGCGAGCTCCGAGAAGGTCGCCTCGAGACCGGCGGCAATGGAGTAGCGGTGGAGCAGAAGCCGATACGCCGCGTAGCTGATCGCGGCCTCGCGCGCTGCTTGCACATCTTCGGCCTCGTGCTTCTCGTCGACGAAGTAGCCGTCCGCCTCGGGGTCGTATGCGGCCCAGGCGTCCCACATCGCCGCCGACGTATGGAAGAGGTTCCGGGCATGAACCGTCGGCGCGGGCACGTCACGACGGATCGCATCGAGAAGGGCCTCGTCCCAGACCCTGGCGACGGAGTGCTGACCAACATTTGCTCGGGTGCAGTCGCTCATCAGGTACGTGTCCTGCCGCCCGTCGCCGAGCGAGCACCCCGCAAGCGCGAGTGCCCCGGCCAGAGCGCCCATGGCCACCAACCTCATTGCGGGGACTCCACCACGACCAGCTGATCGGCGGCGACGTCCGCGAGCGTCGTCTCCTCCCCGCCCGGCCACCGAACGACGAGGCGGCGCACGGTCGTCGCGGCGCCGAGCCCGAAGTGGACGCGGGGATCCTCCGACGACAGGTAGCTGCTCCCCGCGAGCACGTCGCGGACGAGCTTGCGGCCGTCCGGAAGGACTGCGGTGACCGTCGCCCCAGGATGGAACCCGCCGAGCGCCACCTCGAGCCACCTCCCGCCCGCGCTTCGGTTCTCGAGCAGGACGAGGCTTCCCCCGACCGTCGCGACCGCGACGTCGAGGTCACCGTCGTTGTCGAAGTCGGCTGCCGCGCTCCCTCGAGCCAGGCGAGGGCCGACCTCGGAGAGGCCTACCTTCGCTCCAAGATCCTCGAACTGACCGGGCTTGCTCTGAGCTTCGAGGTTTCCGAAGGCCTGCAGCGTCTCTGCGTCGCCCTCGAGGTCCGTGACGGGCACGCGCCCGTTGGCGACGAACAGGTCGAGGTCGGTGTCGAGGTCGAAGTCGGCCCAACTGACACCCCAGCCGGTGGATCCGCTGAAGCTCGGCCCCAGCTCCGCACGAACGTCGAGCCAGGATGGCTCGTTCTCGTCAGGTGGCAGGCTCCTGTAGGCAGCGTGGGTCTGTGTGCGCGCGTTGGTCACGAAGAGATCGGGGCGGCCGTCGCCGTCGTAATCGCCGGCCGCGACACCCATTCCTGCGTTCGGGTCGGCGACGCCTGCTGCTCCCGCACGCTCCTCGAAGCGAACCCCGATGCCGTCGGGATCGGCTTCCGCGCCACCCGGCCAGGCAACGTTCTCGTAGAAGCGGTTCGGATTGGTGTCGTTGGCGACGTACAGGTCGAGGTCGCCGTCGCGATCGACGTCGGAGAGCACGGCGCCGAGCCCGTACTCGAACTTGACCACCTCGAGCCCGGCTTCCGCACCGACTTCGCGGAACGTCACTCTCTCCCCGTCGCCCGGCCCGTTGCTGAGAAAGAGAAGGTCGCGGACGCCGAAGTACGTGTTGGGGAAGCCTTGCGTGGCGCCCTCGTTCGGGTTGCCGAGGCTCGCGTAGCCGGCGACGAAGAGATCGGGCCAACCGTCACCGTTGACGTCGCCCGCCGCCGCTCCGCTGCGCCAGTCGAAGCCGGCGATGCCTGCCTCGTCGGCGCCTTCCGTGAACGTCCCGTCGCCGTTGTTCCAGAGGAGGGCGTCGACGCGCGACGTCGTGACGTACAGATCGGTGAAGCCGTCGAGGTCGAAGTCCGCTGCGACACAGCCGTTCCCCCGCACGGCGAGGTTCGCCCCGGACGCGGCGCTCACGTCCTGGAACTCACCCCCCACGTTGCGATAGAGCGCGCTCTCTGGCAAGCCGCCCACCTGCTCCCAGCGCTTTGCCTCCCGCTCCGCGTACGAGTTCACGACGTAGAGGTCCATCCAGCCGTCGTTGTCGAAGTCGAGCCAGCAGACGCCGCTTCCCATCATCGCCGCCGGGTCGGGGCTCGTTCCCCAGCGGAAGGCCCCATGCCGAAAGTCGACCCCTGCCTCGTGCGCGACGTTCGTGAACTCGAGGGCGTGAGGGGCATGTGCCTGCGGTCGACTCGCACTCGGCTCGTCGCTCGAATCGGAGGAGCACGCGACCAGGAGCGCACTGGTCGCTGCAAGGACGGCGGCGAGACGCAACAGGCGGAAGGCCCGCATCGACTCAGGCCATGCCGCGAGCGACACGCCGACGCTTCGCATACGCATCGATCAGCACGGCGCCGAGCAGCACCAGGCCGGTGATGACGAACTTCGGGCCTGACGAGAGCCCGAGCAGGTTCATCCCGTTCTCGATCGACGTGATGACGAGGGCGCCGTACAGCGCGCACACGACGCGGCCGACCCCGCCGAACAGGCTCGTCCCCCCGATCACGGCCGCGGCGATGACGAGAAGGAGCAGATTCCCGCCACCGGTGTTGGTCGCGACCGAGCGGAGTCGCGACGCGAGCATGATCCCGCCCACTCCCGCCATGAAGCCGCTGATCATGAAGACGGCGATACGCACGCGGTCGACGTCGATGCCTGCCCGACGCGACGCCTCAGCGTTGCCGCCCACCGAGTAGACGTGACGGCCGAAGCGGGTCCTCGACGCGATGAAGGACCAGAGCGCGAGAAACACCCCGAGGATCACGATCGCCTTGGGAACGCCACGATCCTTGTTCGCATACCAGACCGTCGCGAAGGTGACCGCCGCAAGACCGAGCGTCTGGAGAACGATCACGACCGTCGGCTTCGCAACCAGCCCTCCGGCGCGCCGAGCTCGCGCGGCCTGCAACTGCACGACCGCGAATGCGACGACGACGACCGCGGCGACGATCCAGCCCTGGATATCGCTCAGGAAGTCGTTGGCGAACCCGATGACGGTCTGGTCTTGAATCCTGATCGTCCCGACATCCGACACCTGAGTGACGAGGATCAGGACGACGCCGGACCAGATGAGGAGCCCGGCCAGGGTCACGACAAACGAAGGGACTCCGGCCTTCGTGATGACGAGCGCCTGGACGAAGCCGATAGCGGTGGTGACCAGAAGTGCGGCGGCCACCGCAGCCCACCACGGCCACCCAGGATCCTCGGGCCGCAGGAGCAGCGTCATCACGACGCCCCCAACTGCGCTGACGAACGCCACCGACAGGTCGATCTCGCCGATCAGGAGCACGAACACCACGCCGATCGCGATCGTCGCGATCGCGGCCATCTGCAGAAGCAGGTTCGTGAAGTTGCGCTCGTTCAGGAACGTCGAGTCGAGAAGGCCGAAGATCAGCACGATGACCCCGAGGCCGACGATTATCGGCAGCGATCCCAGCTCGCCGTACTTGACGCCCTGCCACCAGAGCTTGAGGTAGCCGGACAGCGTCTCCGTCGAGGCTTCGCCTTCGCCGACGCCTGCGGGAGGAAGAGCCTCGCCCGCCGTCATGCCTCGATCGACTCTGGTCCTGCCATTCCCGGCACGTGCTCGAGCGTCCCGGCCGTGATCGCGTGCACGACCTCCTGCTGCGTCGTGTCCGAGGTCTTGAGCGTCGCCACGCGCTGTCCGAGGCGGAGCACCGTGATCCGGTCGGCCGCCTCGAAGACGTCGTGCAGGTTGTGCGAGATGATCACGACTCCGAGGTTCTTCTCGGCGAGGCGGCGGACGAGGTCGAGCACCTGGCGCGTCTGCGCGACGCCGAGGGCCGCGGTCGGCTCGTCGAGAATGACGAGCTTGGAGTCCCACATGACCGACTTCGCGACCGCCACGGCTTGCCGTTGTCCACCGGACAGGCCGGCGACGCGTTGGCGCACTGACTTGAGCGTGGTGACCGACAGGCTGTCCAGCGCCTGGCGGCAGGCCCCCTCCATGCTCGACTCGTCGAGCACGAGGAGGTTGTGAACACGCTCACGGCCCAGGAACATGTTCGCCACGACGTCGAGGTTGTCGGCGAGCGCCAGGTCCTGGTACACGACCTCGATGCCGAGGCTTGCGGCGTCACGGGGACCGTGGATGTCGACGCGGCGACTCTCGAACCACACCTCGCCCTCGTCGAACGGATGAATCCCGACGACGCTCTTGATCAGGGTCGACTTGCCGGCCCCGTTGTCGCCGACGAGCGCCATGACCTCACCACGGCGAACCTCGAAGTCGACGCGGTAGAGGGCCTGGACCGCGCCGAAGGCCCGCGAGACGCCCCGGCACTCGAGGAGCGGCGCTTCGGCGACGCCGGTCTGCTCGAGGAGCGGGGCGGGGGCGCCCGAGGCGCCCCCGCCGTCTCCGCTTGCTTCGATCAGCTGTTTTCCTTGCAGAAGTCCGTATCCGCGGTGTCTCCGGTGCAGACCTCTTCGATCGTCCGGAAACCGTCTGCGATCACGGTGTCCATGATGTTGTCGACGGTCACGCCCGTCGGAGTCAGCGCGAGGTAGGGCACTCCGGTCCCCGCCTCCGCCGGCTTGCCGTCTTCGGCGTTGATGCCGATGGTCTGGAACTCGTAGTCCGACGTGATCGCAGCAGGATCGTCGCCGGCGCAGAGCGCAAGCGCCGCCTTTGCTGCGATATCCGCTTCCGCCTGGATCGGCTTGTAGACGGTCATCGTCTGTTTGCCGAGGGCGATGTTCTGGATGCCTGCCGCCGACGCATCCTGACCGCTCATTGGAACGGATCCCACTCCGGCGGCCTCGAGGGCGTTGATGGCCTGCTGCGCCAGGTTGTCGTTCGCGGCGAACACTGCATCGATGTTGTTGTTCGCATCGGTCAGGGCCTGCTCCATGATCGTCTGGCCCTCGCCGTTGGCGCCCCAACCCGGAACGAACTGATCGCCCGCGAGAGACCAATCGCCGGCGCTGACCTTCTCGTCGACGGTGGCCTTGTAGCCGTCACGGAAGAGGAATGCGTTGTTGTCCTCCTCACCGCCGTTCAGCATGAAGACTGCGGGTGTGTCGCCCAGCCCGTCGATGACAGGGGTGAGGACGTCCGCCATCGTGGCTCCCACCGCGACGTTGTCGAAGCTCACGTAGGCCGCTCCGCCCGAGCTCCCGGTGTTGAAGCGGTCGTACTCGATCACGTCCACGCCGGCCTCTTTGGCCGTGTCGATGATCGTCGCGCCTGAACCCGTGTCGTTGCTGGTCAGTACGATCACCTTCGCACCGTCCGCGATCGCCTGCTCGGCCTGGGACTGCTGTGTCGCGGCATCGCCTTCGGCGTTCACGATCGTGTGCTCGACGCCGGCATCGCTGAACGCCTTCTCGAAGTACGGGCGATCGTCCGCCTCCCAGCGAGGCGAGGTCGCGCTGTCGGGCAGGAGCACCCAGATGCTCCCGTCGCAGCTTCCTGATGCCGCAGTGGTATCCGTACCGCTTCCTCCGTCGTCGCCGCCGCAGCCCGCTGCGACGAGAGCAAGCGCCGCGACAACCGCAACTACGAGGAACCACAGAAGGTTTCGCTTCTCGCGTCGAGAGCGATGAACTGCCATACGAACCTCTCCTTCTCTCGAGTGCAAACACACGAGCCTCGATCGGACGAACGCGACCTCGCGGTGCACAGTCGAGGTCGCCGCTCGATCAGTCACGGCGCGAGAATAAACGAGTCGGGGCGCAAAGAGCAAAGGAGGTGCCGTCCCAGTCGGCGCGTGGACCCGTGCCCTGACCTCTGCCAGCCGTCCTCGAACGTCGCACCGTGGGGCTCGACATCGGTGCCGCCTGCGATCGCGGCCACAAGTTAGGGAGCTCGTGAACGAAGGCCTCCTCCATCAGACGACATGGCGCGGCCGACCTCGAGCTCACCGACGGGTCGGCGACGAGCTCCGCCCGAATGGTCGTCGATCGTTTCGAAGCCTGCACCTCCCAGCGGTCGGATTGCGTCAGTGCGTGATACTAGGACGCTCGACGTGGCACGGCGACCGTAGGACGCAGGAGGGGCTCGACTTGAAGACCTCGCTCGGTATCTGGGCACTGGGGCCGATGGTCACCCGCTTCGTGCCGGGCGGCTATCAGCCGCAGTGGGCGGCGGAGACCACAGCGACACGTGTACGGCGTGCCGTCGACGGGCTGGGAGACCTGATCGACGGCTACGAGTTCCACTACCCGCAAGAGCTGAACGCCGACAACGTCGACGACGTGAAAGACGCGCTCGGTGGGCACGACATCTACTGCCTGGCGACGGGGCTCCACCTCGACCCCCAGTTCGGCAAGGGCGGCCTCGTGTCACCCGACCCGGCGACGCGCTCCGACGCAGTGAAGCGCACGCTCGATGCGATCGACTTCTCCGGCGAGCTCGGCGCCCACTTCATCATCTGGCCCGGTATCGAGGGCTACAACTACCCGTTCCAGACGCCGTACGCCGACTCCTGGGCGTGGCTCGAGGACGGGATCGGCCAAGCCGCGGAGCGGTGCCGCGACCACGGTGTGCTGCTCTTCCTCGAGCACAAGAACTCCGAGCCCGCGATGAAGATCCTGATGCGCAACATCGGCATGACGCTGCACGTGATCCACAAGCTCCGCGCCCAGGGCCTCGACAACGTCAAGGTCAACATGGACTGGCAGCACCTGATCATGAACGGCGAGAACCTCGGCGAGTACGCCGCGCTGCTGTCGGCCGAGGGCCTCCTCGGGCATCAGCACGCGAATTCGGGCTGGGGGACGTTCGACGACGACAACATGGTGGGTGCGACCGCGTTCATGGAAACGCTGGAGCTGGCCGTGGAGCTGCGTCGCGTCGGCTACGGCGACAACGGCGAGAGGCTCGGCTTCGACCTGTATCCCTACACGGAGGACGCGGTCGCCGCGGTGAAGCGAAGTGTCCTGCAGTGGCGGTTCATCGACTCGGTCGCCGCCAGGATCGACGACGCCGCGCTGCGGGAGGCGCAGATGCGCAAGGACGCGGTGCGGGCCTACGAGCTCGTATACACCGCTCTCGGAGGCGAGTGACCACGCTCGTCGGCCTCGACGTCGGCACCACCGGCGTCAAGGCGATCGCCATGACACCCGAGGGCGAGGTCGTCTGCTCGGCGGAGGCGGGTTACCCGCTGATGACGCCCCGCCCCGGCTGGTCGGAGCAGGATCCGGACGACTGGCTGCACGCGAGCGAGCAGGCGCTTGCACGTCTTGGCGCCGGCGCGCACAGAGTCGGCCTCTCCGGCCAGATGCACGGCCTGGTCTGTCTCGACGACCACGACCGCGTCCTACGGCCCGCCATCCTCTGGAACGACCAGCGCACCGCAGCCGAGTGCGCCGAGATCGAAGAGCGCGTCGGCCTCGAGCGGCTGATCTCCTTCACCGGAAACCGAGCGCTCCCGGGCTTCACCGCTCCGAAGCTGCTCTGGCTCCGCCGCCACGAGCCGGACGCCTACGCGCGCATCCACAGGATCGTCCTCCCCAAGGACTACGTCCGCCTTCGCCTGACCGGGGAATGGGCGATCGACGCCGCAGATGCGTCGGGCACACTCCTCTTCGACGTCGCGCGTCGGCGCTGGAGCGACGAGGTCCTCGCCGCGCTCGACGTGCCGCACGAGTGGCTCCCCCCGGTCAGTGAGTCGACCGAGATCGCCGGCGCAGGAGATCAGCAGGCGGCGGCGCTCGGCGTCGGCGTGATCGAGCCGGGCAGCGTCTCGGTCGTCCTCGGCACGTCGGGAGTGGTGCTCGCCGCTCTCCCCTCCTACGCCTGCGACTCCGAGGCGCGAGTCCACGCCTTCTGCCACGCGGCTCCCGACACCTGGGAAGCCATGGGAGTGATGCTCAACGCCGCTGGGTCGCTGCGCTGGCTCCGCGATGCCCTCGCACCCGGAGCGTCCTTCGACGAGCTCACGGCGGAAGCGACCCGCTGGGACGCGGGGGTGGAGGGCCTGACGTTCCTCCCGTACCTCCAGGGCGAACGGACCCCACACGCTGACCCGGACGCGCGCGGCTCCTTCACGGGCCTGTCCCTGCGTCATGACCGCGGCGCCCTCGTCCGCGCGGTGCTCGAGGGCGTCGCGTACGGCCTCCGCGACTCGCTCGAGCTTCTGCGGGAGCTCGGGGTCGAGCCGGAGAAGGGACGCGTCTCGGGTGGCGGCGCACGCAGCCGCCTCTGGCTCGAGATCGTCGCCTCGGTGCTCGAGTTGCCGCTCGAGCTCACGATCGACGAGGAAGGGTCGGCGTACGGGGCTGCGCTTCTCGCCGGCGTGGCGGACGGGGTCTTCGCAGATGCGGGCGAAGCAGTGTCGGCGTGCGTGCGAGCGGGTGCCGCGATCGAGCCGAACGTCGACTGGGCGCCCGCCTACGAGGAGGGTTACGCTCGCTTCCATTCTCTGTACCCCGCTCTACGAGAAGTGGAGGACCGATGACGAATCTGCAGGGGGAGGGTCGCGTTCGTCACCGGCGCGAGTCGTGGCATCGGCGCCGCCGTGGCGCAGGCGCTCTCGAGCGAGGGCGTCGCCGTCGGGTCCGGTCGAGCACATCGAGGAGATGATCGACGTCAACCTGAAGGGAACGATCTACGCGATCCGCGCATGTGTCCCGCACCTGATCGCGAGTCCGAAGGGCGACATCGTGACGGTCGCCTCGGAGGCGGGTCGTCGCGGGCTGCCGCGCGAGGCGGTCTACTGCGCCTCGAAATTCGGCCAGGTCGGCCTCACGCGTGCGCTCGATCACGAGTTGCGGGAGCATGGCGTCCGCTGCACGAACGTGTGCCCCGGAGGCGTCGCCACGGACTTCGCGCTGGCGGACGGATACGGACGTCCCCGCGACGTGCTGGCCGGGATGATGTCGGGTGACGACGTCGCGGCGGTCGTCCTCTTCTGCCTCACGCGCCCACGCAATCACCGCATCCTGGAGACAGCCCTACGACCAGTGACGGAGGAGTAGTGGGGCTAGTTCGCCTCGGCATCGTCTCGACCGCGCACATCAACCGGCTCCTGATCCCCGGCGCCCAGGCCTCCGAGAAGGTCGAGCTTGTCGCGGTCGCGAGCAGGGAGCAGAGCAAGGCGGACGCGTACGCGCGCACGTGGGGCATCGAGCGAGCATACGGCTCGTATGAAGCGCTCCTCGAGGACCCGGACGTCGACGCCGTCTACATCTCGCTGCCGAACACGCTGCACTGCGAGTGGTCGATCAGAGCAGTCGAGGCGGGCAAGCACGTTCTCTGCGAGAAGCCGCTGAGCCGCCACCCCTCAGACGTCGAGCAGGCGTTCGACGCTGCTGAACGCGCTGGCCGCCTCATCTCGGAGGCGTTCATGTACCGGCACAACCCGCAGACGATGCGACTCGTCGAGCTCGTCACCGCAGGCGCCATCGGCGAGCTGCGCCTCATCCGCTCCGCGTTCAGCTACTCGCTCTACGACGCGGAGAACATCCGCCTGCGCTCCGACGTCGAGGGCGGGAGCCTCATGGATGTCGGCTGCTACTGCGTCAGCGGGTCGCGCCTCCTCGCCGGAGAGCCGGAGATCGTGTTCGGCCAGGCATACGTGGGGCCTACGGGGACCGACTGGGTGTTCGCGGGCACGATGCGCTTCGCCGGCGACGTCCTCGCACAGTTCGACTGCGGCACGTGTCTCCCCAGCCGCGACGAGCTCGAGGTGATCGGCAGCGATGGCTCGCTCTTCCTCGACGATCCGTGGCACTGCCGGGAGCCACACATCGAGCTTCGCCGCGAAGGCGAGGTCGAGCGGATCGAGCTCGACCCCGCCGACTCGTACCGGCTCGAGCTGGAGAACCTGTGCGACGCGATTCACGGCGAGGCGCCGCTCCTCCTCGGTCGCGAGGACGCCTTCGCACAGGCGCGAGCGCTGGAAGCGCTCCACCGCTCGGCGGAGCTCGAGACGCAGGTTCTCGTCTAGATCATTGCGCCACGAGATGAGTTGGGGTCTGGCTTTAGCCAGACCCCAAGGGCGCCAACCACTCTGACTACCCCGTCACCTCGAAGCTCCCGTTCATCGAGCTCGCGTGTGGATCGCACACGAACTCGTACGAGCCGGCCTCGAAGGTGACGTCGAACGACTCGGCTCCGACCGTTCCGACCTCGGTCGCAACGTCGACCCCAGACCCGGTGAGGTGGAAGTTGTGGATGTCGGACTTGTCGTCGACCTCGACCGTGTAGCTTCCTGCTGGCAGCGTCTCGACCGGCTGGCCGTCCGCGGTGGACAGGCTGATCTCGAAACCCGGGCCGACGCTTCCCGTCAAGGTGGAGCCTGCCTCGGTCGACGTCTCGGTCGTCGCGCCCGTGTCCGTCGACGCGGATTCGTCGCCGCTTCCCCCGCAGCCGGCCACAGCCAGCGCCGCGACGGCGAGCCCGACGACGAAGACGGTGCGTGTGCCTCGCATGGATCCTCCTTGGTAGTCGTCCCGAAGATACGCAATCGAGCGCCGGGCGGTTCGATCTAGAGTCGAGGCGTGGAGGTCGTCAAGATCACCCCTCGGCTCTGGCGCTGGACGGGCTACCACGAGGAGTGGAAGCAGGACGTCGGGTGCGTGTACTTCGAGACGGAAGACGACGGTATCGTCCTCGTCGACCCGCTCGTCCCACCCGAGGAGCCCGAACGCTTCCTGGGCACTCTCGACAGCGAGGTCGCCGCCAGCCCCGTCCACGTGCTGGTGACGATCTTCTGGCACACGCGGAGCGCCGCTGCGCTCGTCGAGCGCTACGGCGCTCACGTCTGGGCCCCGACCACGGCGCGGGCGGCCGTAGCGCGCAGAGCGAGGGTCGTCACGGATGTGTTCCGGCCTGGAGACGAGCTTCCAGGTGGGGTCCAGGCGTTTCCAACGGCGCGGCGCACGGAAGTCGTGTACTGGATCCCCTCGCAAGCCAGCCTCGTCCCGGGCGACGTGCTGCTCGGAGACGAGCACGGCGGCGTTCGACTGTGCCCGGAGTCCTGGCTTCCGGACGGGACGAAGCGCAGCCACCTCGCCTCCTCGCTCACGCCGCTCCTCGACCTCCCGATCGAGCGCATCCTCGTGTCGCACGGCGAGCCCGTTCTCCAAGACGGCCACGCCGTGCTCGCGACCGCCCTGGACGCCGCATAGACTCGAAACTCCGTGCTCTGGCTCTGGATCGCCATCGGCGTCGTCGTCGTCTTCGGAGTCGTGGTCGCCCTGGGGTACAACCGGCTCGTCCGCCTGCGGAACGAGGCCGACACAGGCTGGGCGAACATCGACGTCCAGCTCCAGCGGCGCGCAGACTTGATCCCGAACCTGGTCGAGGCGGTTCGAGGCTACGCGGCCCACGAGCGGGGAGTGTTCGACGAAGTGACCCGGGCGCGCGCGGCGCTCCAGCACGCGGGCACGCCGGGTGCTGCGGCCGAGGCAAACGAGGGACTGAGCGTCGCGCTCGGACGCCTGTTCGCCGTCGCCGAGGCATACCCTGACCTCAAGGCATCGGAGAACTTCCTCCAGTTGCAGGACGACCTCACCGACACGGAGGACAAGATCAGCGCCGCCCGCCGCTACTACAACTCGACCGTGATGCACTTCAACACGGCGATCCAGAGCATCCCGTGGCTGGTCGTCGCCAGACCGCTCGGGTTTCGGGACAAGGAGTTCTTCTCGGCCGACGGCGACACGGCGCCGCCCCAGGTCTCGTTCTCCGCCGCGACGTGACCCTGCAGGAGCAGATCCGCTCCAACCGCTTCCGGAGCAGCATCGTCGTCCTCGGCTTCGTCGTGCTCCTGCTCGTGATCGCAGGGTTGATCGGGTTGGCGCTCGACGTCTCGCTCGGCGCCGTCGCCATCGCGATTGCCTTGGTCTACGCAGTCTTCGCGCTCGTTCGCTCGCGGAGCATGATCGCCGGGATGACGCGAGCGAAGGCGCTCGGCGAGAAGGAGCTGGAGCCGCTGCGTCGCATCGTCGAGAACGTGTCGATCGGCGCCGGGCTTCCCGTCACGCCGGAGCTCCGCATCGTCGACGACCCGGCGCCGAACGCGTTCGCGGCCGGCCTGCGCCCGGAGACGAGCTACGTCGGCGTGACCGTCGGGCTGCTCCGGGTGATGCCGAAGCGCGAGCTCGAGGCCGTGCTGGCCCACGAGGTCTCGCACATCCGCAACCGCGACACGTACCTGATGACGATGGCCACCGTCTTCGCAGGGGTCATCGCGCTCATCGCGGACATCGGCTTTCGCTCGATCGCCTACGGGGGACGCTCGCGAAAGACCGGAGGGCTCGTCGCGGTGCTCGCGGTCGTGGGCTTCGTCCTCGCGCCGTATGCGGCTCTCCTTCTCCGAATGAGCCTGTCGAGACGTCGCGAGTACCTCGCAGACGCGGGAGCCGCCGAGATCCTCTCGGACCCCGAGGCGATGGCGCTTGCGCTTCGCCGGCTCGAGCTCGACTCGACGTCGATCCGCTACGCGGACGCGTCGACGGCACACCTCTGGGTCGAGAGCCCGACCGACCGCGTCGACTCCGAACGGCGTGGCGTGCTCGCCATGTCCGGCCTGTTCAACACTCATCCGGCGCTTCCGGACCGCATCGGCGCGCTCGAGGAGGCGGGGGGATTCCGGCTTCCAGAGCGCCTTTCAGACGATCAGCCGTTCGCTGCCGAACTTGGACTAATGTAGGGGGTCGGCCGAGCGAGCTGAGAGGGGAAGGATTTCGGATTCAGCTAAACCGGCATTCGGGTCGATAAAGGACGTGCCGTGAAAGGACTCCGCATCGGCCGACGCCGTGCGCGCGCGAACGGGCTTCCCAGCTCGCCACTCGAGCTTGCCCTGATCCCCGCGCTCTCCGAGGAGCGCTGGCACCTTCCGGATCGCTTCAACTTCACGCGCGACGTGGTGGAGGCGCTCGCGAGCGACCACAAGCGCCGGGCCTTGACGTTCCTGGGCAAGGACGGCGTCATCGAGCCGCGAACGTTCATGCAGATCTCCGAGGGCGCTTCTCGCTGGGCGGCGACTCTCCGTGAGCACGGTATCCAGCCCGAGGACCGTGTCGTCGTCCTTGCAGGGAGCGGTCTCGAGTGGCTCGAGGTGATGCTCGGCGTCATCAAGGTGGGCGCAGTCGCGGTCCCGTGCTCACCCGGGCTGTCGGCTCAGGCGCTCGAGGTTCGCGTCTCCTCGACCGAGGCGGCGCTCATCGTCGCCGAGCACTCGTGCCAGGCCGCGATCACGCAGATGTCCTACGAGCCCGACGTCCACTATCTCGATGAGGGCCGCCACCGCCGCTCGTCGGACGTCCCCGACGACTCGCCCACCCACGACACGTCGTCACGGGACCTCGCATTCATCCTCTCGACCCCGGGCACGGGCGGCGCGCCGAAGCAGGTCGCCCATACGCATGGATCGGTGTTTGCAACGCGGGTCGCCGCCGAGCACTGGCTCGACGCCGGCCGCGGCGACGCCGTCTGGTGCACGGCACCACCTGACTCTCCACACGCCGTGTGGAGCGCGCTCGTCGGACCCTGGTCTCGCGGTGCCGAGGTCGTGCTCCACCAGGGCGAGTTCGATCCACTCGAGCGACTCGACCTGCTGTACCGCCTAGGCCCGACGATCCTGTGCCAGTCTCCCGCCGAGTACCGCGCGCTCGCCGAGCTCCGCGAGCTCGAGCGGTTCCGGTCACCGCGCCTCCGCCGGCTCGTGTCGACCGGCGACCATCTGGAGCCGGACCTCATCGCGACGTTCGAGGAGCGGTGGGGGATGACGATCCACGACGGGTACGGCCAGGCCGAGACCAACGTGGTCGTCGCCAACGGCGCCGAAGCCGGGTTCAAGCCTGGATCCCTGGGACGCGCACTCCCGGGCCATCACGTCGCGATCATCGACGGCGAGGGCGACGAACTACCCGTCGGCATCGAGGGAGACCTCGCGGTGCGCGGACGCCCACCGACGCTGTTCGCCGGCTACTGGGAGTCCACGGACGAGACGAAGAGCGCGTTTCGTGGGGACTGGTACTTGACCGGCGACGTCGCCGTCGAAGACGAGGACGGCTTCTTCTGGTTCGTCGGTCGTGCGGAGGACGTCATCACGAGCCGAGGCCGTACGTTCGGTCCGTTCGAGGTCGAGCGCGTCCTGCGCGGCCACGAAGCGACCGTGGCGAGCGCGGTCATCGGGCTTCGCGACCTCCAACGGGGAGGTCAGTTCGTCCGAGCGTACGTCGTTCCACGGCCCGGAGACGAGGGCTCGGAGCAGCTCGAGGCCGAACTGCGCCAGTTCGTGGGGCAGGCACTCCCCGAGCAGCTCGTCCCGCGAGAGATCGTCTTTGTCGAGGAGATCCCCACTCTCGGGGGCAAGGTCAGCCGCCACCTCCTTCGCGAGCGGCCTGTCGGCGGACGCCCGTTGTGGGAGCTTCCCCCGACATCCGAGCCGGAAGCGGAGGCTCCGCCGCTCACGCCCACGCCTCCGCCCGCCGCTGCGCCGCCTACTCCTCTCCCCGCGCCGCCCGTCGTCGCCGAGGCGGCGCCGGTCGTTGCGCCCGAACCGCTCGAGCCCACTCTCGTGCCCCCTCCGGCGCCCGCGCTCGCCGAGGCTGCCCCGATCCCGGAGCGAGAGCCCGATTCCGAGCCGGAGCCGGAGCCGGTCAAGGCGGCCGAGCCAGATCCCGTCGTCGTACCAGCGCCGGAGCCGACCGCCGTCACACAGCCGGGCCCGGAGCCCGTCGTCGTCCGCGAGCCGGAGCCGGTCGTCGAAGCCATGCCTGTGGCAGAGCCCGATCCCGAGCCTGCGGTCGCAGCAGAGGCGGTCGACGAGCCCGAGCCGGTCGCTGCAGCGGAGCCGGAAGCGGGGCTGGAGCCCGAGCCGGAGCCGGAGCCGATCTCGGCACCGGCGACCACTTCCGGGGCCGCGCCGGCGCCGGAGCCGACGCACCGGCCCGAGTTCACCGTCATCTCGACGCCCGAGCCCGAGACGTTGCCCGACTACGTCGTCGAGTCATCGTCCGAGGCCCCGCCCGTCGCTCCGCCGGCGCCCGAGCCCGTGACGTCAGCTCCGGAGCCTCTTCCCGACTTCGTCATCCAGCCCGAGGCAGGGTCAGCCCGGTCAGCGCCACCGCCTCTCCCCGAGCCGGAGCCCGAGCCGGAGCTCGGCCCGCTCCCGGACTACGTCGTCGACCCCACTCGACCTCCGGAGTCGAGACCCAGCCACGACCACCTGCGCCCGGCCGCAGAAGCGCCGAGGACCTTCCTCGAAGTCGCCCCGGACACGGGGTCAGGCGACCCTCCGAGCGGCCTCTACTTCCCACCCGTCACGAGCTTTCCCACTCCTCGCGAGGATGCCGACGAGGGAGACCACGGGCGCGAGCCGCCGAGGCCGTCGCGGCGACGACCCGCGCCCGAGACCGGCAAGACGAAGCGCGGCAAGTCCGGCGCGGCAGAGCCGGGCGACGAGGCGGAGGAGGTCAGCTGGATGGCAGGCCTGTCGAACCGGCTCAGCGCGTACAGCCTCGCCGAGGAGGAGGCGTCCTCGGCCGGCGAGCCGGACGAGGAAAAGCCGAAGGACGCCGAGACCGGCAGCTGACCTGCCTGCTGACAGCGCCCACTCGCCAGATGCGCGAGATCTTGGCGTCGATCATCTAGCCTGCACGCGTGACCGACCAGGCGGCGGTGAGTCTGCTGCGCTGGCTGCGCCGGCAACTCCGCCAGCCGACGCCTCAACGCGAGCATCTCGAGGCGGCCGTCGCCAACGACGACCCCGTCGAGGCACGCCGGCTCGTCGCGCTCATCCCGTTCACCGCCGCACAACGGCGCCACGTCGAGAGCCTGATCTCGCGCTGGGAGGAGGGGCGTGCCGGGACCTGAGAACGAGGCGATCGTGAGGCGCATCTTCGGCGCCTTCGACCGCAAGGAGGGCCTCGCTCTTCGTGGGCTCTTCGCGGACGACGCCGTCTGGTCCGTGTCCGGCGGAGGAGCGATGGCGGGAACGTATCGTGGCCGCGAGGCGATCTTCCGCTTCCTCGCGAAGCTGCCGAAGGAGACGGATGGAACGTACGGCTCGGAGCTGATCGACGTGCTCACGAGCGAGCACCGAGCTGCCGCCCTCTATCGGGCGCGCGGCTCGCGGCGTGGTCGGACGCTCGAGCTCGACCAGGTGCTGCTCTTCACGATCGAAGGCGGCCTCGTTCGCGAGGTGCTCGCGCTACCGAGCGACCCTGGCGCCTTCGAGGCGTTCTGGGCGCCCTAGGCTAGCCACGCTCCCAGGCCAACCCGGCGGCGAGCACCACCTCGTCTCGAGGCGCGACGAGCTGCATGTTCCCGATCGCAAGCCCGGCCCACCCGGTGAGGTTCACCCAGCGCAGAAAGGACGTGAGCGGGAGCCTTATCTCGAGCTCGCCCGCGTCCTCGTCGGGGAGCTCGATCGCGTAGCACGGACTCAGGTAGAGGTCGACCTCGGGCTCGTATCGTCGCCACTCCCCGATGGCCCGGTAGGCGGCCGAGATCTCGTCGGACGTGGCGCGCTGCGCTGCGTGGAGCTTCTTCCGCATCGCCCGGCCGTACTCGTCCTCACGAGCGGGGAACGTGGCCGCGTGCGACGTCAGTGCCTCGTGCTGGAACTGGGGCCAGGTGTTCGCCGACGGCTCCGGCACGCGGGTCTCCACGACTCGTGCGCCGAGGCGTTCGAGATCGGCGACCCACTCCTCTGCCGCGTCACTCCGCTCCGTCTCACGGCCGTCACCGATTCCAGGCGGCTGCCGCATGAGCCCGACCGTCAGTCCGACGAGCGTCGGCTCGGGAACGAGTCGTTCGGTCAGCACCGACCACATGAGCGCAACGTCCTCCACCGAGCGCGCCATCGGCCCGACGGTGTCGAGCGTCGGGCAGAGCGGAAACACGCCCTCGACCGAGATGAGTCCCCATTGCGACTTCAACCCCACAATGTCACAGGCCGCCGCCGGAAGTCGGATCGAGCCGCCGGTGTCCGAGCCCAGCGCAAGGTCACAAAGCCCCGCCGCGAGAGCGGCGCCCGACCCGGACGACGAGCCACCGGTCGTCTTTCCGGGCCGGGTCGGGTTGCTACACGTTCCGTACCAGTCGCTCTGCCCGAGCACACTCCAGGCGAACTCCGGCAGATGCGTCTTGCCGACGAGCACGGCGCCGGCGTGGAGCAGCCGCTGAACTGCGGCGGCGTTCCTGTCAGGGACGTGCTCGGAATAGAGGCCCGAGCCGTACGTCGTTCGCACGCCGGCCGTGTCAAAGAGATCCTTGACGGCGAGCCTACGCCCAGCGAGAGGCCCGGGGCAGGACTCTCCGGGCTCGACGGTCGAGATGAACGCGTTCCAGCGATCCTCGCTGACGGACCGAGAACGCGACGCCATGCGCTTCCGCCGAGACCTACTCGATCTCCGCGTGGATGCGCTTCTTCGCGTCTTTCAGGAACCCACCTTCTCGCTGCGCGCGTACCGCCAGGATCTCGGCGAGGATGGAGAGCGCGGTCTCCTCCTGCGTGTCCGCTCCGATGTCGAGGCCGCAGGGTCCCATGATCCGCTCGAGCGTGGACTCCTCGACACCCGCCTCGAGCAGCCTTTCGCGACGGCGCTCCTGGTTGCGGCGCGAGCCGAGGGCGCCGACGTAGAAGGCTTCGGTCTCGAGCGCGCCGATCAGGGCAGGCTCGTCGAACTTGTCGTCGTGCGTAAGGACGACGATCGCCGTCTGGTGGTCGGGCCGGACCTGTGCGAGCGCCTCCTGCGGCCACTCGACGATGAGCTCGTCCGCCGAGGGGATCCGCTCCGGCGTCGCGAACTTCGCCCGCGCGTCGGCCACGATCGAATGCCAGCCGAGAAGCTTTGCCCCACGACACATCGCCTCGGCCGTGTCGACCGCGCCGTAGACGAGGAGGCGCGGCGGCGGGCCGTACCATTCGGCGAACACCTTCGAGCCGTCGTCCAGCCGGATCAGGTGGTTCCGCCCTCGCCGGATCAGCTCGTCGAACTGCGCAACGGCTTGGTCGAGCCCGTCGCCGACCTGCTCGCCGGACTCGAGCACCAGCACCTTCGCGCCGGCCTCGTCGCCCTCGATCGCGGTGAAGAGGAGCGCGCGCTCGTTGGACTCACGGAGCTCCGCGAGCCGGTGGATGAGGCTCACTACTCCACCCGCTCGAGGAAGACGTCGATCTCGCCGCCGCACGGAAGCCCCACGCTCCAGGCGAGATCGTCCTCGATGCCGTACGTGAGGAGCTTCGGCTCGCCGGTCGCCAGCACTTCCCGTGCGTTCTCGAAGACGTCGCTCTCGACACAGCCCCCGGAGACGGAGCCGCACATTTTCCCCGACTCGGATATTGCGAGGCTGGCGCCGAGTGGACGCGGCGCGGAGCGCCTGGTGGCAACCACGGTCGCGACGACGACCTTCTCGCCGTTTTCCGTCCAGCGGTCGATCTCGGGCAGGATCTCTTTCACGCTGCGTGCCTCCTTTCGATGCCGGCGAGCACGGCGCCGAGCTCTTCGAGACTTCGGAGATTATGGCCAGGAAGGAAGCGGTCGACGAAGGGCAACGCTGCGCGCATCCCGCCCGCGAGCGGCTGGTACTCGGGATTTCCCTTCAGCGGGTTGACCCAGACAACCGCATACGCGGCACGCGCGAGCTTCGCCATCTCACGCGCGACGAGGTCGGGGTCGTCGCGCTCCCAGCCGTCCGAGACCACCACGACGACGGCACCGCGCGACAGTGCTCGCCTCCCGTAGATCGCGTTGAACTCACGGAGTGAAGCGCCTATGCGCGTGCCGCTCCCCCAGTCGACGGCGATTGCGTTTGCGCGCGCGAGCGCGGCTTCGGGGTCGCGAGTAGCGAGATCGTGCGTGAGCCGGGTGAGCCGGGTCCCGAAGGCGAACGCCTCGACGCCAGGGCCGCTCCCGACGATGGCATGAAGGTAGAAGAGCAACGCTCGGGCATAGGCGTCCATCGAGCCCGAGACGTCGCAGAGGACGACGAGCTTCCGCGGAACGGCCTTGCGGGCTTTCCACGGCTGCTCGATGGGCTCACCCCCGGTGCGGAGCGACTTCCGCAGGAGCCGCCGAAGATCGAGCCGGTCGCCGCGCGGATCGGGCGATCGGCGCCGCGACGTACGACGCGGCCGCGTTCGTGCGATCGCCGCCATCAGCCGGCGCACACGCTCGAACTCGTCGGATGTCATCTCGGCGAAGTCCTTCTCGCGCAGGAGCTCGTACGCAGAAGCGCCGAGCTCCTGCGGCCTGCCTGTGTCGCCGGCCCCCTGGTCGAGCCCTGACCGCAGCGTGTCTGCCGCGACGCGTTCGGGGAAGGGCGGCTCCAGTGTCTGCCGAACGAGCGGCGTGACCGGCCCACGCAGGAACCACGCGACGAAGGCACGATCGAAGAGCTCGAGCTCGTCGTGCCGCGAGACGAGCGTCTGGCGCAGCGTGAAGTAGACGTCGTCCTGCCGGGTGAGATCCACTGCGCCGAGCCCACGAACGGCGTTGGCAGCGCGTCCGGGACCGACCTCGATCCCGACCTCGCGCAGCACGCGCCCGAAGGTCACGACGTGCCGGACGATCGCAGTGCCCTGCACGTCGCCTACCCTCGGTGTCCGACACCAAGCGGTCTCAAACTCGCATGGTTGTCAGGGGAGGTGTCAGACACCGGTGTTACCGCGCCGACGCACGCGCCTCTTCGACGAGGCCGACGAGCGTCTCGTCGCGCACGGTCTCGATGTCCTCGCGATACTTGAGGACCGAGCCGAGCGTCTGCTCGACGACCTCGGCGTCGATCTCCTCTCGGCCGAGCGCGGCAAGGGCCTGCGCCCAGTCGATGGTCTCCGCGACCCCGGGAGGCTTCGCGAGATCGAGCGCGCGCAGGCCGCGGACGAACGCGGCCGCCTCCTTTGCGAGCCGCTCGGAGATCTCCGGCACGCGCAGCTTCACGATCTCGACCTCGCGCTCTATCGACGGGTGCCCGATCCAGTGGAAAAGCGTACGGCGCTTCAGCGCGTCGTGCAGCTCGCGGGTGCGGTTCGACGTGAGGACGACGGCCGGCTTGCGACGGGCGCGAATCGTGCCGAGCTCGGGGATCGTGATCTGGAAGTCCGAGAGCACTTCGAGCAGGAACGCCTCGAACTCCTCGTCGGCGCGGTCGATCTCGTCGATGAGCAGCACGACGGGCTTGTCCGAGTCGATCGCGTCGAGAAGGGGTCGCCGAATCAGGAACTCGGAGCCGAAGAGCTCCTCCTCCGAGACCGTCCCCTCCTGCGCGGCGCGGATGTGGAGAAGCTGCCGCGGGTAGTTCCACTCGTAGACGGCGTGCGAGACGTCGAGGCCCTCGTAGCACTGGAGCCGGATCAGGCGCGCGTCGAGCGCAGTCGCAAGCGCCTTCGCAGCTTCGGTCTTCCCGACCCCTGCCTCGCCCTCCAGGAGCACCGGCTTCTCGAGCGCCAGCGCCAGGAAGAGCGCGGTCGCGAGCCCGCGATCGGGTAGATAGTCGGCTTCACGGAGCGCAGTGTCGAGCTCGTCGATCGTGCGAAAGCTCACACCCGCAGCGTAGTCGACCCGATCGACCATCAGCCGCCGGCGAGCTCGAGGAGCTTCGTCACCGTCGTCCAGTTTCGTGCAGTCGCGGTTACTCCGAGGCCCTTGCCGGACATCAGCGCCGCGAGCTTCGAGCGGCCGACGCCGTCGGGGTGCCATGCATAGAGCTCACGACCGACGAGCACGACGCGCTCCTCTCCTGCTGCTGCCGCCTCGAGCTTCTCGAGAACCTCGGCGCCGAGAGACGCGTCCAGGAAGGTGACCTGGTACAGCTTCGGGCTCGCCGCGACTTTCTTCAGCGGATTGCGCGCGACCACCGCCGCGAGCTCAGCATGCGTGCGTACGACGACGTCGATGTCGAGGCCGAAGCGGTCCGAGACGACCTGCTCGACGATGCTCTTCACTCGCTTCCCCGACGCCTTGCTCGAGAGCACCACGTTGCCGCTCTGGACGTAGGTGACGACATCGGCGAAGCCCGCGTCCTCTAGAGCCTCGCGAAGCGCAGGCATCGCGAGGCGGTTCCGGCCGGCGAGGTTCACACCTCGCAGGAGGACGATCAGGCGCGGCATCGGCGAAGCAGCGGAAAGCTCACGTAGCCGACAGGTGAGAGCTGAATGGCATCGCCCAGCAGCTACTGCACCATGCGCATCTGGTTACCGGAAAGATCGCGGAACCCGGCGTCGACCCCGTACGGCTGCTCGGTCGGCTCCTGCTGGAACTCCACGCCCCGCGCCTTCAGCTCCTCGTAGGTCCCGCGGACGTCGTCGGTTGCGAGGCAGACGTCCGCAACCGAGCGATCCGTCGTCCGCAGCAACGTCGCGGCGCGCTCGAGTCGCCGCCCGAGGAGGTACTGGTGCGGTGACTCTCCGAACTCGCGTCTGAACTCCCGGCTGAAATGGGCCGGCGAGAGCTTCGCGGCTCGTGCCAGCGTCTTCACGTCGAGCGGCTCCCGGTAGCGAGCGTCCACGAGGTCCTTCGCCCGAAGGAGGTGGCGTGCGGGATGCGCAACGGCCATGCGCCGAGTATGGCGAAGGAGGCGTCGCTCATCCGGCGACGACCGGGTTCGTCAGCGACTCGAGCCCCTCGATCTCGATCGTCACCTCGTCTCCCGGCTGCAACAGGCGTTGCGGATCGCGAAAGATGCCGACGCCTGCAGGAGTTCCGGTGAGGACGAGGTCGCCCGGCTCGAGCGTCGAGGACTGGGACACGTAGGCGATGACGTCGTCGACGCCAAAGATCAGGTTCGCCGTCGTGGAGTCCTGCAGCACCTCACCGTTGACGATCGCCCTGATCCGCAGGGCATGCGGGTCGGCGACGTCGTCGCGCGGCGTCATCGGCCCGACGGGGCAGAACGTGTCCGGCGACTTCCCCCGTGTCCACTGGCGGTCGGAGTACTGGAGGTCGCGTGCGCTCACGTCGTTCGCGCACAGGTACCCGCGCACGGCCTCGAAGGCGTTCTCCTTCGACACGCGCGTCACACGCGCACCGATGACGACCCCGAGCTCGGCCTCGTAGTCGCACTTGGTGACGATCGGTGGGATGACGATCGGCTCGCCGGGCCCGATCAGCGATGAGGGCCACTTCGCGAAGAGGAGGGGCTCCTTCGGGAGCTCGGCCCCCTGCTCCTCGGCGTGATCGCGGTAGTTGAGGCCGACACAGACGATCTTCCCCGGACGCTCGATCGGAAGCACGGGAGAAACCTAGTATCAGGCTGACCCGGTCAATGCTCTTTGAGCGCAGCCGCACCGCTCTAGACTCGGCAACGTGAGCCTGCCCGCCTCCTTCGTCAACGAGCAGCGCGACGAGCTGGGCGCGGAGCACGTCATCATCGAGCCGGAGCAGCTACGCGTCTACGAGTGCGACGGACTCACCGGTCACCGCGCCGTGCCGGAGCTCGTCGTCCTCCCCGGCTCGACGGAGGACGTCCAGACGGTGCTCCGCGCATGTCACCGAGAGCGCGTCCCGTTCGTCGCGCGCGGAGCGGGCACCGGCCTCTCCGGCGGAGCAACCCCGGTCGCGGGCGGTGTCGTCGTCTCGCTCGCGCGCATGAACCGGATCCTCGAGATCGACGTTGCGAGTCAGCGAGTCGTCGTGGAACCGGGCGTCGCCAACCTCGACGTCACGCGCGCGGTAGCCGGCGGCGGCTTCTTCTACGCACCCGATCCGTCCAGTCAGCAGGTGTGCACCATCGGTGGCAACGTCGCCGAGAACTCGGGAGGCGCGCACTGCTTCAAGTACGGGTTCACGACGCACCATGTCACCGGTCTCACGTTCGTCCTGCCGGACGGAGAGGTACTGGAGCTCGGCGGGAAGGCGCTCGACCCGGACGGCCCGGATCTACTGGGTGTGATCGTCGGCTCCGAGGGCACGCTCGGGATCGCGACGCGGATCACGCTCCGCGTCGTCCGCACTCCGCAGGCGGTGCGAACGCTGCTCGCGGGCTTCCATACGATGGACGCGGCGGGCGCTGCAGTCTCCGGGATCGTCGCCGCCGGCGTGATGCCGTCCGCGATCGAGATGATGGACTCTCTCACGATCGAGGCAGCCGAGCGCGCCGTCGCACCCGGGTATCCGGACGGCGCAGGCGCAGTGCTCCTCGTCGAGCTAGACGGCGTGGTCGAGCAGGTCGAGGACGACGCGGGCGAGATCGAGCGGATCTGTAGGGAGTGCGGTGCCTTCGAGATTCGCGCTGCGACAAGCGAGGCCGACCGTGCGCTGCTCTGGAAAGGGCGCAAGTCGGCGTTCGCGGCGATGGGCCGGATCGCGACCGACTACTACGTCCAGGACGGCGTCGTTCCCCGCACTCGCCTCCCCGAGGTGCTCCGGCGGATCGAGGAGCTGTCGTTGCAT
>JAIBJO010000033.1 GCA_020029615.1 Actinomycetota bacterium
CACGGTCGCGTCGATGAGCGCCTGGACCGCCTCATCGGTCGTGTCGTTGCGAAGGTTGCGCGCGGAAAGCCAGGTCTCGTAGCCCCTGAGGCGATCGTCGATCGACTTGTCGAGGACGATCGTGTTGAAGATGAACGTTCGAGTTCGCAGCCCCGGCTCGAGCGCGAGGGTTACAGCGTCGGCCGCTTGGCGCCGTTCGTCCCGATCATGGGAATAGAGCTTCGCCATCGCCTGCTCGAAGCTGACGTCGTCCCCGTCCAGGTCCACGCGCACCGCACCGAGAAGCTCGTCGAACAGTCGATCCCACGCGGTGACGCCCGAGACCGACTTCTCGGTCATGATCTTCTCTTCGGGCTCGGTGAGGACGTAGGGCCGGAACTTCCGAACCGACCGGAGCCAGTGCCGCCAGCGCTCGAGCGCGACGTCCGCCTGCAGCGCGTCCGCCGCGGCGTCGTCGAGGTCGGCGATCTCGAGCCCGAAGAACAGCAGCTGCGTGTCGAACACCGCGCCCTTCTCGGTCAACCGCGCGAGCAGCGCGCCTCGCGGCGGGTCGGCCATGTCGGTCGAGAACCGGAGGTGCGCGTAGTAGATCGCGCGCGTGAAAACCGACTCGATCCGCTCGCGCTCTTCGATCGCCTCGACGAGCTGGGCCGCCGTCAGCTGGGCGACCCTGCCGTAGTGGCGGTCACGGAATGCCGCGGCGGCGGCCTCGGTCTCCTCTAGGTCCTGCTCGATGCGTGGGTCTTCTCCGCTTTCGTAGAGATCCGAGAGATCCCATGCGACATCCTCGGCGCCCGTCAGCTCTGTGGTCGTCATGGGCAGGAAGCTACCTGAGCACCGGCGGCAGCCGGTCTCAGTGCCGCACCGCGCTACGAAAGCACGTCGGCGAGGTCCCCGATCTCGGTGACCGGCCTCCGGCAGGCGAACCGCTCGCAGACGTACACGGCGGGCTTGCCGTCGATCAGGTCCTTGCCTGCGAGGAGCGGAACGTCGTCGGACGGGCCGACCGCGACGACGGCGTTCGGCTGGAACGCCGCGAGCGCGGCGCGCGCGAGCGCGGAGTCGGCCGGGCCTACGATCGCTATCTCCCGCGAAGCGCCGAACCACAGTTCGAGACCGCGCAGCGCCCATGCAAACGCTCCCGGCGCGCGCCTCACGGCGGGCTCCACGAGCCGGAACACGGATACCGCGCGACGCTCGAGCTCGTCGTCTCCCCAGATCCTGGAAAGCCGCAGGAGCACCAGCGCGAGCATCGAGTTCCCGGACGGGATGGGCGTGTCCTGGAGCTCCTTCGTCCGGGGCACGCGAGCGTCGGCGTCTCCCGCCGAGAGGAAGAACCCGCCGTGCTCCGCGTCTCCGAAGCGCGCGATCGCATTGAGCGCGAGCCGGCGAGCCTCCGAGAGCCAGCGCAGCTCGCCCGTCGCCACGTGCAGCTCCATGAGCCCGTGGGCGACGTTCGCGTAGTCGTCGAGATACGCCGGGCCGCTCGTGCGACCGTCCCGCTGCGAGCGCAGCAACGCTCCGGCTTCGTCCGAGAGCGCGCCCAGAAGGAACTCCCCCACGCCGCGCGCCGCAGCGAGCCAGTCTGCGCGCTCGAGACGGCGTGCGGCCTCGGCGAGCGCAGCAAGAGCCAGCCCGTTCCACGATGCGAGCACCTTGTCGTCGCGAAAGGGCTGCACGCGCCGAGCCCGCTCGGCGAGCACCTCCGCTCGCAACCCGCCGTCGAGCTCTCCGCGGACGATGAGCCGCCCGTGCTCGAACGGCTCGAGGAGCCCGCGCGGCAGGCCGACTGCGGCGGCCTCTTCGAGCGTCCAGGTGTAGGTGAGCCCCTCGATGCCGTCGGTGTCGGCGTCTTGCGCGGATGCGAGCCCCCCGCCCGGCAGCGCAAGTTCGCGGAGCACGTAGTCGAGCGTCTCCTCGACGACCTCCCGGTAGCGCTCGTGCCCGGTGACGACCCACCCGTGCAGGTACGCCGACGCCAGCAAGGCGTTGTCGTAGAGCATCTTCTCGAAGTGCGGCTTGAGCCAGCGGTCGTCGACCGAATAGCGGTGAAACCCTCCTCCGACGACGTCGTACATGCCTCCGGCGGCCATCGCGTCCAGCGTCGCCGCCACCATCGCGAGCGAATCGTCGTCACCTCGCCCGAGGAGGAACTCGAGGGTCGACGCGGCGGGAAACTTCGGCGCGTGACCGAACCCGCCGAAGGCCGGCTCGAAAGTGCGCGCGATGCCACGAGCAGCGTCCGTGAGCAGCGACGCGGTCAGCGGCTCGTTGGACGGCGCAGCCTTCGCCACGCTGCGGAGGGCGCCGTCGATGCGGCTCGCCTGCCGATCGACGTCGCCGCGACGTTCGCGCCACGTCTGCGCGACCGCACGCATCACGTCTGCGAAGCTCGCCATCCCGTGGCGCGGCTCGGGCGGGAAGTACGTGCCGGCGTAGAAGGGCTTCGCGTCGGGCGTCATGAACACCGTCGTCGGCCAGCCCCCCGAGCCGGTCATGCCCACGGTGGCCTCCATCGTCAGCGCGTCGACGTCGGGCCGTTCTTCCCGGTCGACCTTGACGTTGACGAACAGGTCGTTCATCAATGCAGCGGTCGAGGCGTTCTCGAACGACTCGTGCGCCATGACGTGACACCAGTGGCACGAGCTGTAGCCGACGGAGACGAGAAGAGGCTTGTCCTCCGCCTCGGCTCGGGCGAATGCCTCGTCCCCCCACGGATACCAGTCCACCGGGTTGTCCGCGTGCTGGAGCAGGTACGGGCTCGTCGCGTCCGCGAGTCGGTTCACGCCTGCCAGCGTACGCGCGTCGAGAGCTTCAGCCCTCGTGACACAGTGTCACATGCGTTGGCAGCGCTTCGTCGGTGTCAATAGGTGATGACGCGGTCGGACTCGAGCGCGAGCCTGACGAGCACGTTCGGCATCGCGAGCTCGACCGGCTTGCCTTCGAGGTCGGGCTCTCCGACCCCACGCGCCTTGCTCGACATCCCGGACGCGTAGAGCTGCGTCCCCGCCGCTACGACCGCGTCATACGACTCGCGCAGGCTCCCGGTGCCGAGACCCGTCAGCGAGTCGAGCACCGAGTCACGGAGGAGCTGGACACCGTCACCCGCGAGGAACATCGACACCTCGTGACCTTCGTCCACGGCCGCCTTGGCGACGAGGAAGGCGAGCGCGGCCTTCGTGGGGCTCTCGGGCCCGCAGGTGACATGGACGAGGAGCTTGGCCACGGCCCGAGTCTTCCAGATGCGAGCGGGGTTGTCATCGTCCGCTTCGTGCGAGAAGATCTCGCGCCATGAAGAGAACATTCACGTGGGTCGTGTTCCTGGGCGGGCTCCTCGTCGTCGCCAGCGTGCTCTGGCAGGCGTTCGCCATCGCCGCTTACGTCCGTGGGGCCGGGAACGGTGCGCTCGACGCGCACGGCGTCGGTTCGATGTTCGTCCACCTCGGTGAGCTCGCGATCGTGATCGGCGCGATCGTCGCGTACTGGGGCAACTGGCCGATGGTCGGCGGGGCGGTCGGGTTCCTGATCCTCTCGGTCGCTCAGCTCGGATTCCTCGGCGACACCGAGAAGGAAGGCAGCTGGATCAACGGCCTGCACGGCTTCCTGGCGTTGATCATCCTGATCGTGGGCCTTCTCTACGCCCAGCGAGCGGCGCGCGAGCTCGGGCTCAGGCAGCCGAGCGGCGCTGCCGGTAGTGCCTGACGAGCTCGACGAGAAACCCCAAGGACAAGGCGATACCGAGGGCGAGGACCACTCCCCAGAGGGGGTGGTCCTCGAACGTCTTGCCACCGAAGTAGCCGAGTAGCGCCGCATATGTCGCCCACAGGAGACCCGCGACGGCGTCGTACACGATGAAGCGCCGCCAAGGGAACGTGTTCACGTAGCCGGCGGAGAACGTGACCGCGGTGCGGCCACCCGGGATGAAACGCGCTATGAGGATGATGTACGCGCCGCGCTCGTCGAGCGTTCGCTCGGCCCACTCGAGCCGCTTGTGCCACTTCTCGCTGCCGAAAACCCGCTTGACGGTCTTCTCGCCGACGAAGTGGCCGATCCAGAACGAGATGTTGTCGCCGACGATCGCCCCGGCTGCGCCCGAGAGGATCACGAGCCAGAGCACGAGGTCGCCGGAGCTCGCGAGGTTCCCCCCGATGACGACGAGAGACTCGCTCGGGACGAGCGGGAAGAACGCGTCGACGACAGCGACACCGAAGATGACGAGGTAGCTCCACCACTCGCCGGAGACCCATTCCGTGAAGCGGTCGAAGTCGAGCCAGTCGGGCATCTAGAGGCTTGACGTGGGCCGGGAGTGCATTCGGGGAGGGTATGCGCCAAGAAGCGCGGTCGGAGCGGGCGGTGCCAAGGCTTGCAGCCTTGGTGCCGACCGATCCGGGCGCGATTCGCCGTGCGCAGACCCCCAACCGGATGTGCTCCAGGCCCACGTCAAGCCTCTCACATCTTCTCAGCAAGGAATGATTGCCCGATGGCCCTCCTCCCCCTCGACGGCGTACGGGTGATCGACGTCACCACGTCGATCGCCGGCCCGTACTGCGCCGAGATCCTGGCGGCGCTCGGGGCCGACGTGGTGAAGGTCGAGCGTCCGGACACGGGAGACGACGGCCGCGCCTGGGGCCCGCCGTTCTGGAACGGCGAGAGCACGATGTTCCTCACGGTGAACGCCGGGAAACGGTCGCTCGCGGTCTCGTTGAGCGACGCGCGAGGGCGGGAGGCCGTGCTTCGTCTCAGCGACGAGGCCGATGTCTTCCTACAGAGCCTCCGACCAGGCCTCGCAGAGCGCCTGGGCCTCGGCCCGGCGGCACTTCGCGCTCGCAACAGTCGGCTCGTCTACTGCTCGGTCGGCGCCTACGGACGGGTCGGCCCGTTGTCGCAGGAGCCCGGGTACGACGCGCTCATGCAGGCCGCCGGAGGCCTGATCAGCATGACCGGCGAGCCAGGTCGTCCCGGCGTGCGCGTCGGCTCCTCGCTCATCGACATGGGCACGGGGATGTGGTCGGCTCTCGGCGTCGTCGCAGCGCTGCTCGAGCGGGAGCGCACCGGGCAGGGCGCGGTCGTCGACACATCCCTGTACGAGACAGCGCTCGGCTACATCGGCTACCACCTGGTGGGGTACCTGGCCGACGGCACAGTTCCAACGGGCCAGGGAACGATCTTCCCGATGGTCGCCCCCTATCAGGTCTTTCCGACGCGAGACGGCGAGCTCATGGTCGCCGGCGGCAACGACCGCCTCTTCTCGCTGCTCTGCGACGTGCTCGAGCTTCCCGAGCTCGTCGAGGACGAGCGCTTCCGGTCGAACCCCGATCGCGTCCGGAACCGCGAGGCGCTCGTCGAGCTCGTGTCCGCTCGCCTACGCGAACGCGACTCGGCCGACTGGCTCGCCCGCCTCACCGGCGTCGGAGTCCCTGCCGCTCCCGTGGCCGACGTGGCCGCCGTGGCCACGTCGGAGCAGACTCGGGCGCTCGGATTCTTGCAGCCCCTCGAGCACGCGGGCATTCCCGGCCTACAGCTGCCGGCCTTGCCCTTGTCGTTCGATCACGAGCGAGCCCTGCACCGAACGGCGCCGCCCGCCGTCGGCGAGCACACCGCCGACATCCTCGCAGGCCTCGGCTACTCGGACAACGAGATCGCAGCCCTCGCCGCCGACGGCGTCGTCCGGCTCGGCGGGCGGGGCGAGCCTCGCCCCTACTCGTAGGCGATGGCCTGGAGCGGGTCGAGCTTGGCAGCGCGCCGGGCCGGGAAGATCGCGGCGATGAGCCCGACCACGATCGCCGCAATCACGAACACGATCACCTGCGTCGTCGGGAAGGAGAAGACGAGGAAGTCGACGCGTGCGATGAGCAGCGCGGCGAGGACGATCCCGAGGACGATCCCGAGCGCGGCGCCGATGAGCGCCGTGATGACGCTCTCGTGCCGGATCATTTGGCGGACCTGCCGGCGCGTCATGCCGATCGCGCGCAGCATCCCGATCTCGCGAGTCCGCTCGAACACCGTGAGCACGAGCGTGTTCACGATCCCGAACAGGCTCACGATCACGGACAGCGCGAGCAGAACGTAGAGGATGTTGAGCACGGCGCTGAGGCCCGAGATCTGGTTGTCGATGAACTCCTGTCGCGTCTGTGCCTTCGCATTCGGGAACGCCGCCAGCGACTTCTCGAGAGCACGCGTGTTGGAGTCGTTCACGTCTCCCTTCATCGCGATGAAGGTGTAGAGGTTGCGCGGATTCGCGACCTTTGCATCCCACGCCTCGGTGGAGAGGGTCACGTTCCCGAACGGCGAGCCCCCGGTCGGCGGGTCGAAGATCCCGTTGACGACATAGGTCTGCGTCACGCCGCTCGCGAAGGTCAGTTCGATCGGGGAGCCGACGGCGAGATCGTTCGATTTCGCGTACCCGTCGTCGACGAACACGCCGTCGCTGCCGAGGTTGGCGAGCACCTCCTGGGAGCCGTCCTTCCACTTGAGGGCGATCAGCTCGCGGGCGGTCGGGTCGACCGCCGTCGCGAAGATCGTCTCGTCGAACGCCCGCACCTCGCCCGTGCGGACGTTCATCACGGCGACGACTCCGGGCGCCTGCGCGGCCGCGTTCGCCGCGTCGATCGGAATCGGAGAGAAGTTGTTCTGCGCGGTGATCGCGTAGTCCGAGTCCGAGTCCTTCCAGAGGTCGTTCACCGCGCCCTCGAATGAGGCGATGATGCCGGCCGCCAGCGTGGCGACGAGCGTCACGAGCGCGAGGCCGATCATCAGCGCGGCTGCAGTCGAAGCGGTTCGCTGGGGGTTGCGCCGGGCGTTCTCGCTGCCGACGCGGGTCGTGGAGCGATCGGGGATCACCCCGGGGAACTCGGCCGGCCACTCCGGCTCCCAACGCGTCAGCGCTCGACGGAGCCACATCACGAGGACGATCCCGAAGATCAGGGGATTGAGGAGCGACCCGCCGACGAAGGCGAGCACGCGCTTGCCGGCGGCGCCAGGCCCCCAGGCGCCGTACCGGAGGAGCCAGTACGGGAGCGTGAAGAGCGGCCAGAAGAGCACGAGCAGCGCGAAGACCGCCCAGCGTGCGATCGGTGACATGAACGCGGCGAGGCTCGGAATGAGCCTTGTCGTGACCCTCGCGACGCCGAAGAATACGAGCAGCACCCCGACACCCATCCAGAGCAGCACACGCGTCGTCCCGAGGTCGGGGACGAAGAGCCCGTAGACGAGTGCCGCGAAGCCGAGCGCACAGGACACGATCGCCCCGAGCGTCCGCGACGGGAACAGCGCGCAGCCGAAGAGCGTCAGCATCAAGCCCAGCACCGCCAACAGCGCGCTCACGAGCGTATTGCCGGGGGTCGTCGTGATGGCGAAGCCACCGACGACGACGCCGACCGCGGTCACCAGCGCGGCGACGCTCGTGCCCCTGATGCGATCGAGCGGCTCGCCCGGCAGGCTGGCGCCTTCGCGTACTGCTGCGATCGGCGGCACCATCGTCGCGCGGAAGCCGGGGTAGACGCTCGCGAGGAACGTCACGAGAATCCCGGCGGCGAGCGCGACGACGACAGTCCGTGGCTCGAAGACGAGCCCCGAGTTGGGGAGCGTGAAGCCCACGGCGTCGAAGAGCTCGAACAGCCCCTCGGCGAGGAGCAGGCCGAGGAACAGGCCGACGATCGAAGCGACGACCCCGACGACGAGCGCCTCGACCATCACCGACCCCAGGATCTGGCGGTTCGTGGCGCCGATCGTGCGGAGCGTGGCGAACTCCCGCGTGCGCTGCGCGATCGTGATCGAAAGCGAGTTCGCGATGACGAACGAGCCGACGAAGAGCGCGATCCCTCCGAACGCGAGCAGGAAGCCGCGCAGGAAGGAGATGAAGTCGTTGGTGTCGGCGGCATCCGAGACCGCCTGCTCGCTGCCGGTCCTCACCTGCGCGTGAGACGGCAGGATCGCCTCGATCTCACGCACGAGCTGCGCGTCGGTGACACCGGGTTTCGCCGCGACCGCTATCTCGTCGAGCTGGCCCACCTTCTTGAAGAGCCGCTGAGCGGTCGGAAGGTCGAAGCCGGCCAGCGTCGCGCCCCCGATCGTCAGACCCGAGCTGAACTGGACGATGGCCGAGACGCGGACCCTCTCGACCGGTCCCTCGGCCTGGACGCCGATCGTCTCCCCCACCTCGAAGTCCTCCTTCGCGGCGGTCTCCTTGTCGATAGCCACTTCGTTCGGCCCCGGCCAGTCACCCTCCACGAGCGTGAGCGGGTTGAAGACCGAGTCGCCGTTGGCGATCGAGAAGCCGAGGTTCGGCGCCCCGCCCGAGACGACGGCTTTCCCGTCGTCGCCGATCAGCTGCGTCGCGTCGGAGTCGACGCTGCCCTCGGCCTCCGCGACATCCGGAAGAGCGCGAACCTCCGGCAGCAGCGACTCCGAGAGGGTCGGCGCGCTGACACCTGTCTGGTCGCCGAGATCGAAGGCCGACTTCCCGGAGATGACGGCGTTCGAGCCCTTGCGGATGTCCGTGAAGATGCTGTCGAACGCCTGGTCGATCGAGTCCGTCAGCACGAACGTGCCGCTGATCATCGCGACACCGAGGACGATCGCGATCGCGGTCAGCGCTGTGCGGAGCTTGCGGCTGAGAAGCCCACGGACGGCGAAACGGCCCACGCCGCGAGGTTACTCGTAGGCGATTGCCTCGAGGGGATTCAACCGTGCGGCCCGGCGCGCGGGCATGATCGCCGCGAGGACACCGATGACGATCGCGACGATCGTGAGCACGCCGAGCTGCAACCACGGGATCGCGAAGCGCACGTCGTACTCCGAGAGCGCGCGATTGACGAGCGCGGCGAGGAAGATCCCGAGCGGGAGCCCGATCGCCGCGCCGATGAGCGCGGTGATGATGCTCTCTTGGCGGACCATCCGCCGCACCTGCCGTCGCGTCATCCCGATCGCGCGCAGCATCCCGATCTCGCGCGTCCGCTCGTACACCGAGAGGACGAGCGTGTTGATCATCCCGAAGACGCTCACGAAGACCGCCAGCGTGAGCATCACGTAGAGGAACGATATGAACTCGTTGAAGTCGGAGTCCTCGCGCTGGATCCACTCCTCGCGCGTCTCGAGCTGCGTGTCGGGGAAGCCCGAGATCGCCTTTTCCATCTGAGCACGCGTCTGGTCGGTCGACCCGTCTGCGACGTTCGCCCACGTCCAGCGGTTGCGCGGGCGGTCGTAGAGCGAGTCGAACAGCTCGGTCGAGACGTTGACGCTCTCGAGGAGCGGGTAGAACGGGGGCGGCCTGAACGTGCCCACGACCGTGACCTCTGCTGTCTTGTCCGCCGTCGAGCGGATCGTCACCTTGTCGCCTACCCCGATGGCGCGGTCCTCCGCCCAGTTCGAGCTCACCACGGCGTTCGTCTTGCCGAGCGTCGCGAGCACGCTGTCGTCGCCGTCCTGCCAGTCGAACACGTAGGCGTCCGCGATCGTGTCGGGCTCGATGCCACCGATCTCGGCCGTGTCGCCGTTCGCCTGGCCGGCCTCCGACCGCACGCTCGTCACGACGTCCGGCACGGGAGACGCGGCGAGCTCCTCGCCCGCGGCCGCGACGAACGGCGTGTACCCGTCGAGCGAGGTCACGACGTAGTCGGCGATGACCTGCTCCTCGATCGCCTCGCGGTTGGACGCCTTCATCCCGTTGGTGAGCGTCGCGATGAAGGCGACGAGCGCGATGCCGATCATCAGCGCGGCCGCCGTCGCGGCAGTCCTGCTCGGGTTGCGGACGGAGTTGCCGCTCGCGAGCGTCCCCGCCACGCCTCCCGCCCGGCGTGCTGGTGTTCCCACGACCGCTGCAATCGGCCGGACGAGCTTCGACGAGAGCATCGCGACGCCGAGGAAGAGCAGAAGCACGCCGCCGGCGATCGAGAGCAAGCGATCACCGGTGCCGAGCTCGTCGGTGAACATCGCGCGCGCGAGGAGGAGCAGCGATCCGACCACGACGAGCCCCGCGACCCATGGCGTGTAGCGATGGAAGCGCCCGTGCGGAAGTGTCGCGCCCTCGCGCACGGCCGAGATCGGCGGCACGCGGGTCGCGCGGATCGCCGGGAAAAGACCCGCCAGCAACGTGATGCCCACGCCCACGGCGAGCGCCACGACGACCGTCCTCGTCTTGAAGACGCGCTCGGCGCTCGGAAGATCGACGCCGAGGCTGCCGAAGAGCGCCTCTATTCCTTCGGCCAGAACGACCCCCAGCCCGAGACCGACGAGTGACGCGAGCAACCCGATGACGAGCGACTCGAGGATCACCGACCCGAGGACCTGGCGACGCGACGCGCCGATCGTCCGCAGCGTGGCGAACTCGCGCGTGCGCTGGGCGACGGTGATCGAGAACGTGTTGAAGATGACGAACGCGCCGACGAAGAGCGCGATCGCGCCGAAGGCGAGGAGGAAGTAGCGGAAGATCGACGTGAACTCGCTCACCTCGTCAGCCTGCTCCTGCGCCTCTGCCGTCGCGCTGACGACCTCCGCATCTCCCGGGAGGGCAGGGGCGATGGCAGCGACGAGCTCGTCCTCGGAGACGCCTTCCCCGGCGGCAACCGAGATCGCGTCGTACTGCCCCTCGCGACCGAGGAGCGCCTGCGCTGCAGGGATCGTGAAGACTGCGAAGCTGATCCCGCCGAGGCTGTCCACCTCGCCGTACTTCGCGACACCGACGATCTCGAACGGACGCTTCGGCTGGAGGGTCGAGATCTCGACGGTGTCTCCGACGGCGTAGTCCTGCTTGTCGGCCGTCCCGACGTCGACGACGACCTCGTCGTCGGAGGCGGGCCAGCGGCCCTCGAAGAGATTCAGCGGATTGAACTGCGTGAGCGCCGGATCCGTGTCGATGCCGAAAGCCAGCGTCGGCCAGCCCTCCGAGTTCACCGACTCGCCCTCCGGCGTCAGGATCTTCGTGTTTCGCTCGTCGAGCACGCTCCCCGTCGCGAGCGCGACCCCGTCGACGCCGCGCACAACCTCGAGGAGCGAGGCATCGACGGGCGGTGGGGGCGGCTTCTCGCCGTCGATCGAGATGTCGAGCCCCTTGCCGGTCACGACCGCGTCGGTGCCGGCGTACGAGTCGACGAGGAGATTGTTGAACGCGCGCTGAACCGTGTCCGTGAGGATGTAGGTCCCGCTGATCATCGCGACGCCGAGGACGATCGCGATGCCGGTCAGGACTGCGCGAAGCTTGCGCCCCGCGAGGCCGCGGAGGGCGACCTTCGTCATCGGCCAACCATGGTTGGCCGATGACGGTGGAGGGGCGTGGGGAACCGGGAGGTTCCCCACGCTCTCGAGAAGGGGGCACGCGGGGGAAACATGGTTTCCCCCGCGAACGCGGGACGGAGTCGACCGTCGATCACGCGGCCGCGAGCTCCTCCATGACGGTGTGGATCGTGTGCGCGTCGCATTCACCGAGCTCGCGCACGATCTCGCCGTCCGCGAGGAAGAGCACACGGTGCGCCACAGCCGCCGCACGTGAGTCGTGCGTGACCATCACGATCGTCTGCCCGTACTCCGCGACCGAGCGGCGCAGGAGCTCGAGGATCTCTGCGCTCGTCGCCGAGTCGAGGTTTCCCGTCGGCTCGTCAGCGAAGAGCACGGTCGGCCGCGAGATGAGCGCCCGAGCGATCGCCACGCGCTGCTGCTGCCCGCCCGAGAGTTCTGCCGGTCGGTGCGACAGCCGATCCTTCAGGCCGACATCGTCGACGAGCTGGTCGAGCCAGCCGTCGTCCGGCTTCTCGCCGGCGATCGTCAGCGGCAGCAGGATGTTCTCCTTGGCGTCCAGCATCGGCAGCAGGTTGAAGAACTGGAAGACGAACCCGATGTGCTCGCGCCGAAGCTTCGTCAGGTCGTTGTCGCCGAGCGTCGTGATCTCGGTGCCCGCGATCCCGACGGTGCCCGAGGTGGGCTTGTCAAGACCGGCAAGGATGTGCATCAGCGTCGACTTCCCCGATCCCGACGGGCCCATCACGGCCGTCGCCTTACCCGGCGCGATGTCCACCGACACGCCGCGCAGCGCGTCGACTGCGGTCTCGCCTTCCCCGTATCGGCGAGTGACGTCTTGCGCGACGACGACCGCTCCGTCATGGCTTTCGCTCATTCCTCCCGGCTCCTTTCTCGGACGACAGCGCGTAAGGCTATCCGAGCAACTGATCGTCACTCGCATGTAGCCGCCCATGCGGCAGAGTTCGGGGCGTGGAGTCCCGACTCGAGATCCGCGCGACGCTGGAGCGAGCCCGGGCGGCGACTGACGCCCTACTCGAAGCGATTCCGGACGACGCGCTCGCTGCACCCGTCGGTCCCGATCGGCCCCCGCTCGTCTGGGACTACGCGCACGTCGCGTACTTCGAAGAGCTCTGGCTGCTGCGCAACCTCGAGGGCGACCCTCCGATCTCGTATCTCCACGACGACATCTACGCGGCTTTTCGCCCTGAGCCGGGCGAGCGCTCCGGGCTGCCGATGCTTCGGCCCGCAGCCACGCGAGCGTACGCCGCGGACGTGCGCGCGCGTGTCCTCGAGATGCTCGAGCACGTCGATCTGGACGCTCCGAACGCACTCGTGCGCAAGAACTTCGTGTTCCGCCTGGTCGTCCTCCACGAGCTGCAGCTGCAGGAAACGATGCTCGAAGTGGTCCAGCAGCGCGCCGGTCTCGAGTACCCGACTCCTGTGGCCTCGCCACCGGATCGCGCGCCCTTGGGACCGGACGAGATCCACGTGCCCGCGGGGTCGTTCGTCCTCGGCGCGCAGGACGAGCCCTGGGCATGCGACAACGAGCTCGTCGCACACGAGGTCGAGCTGCGTGCCTTCTCGATCGACCGTGCCCCCGTGACGAACGGGCAGTTCGCGCAGTTCGTCGAGGACCGCGGATATCGGTCGCGGAGGGGCTGGAGCTCCGAGGGCTGGGAGTGGCGCGAGAGCGAGGACGCCTCGGCGCCCCTCTACTGGGAGCGGGGCGACGGTGGCTGGGAGCGCACTCGCTTCGGCCGCCGCGAGCCCCTGCCGCCGGACGAGCCCGTGCAGCACGTCTCCTGGTACGAGGCGGAGGCGTTCGCACGCTGGGCCGGGAAGCGCCTGCCGACCGAGCTCGAGTGGGAGCGTGCAGCAGGCTGGCACGAGCACGAGGGGAAGTTCCGCTACCCGTGGGGTCAGGAGTGGATGGGCTTCGAGGCGAACCTCGATCGACATCGCTTCTCACCGACGCCCGCGGGGTCGTATGCAGGAGGAGTCAGTCCGGTCGGGTGCGTCCAGATGGGCGGTGACGTCTGGGAGTGGACGTCGTCCCACTTCCTGCCGTACCCCGGATTCCTTGCGTTTCCGTACCCCGAATACTCCGAGGTCTATTTCGGCAACGAGTACCGCGTGCGCCGCGGCGGATCGTGGGCAACGGATGCGCTCGTAGCGCGGACGACGTTTCGGAGTTGGGAGCACCCGGGTCGCCGACACGGGTTCTCGGGCTTCCGCTGCGCACGCGACGCGTAGGAGCCCTAGAGGTTGGAGTCGGCCGCAAGGCGCTCGGCCAGCGCCTGCATGACCTTGTGCTGGACGCCGGGGTTCGCCTCGAGCACGTGCCGGAAGTTCCCCTGCGTGAGGATGAAGCAGCGCAGCGGGGTCGTCGCGGCCACAGTCGCCGTCCGCTTCGTGGTCTTGAGAAGCGCGATCTCGCCCACGAAGTCGCCTCCTCGACACGTCCCAATAGGCTTCCCACCCTTCGTCACCTGTGCTTCGCCGTCGACGATCACGAAGAACTCGCGCCCGGCCTTCCCCTCGCGACACAGGACGGTTCCCGGCTCGACCTTGAGGTCGTCGGTGACGCGCGCGAGCTCGGCCAGCTCCTTCTTCGACAGGCCCTCGAAGAGCGGTGCACGTTTGAGAGCCTCGATCTTGACGTTCTGGCTGAAGAGGCGCACGGCGCCGCGCTACGCGCGCATGAGTGTCGTCGCCTCGGTCAGCACGTCTCCGAGAATCGACGTGATCTCGTCGAACTCGGCCTGACCGGCGACGAGCGGCGGTGAGATCTGGACCACGGGGTCGCCCCGATCGTCCGCACGGCAGATCATGCCCGCGTCGAACAAAGCGTTCGAGAGGAAGCCGCGGAGAAGCCTCTCGCACTCCTCGTCGGAGAAGGTCTCGCGCGTGTCGCGGTCCTTGACGAGCTCGATCGCGTAGAAGAAGCCCGTCCCGCGGAGGTCGCCGACGATCGGGATGTCGAGGAGCTGTGCGAGGGTTGCCTTGAAGGCGTCCTGGTGCTCGCGCACGTGCTCGATGATCCGCTCGCGCTTCATGATCTCGATGTTCTTGAGCGCGATCGCCGTCATGACCGGATGGCCGCCGAAGGTGATGCCGTGCGAGAACATCGACGACGCGCCGAGGAACGGCTCCATCACCTTGTCGGTCGCCACGACTCCGCCGATGGCTGCGTACGACGAGGAGAGCCCCTTGGCCATCGTCACGATGTCCGGACGAATGTCGTAGCGCTCGGACCCGAACCAGTAGCCGAGGCGTCCGAAAGCCGTGATGACCTCATCGGCCGAGAGCAGGATGTCGTAGCGGTTGCAGATCTCGCGCACGCCCCGCCAGTAGCCTTCCGGCGGCGTGTAGCAGCCGCCCGCGTTCTGCACCGGTTCCATGTGCACGAGACACACCGTGTCGGGGCCCATGGCCAGGATCGCCTGCTCGAGCTCGTCCAGCAAGAAGCGAGTGAACTCCTCCTCGGTCTCGCCCGCCGGACGGTGGTAGCGGTTCGTGTTCGAGACGTGCCGGACCTCGGAGACGAGCGGCTCGAACGGCGTACGGAGTGCCGGGATTCCGTTGATCGAGAGGGCGCCCATCGTCGTCCCGTGGTACGCGATATGCCGCGCGACAGCCTTGTACCGGCGCTGCGGTGTCGTTGCGGCGGCGACGATCGCGTCATGCTCCACCTCCGGCTCCTGGGCACCTGCCCGAGCACCGGGAGTCACGAGCCCGCGCAGCTGCTTCTCCCCTCGCGCCGCGTAGTACTGGCGCGCGAGCTTCCATGCCGACTCGACCGCTTCCGAGCCACCCGAGCAGAAGAACACACGATTCAGGTCGCCGGGGGCGAGCGACGCGATCTCCGACGCCAGCTCGATCGCACGGGGATGCGCGTACGACCAGTTCGTGTAGAAGGGCAGCTCGCGCATCTGCTCGAGCGCGGCCTGGCCGATCTCCTCGCCGAACGAGTAGCCGATGTTGACGGAGAAGAGGCCGGCGAGCGCATCGAGGTACCGCTTGCCGTTGGAATCCTCGAGATAGCAGCCGTCGCCGCGGACGATGATCGGGACGTCTGCGAGGTCGTACCCGCCCATGCGGGTGAAGTGCATCCAGAGGTGATCCTTGGCGGCCTTCTGGAGGTCGAGCGGGGCGATCGACACGGAAGTCATGTGGCTCCTTGTGTTTTCTTGGCGCTCCGGTACTGCCAGAAGACGTTACCGAGGGCGAGGGCGATTGCGACGAGGAAGATTGCGCTCGCGACGACGTTCACCTGCGGTGGCACCGAGACCCGCGCGATCCCCCAGACGAACACGGGGAACGTCTGCGTGGCGCCCGCATTGAAGTACGTGATGACGAAGTCGTCGATGGAAAGGGCGAACCCGAGCAGCGCCGCGGCCAGCATCGCGGGTGCGATGAGCGGCAGCGTGATCTTCCGGAACGTCGTCACCTCGTTGGCACCGAGGTCCAGCGCAGCCTCCTCGAGGTGCCGGTCGAAGCCGATGAGCCTCGCCTTCACGGTGACCACGATGAAGCTCACGATGAACATGACGTGCGCGATGAAGATCGTCCCGAACCCGAGCTGGAAGATCGCCGTCGTGTTGAGGAAGAGCGTGAGAAGCGATGCGCCGAGGACGATCTCCGGGGTCGACATGGGCAGGAAGACGAGCACGTTCGTCGTGCCGCGCCCGACGAACTGGTGGCGGACGATCGCGATTGCGATGAGGGTGCCGAGCACAGTCGCCACGAGCGTCGCGAGCAACCCGACCTCGAGCGACGTGATGATCGCGTCCTGGATACCGAGGATCGAGTTCCAGTGGACCCAGTTGTCGAGCGTGAACTCCTCCCAGACGTAGTTGAACCGTCCCGCGGGCTTGTTGAACGAGAAGAGGATCACGACAGCGATCGGGAGCATCAGGTAGCCGACGACGAGGAGCGCGTAGACGGTAAGCGCATGGCGCTTCACGAACGCCCACGTACGAGTCGCGAGCCTCGGACGCGCACGCGGAGAAGGCGCAGCCAAGGTCGTCATCCGGTAAGCCGCTCCGATCCGACGATACGTGCGTAGATCAGCAGCGCAACAAGGATCGAGCCCATGAGGAGAAACGAGAGGGACGCTGCGCTCGGGTAGTCCAGCGACTCGAGGAACTTCGCCTGGATGACGTTTCCGATCATCGCTTGACTGGGTGTGCCGAGAAGCGCCGCGTTGATGAAGTCGCCCGCGGCCGGGATGAAGGTGAGGAGCGTGCCGGCGACGATCCCGGGCGCCGACAGCGGGAGCGTCACCCGCAGGAACGCCTGCGTCGACGACGCGTAGAGGTCCTTCGCAGCCTCGAGGAGGCGGGGGTCGATCTGCTCCAGCGAGACGTAGATCGGGAGTGCCATGAACGGGAAGAAGTTGTAGGTGATCCCGGAGACGACGGCGAACGTCGTCGCCAGCAGACGGCCGTCGGGGCCGAGGACGTGGAGATCTCTGAGAACCCCGACGACGGGCCCCTCGTCGGCGAGGATGTTCAGCCACGCGAGCGTCCTCACGAGATACGTGACGAAGAAGGGCGCGACGATGAAGAGCAGGAAGAGGTTCCTCCACGGCCCCGCCCTGAACGCGATCCAGTAGACGAGCGGATAGGCGAGGACGAGACAGGCGATCGTCGCGATCCCCGCGTAGACGAACGACCGTGCGAACTGCTCGTGGTAGTCGCGGATCGCGTTCGAAAAGTTCGAGAACTCCCACGTGAACTGGAAGTCCGGAAAGAGGCCGGACTGCAGTGACTGATAGCCCAGGAAGGCGAGCGGGATGAGGAAGAAGATCGCGAGCCAGAGGATCCCGGGCGCGAGCAGGAGGTAGGGCGTGACGCCCTTGTGGCGGTGGAAGAACGAGCCCATGTCGTCGGCCTACTTGCCCTGGACCGCCAGCCACCTCTTCTCGTAGTCGGGATTGGAGAACATCGCCGGGTCGTTCTGATGCATCTGCGAGAGCATCTCGTCCGTCGGGAACGCGAGCGTGTTCGCGGAAGCGTCGGGGTTGAGCTTCGACGCCTCGTCCTTCACGCCCTTGGTCGAGGAGATGTAGTTCGCCCCGAGGGAGAGCTGGGCCGCGATCGTCGGGTCGTAGACGAAGTTCATGTACGTGGAAGCCGTCGGCACACTGCCTCCGAGCGGGATGAGCATGTTGTCGGTCCAGATGATCCCGCCCTTCTCCGCGATGCCCCACTTCACCTTTGGGTCGCCGAGGTTGAGGATGTCGCCGGACCACGCCATGCTCGCCGCGAGATCTCCGGTGGCGAGGGGCTGCGCGTAGTCGTTGCCGTAGAACCTGCGGATCTGGCCCGCGTCCTGGGCTTTCTGGATCACGGCGAGCGCCCGGTCGAACGACTCGTCGGTGACCTTCGCCGGATCGTCGCCGTTCTCGAGCATGACGAGGCCGAGGGTGTCGCCCATCGAGTTCCAGACACCCACCTTCCCGTTCAGCTTGGGATCCTCGAGGAGTTGCGTGACCGTGGTGATCGGGCCGGTGAGCTCCTCGTTCCAGGCGATCCCGTCCATCCCCGAGAACCACGGAAGCGTGTACTCCCGGTTCGGGTCGAACGGCGGGCTCGCCTGCGCGTCGATGAGATTCGTGATGTTCGGGATGAGATCCTTGTCGAGCTTGAGCGCCCAGCCGTTGGTGAGGTACTCGCCGAGGAAGCGATCGTTGTCTGTCGAGACGATGATGTCGCGGTCGACCCCTTGGCCCTGGCGCAGGCGACCCTGAACGGTGGCGAAGTACTCAGAGTTGGAGATGACATCCTCGTAGTAGTTCACCTTGATCTTTGACTCCGTCGTGAATTGCTCGAGCGTCGTCGGACCCGTCAAGCCCGCAGCTTTGCGGGTCTGCGCCGTGTCGATGTAGAGCTCCCAGTTGGAGAAGTTGAGGACGTCCTTCAGTTCGCCGCCACCTGCATCTCCGCCGCCCCCACCACCTCCGCAGGCGGCGAGCAGGCTCGGCAGCGACAGCAGGGTGGCCCCGGCGGCTCCACGCCGCAGCAGCTGTTGTCGGGTCAAACGTGGGTTCATTCCGTCTCCTCCTCCATGACCGAGTCGGCTCTGTCGACGACGAACGTGGACTCGGGCGCCCAGCTCAGTACGACATTTGTCCCCGGAGCGGGAATACGCCCACCCGCATCCATGTTCTGCGCGAACACCTGGACGGTGCCCGCGGCCGTGCGCACGACGACCTGCGTCGCTACTCCGATGTAGGCGGTTTCCGAGATCGTGCCAGGCAGTTCGTTCGAACCGCCTCCTGCGCCGATCGAGATCTTCTCGGGCCTCACTCCCGCTGCGACCTGGCCGGAACGCCCGTTGAGCACAGCCCTGACGACCGTGCCCTCGTCGAGCCGAATGGCGTCCGCGCCCTCGACGGTTCCGGGCAACAGGTTCGACACGCCGAGGAAGCCGGCGACGAAGGCCGTGGCGGGGCGCTCGTAGAGCTCGGTCGGCGGACCGAGCTGCTCGATCTTGCCACCGCTCATCACGGCGATCGTGTCGGCCATCGTCATCGCTTCCTCCTGGTCGTGCGTGACGTGGACGAAGGTGATGCCGACCTCGTGCTGGATCCGCTTGAGCTCGAGCTGCATCTGCTTGCGCAGCTTCAGGTCGAGCGCACCGAGTGGCTCGTCGAGGAGCAGGACGCGTGGGTGGTTGACGAGGGCGCGCGCGAGCGCGACTCGCTGCTGCTGGCCGCCCGAAAGCTGCCTGGGCTTTCGCTTCGCGAAGCCCGACAGGCCGACGAGCTCCAGAATCTCGGCGACTCGGCCCTTGAGCTCGTCCTTGGGCACGCGCTTCCGCTCGAGGCCGAAGGCCACGTTGCCCTCGATCGACATGTGCGGGAAGAGCGCATAGCTCTGGAAGACCGTGTTCACGTCCCGCTTGTAGGGGGGCCGGCCCACGACGTCCTGGTCGCCGAGGAAGATGCGGCCTTCCGTCGGCTCCTCGAAACCGCCGATCATCCGCAGCGTCGTGGTCTTGCCGCAGCCGGATGGCCCGAGCAGCGCGAAGAACGACCCGCGCGGGATCTCGAGGGAGATGCCATCCACCGCCGTGCTGTCGTCGAAGCGCTTGACGACATCCTCGAGGCGAACGTCCGCTACGGCAGGGGTCTGGCTTAAGTTAGACCCCTGCCGTTCACGCGTCGTGTCCGTCATCCGGCGAGCTTCACGCAGACGTGCTTGATCCGCGTGTACTCCTCCATCGAGTAGATCGACATGTCCTTGCCGTACCCCGACTCCTTGAAGCCGCCATGCGGCATCTCGGACGTCAGCGGGAAGAGGTGCTCGTTGACCCAGACGGTGCCGAAGTCGAGCTTGCCCGCAACCTTCATCGCACGGCCGAGATTCTCCGAGAAGACGGACGCGGCAAGGCCGTAGCGGACGTCGTTCGCCATCTCGATCGCGGCCTCGTCGGACGCGTGTCTTTGAACCGTGACGACGGGCCCGAAGACCTCGTTCTGCACGATCTCCGCGTCCTGACCGACGTCTGTGACGATCGTCGGCTTCACGAAGAAGCCCCGGTCGCCGAGCGCCTCGCCGCCGGTGACGATCGTGGCTTTGGCGTCGGTCGCGCGCTCGAGGAAGCCGAGGACGCGTTCCTGCTGCTCGCTCGAGATGACCGGCCCCATGCCGATCTCGTCGTCCGTCCCGGGGTCTCCGACAGTGAGCGACTCGACCGCCTTGACCGTCTCGGACAGCACGTCGTCGTAGATCCGCTCCGAGACGAGGATGCGCGACGATGCGGTGCAGTCCTGTCCGGAGTTGAAGTAGCCGCCGATCTTGATCGCCTCGGCCACCGTGGCGGGATCGGCGTCGTCGAGCACGACCATCGGCGCCTTGCCGCCGAGCTCGAGGTGAACGCGCTTCACGGTCTGCGCCGCATTCGCTGCGATGAGCTTGCCTGTCGCAGTGTCCCCGGTGAGCGAGACGAGGCGGATGTCCGGGTGGCGGACGAGCCCGTCGCCGACCGGGATTCCGTCACCGGTGACGACCTGGAGGACACCCGGCGGGATGACCTCCTGCGCGAGCTCGGCGAAGCGAAGCATCGTCAGCGGCGTCTGCTCCGCC
>JAIBJO010000119.1 GCA_020029615.1 Actinomycetota bacterium
TTCGAGAGGACGAGGTCGTACTCCCACGGATCCGCGCCGTGGTACGGGTTGAAACCGGTGTCCATGCCCCCGAACTCGGGAAGGCTCATCGGGACGTCGCCGTCGTAGAACACGATCGGCACGCCGAACCGCGCGCGCAGGGCGTCGGGGATGCCGCGCAGATGCGCCATCGGTACGGTGAACACGACGACGGCGTCGGGCTTCTCCTGTTCGACAAGCCGTTCGAGGTGCCGTTTCCAGCGCGGCGTGACCCAGCGTTCGATCGTGCTCCGCGTGAGCCGGTCGAGCCCGGACTCCTCGGGATGGAACTCGTCCCGCCGAAGGTAGCGATCGCCCTTGACCCGCGCCAGAACGTCTCGCACGGCTTGGTAGGACTCGCCCTCGCGGTAGGTCGGGTTCAGGGCGACGCGCCACCACGGCGACTCGACCGGCCTCCCGCGATACGGCGTCACGACGAGATCGACGCCGGCCTCGTACATCCCCTTCCACAGTTGCCACCACGCGGGCGTGCAGCCGTAGCGGAAGTCGAGGTCGGGACGAGGTCATCGAACGTCAGGCCGGAGCGGCCCGAGATCTGCCAGAGCCCGGTCATGCCCGGGAGAACGGCGTAGCGGGCGTGGTGCCAGTCCTCGAGGAGCCGGTAGTCGCGAAGCGGAAGCGGTCTCGGCCCGACGAGGCTCATCTCCCCCTTGATCACGTTCACGATCTGCGGGATCTCGTCGAGGGAGAAGCGGCGGAGGAACCGACCGACGCGCGTCACTCGTGGATCGTCGCGAATCTTGAAGAGCGCACCTTCGGCCTCGTTGGCCGGTTCGAGCTGTGGTTGCAGCGACGGAGCCTCGGCCACCATCGTCCGGAACTTGAGCATCCCGAACTCGCGCTCGCCGACGCCGACGCGGCGATCGAAAAAGAAGACCGGGCCGCGCGAGTCGAGCTTGACAACGAGAGCGATCAGCGCCCAGAGGGGCAGCCCGACGACGAGTACGAACGCGCTGACCACGATGTCGAAGGCTCGCTTGACCGCCCAGTCCCACCCGGTGAGGACCGGTGGGCGGAGCTCGAAAAGAGGGGCTCCATGGCCAGGGACGTACTCGCCGCGCTGGACGAGAAGCTCGGTCGTCTCGGGGGCGAGCCGAACCTTGATTCCCTGCGCGTGTGCCTGTTCGACGACTTCGAGCACCGCACCCTCCTCGAGCAATGCTTCGGCCAGGATCACCTCGTCCGGTCGAACGTGCTCGAGCACCTGCGGAAGGTCCGCACGTGAGCCGAGGAGCCGCAGCCCGGGGACAGGCTCGGGTGCGACCGCGCCGACGAACTCGTAGTTCAAGACGCCGCGAGCCGCAGCGAGCGAGTCGCGCAGGCGAACGAGGCTCTCGCCTTCTCCGACCAGCACGACACGCCGGTGGATCCCTGCAGCCCGCATGACCTCGAGCGCCGCGGAGTCGTACGCCGCGCGAAGGAGCCCGATCGTCACGGCCGACACGACGACCGAGGTCGGGATGAGGCCGGACGTCGTGAAGTCGTAGCTCGTGCCGATCCCGAAGGCGAGCACGATCAATGCCACGACGATCAGGCAGGCGAGGATCCGCCCTGCACCAGGCCGACGCTCGCGCTCACGGTAGAGGCCTGCCTGAACGAACACGAGGATCGTGATGGGCGCGACGAACTTCAGCCACTCGGCCGGCCCCTCGCGCCAGAGCAGGCCCCAGTAGATGTCCCCCTCCCCCGCGACCAGCTGGCGGATGACGAGGGCGAGATAGATCCCGAGCGCGAGGCCGACGACGTCGAGGAAGATCAACGCGCTGACCGAGAGGGCGCGACGAACGAGCGAGAGGATAGGCCCCCGCGAGAGCACGTAGATGCGAGACGCGCGGACGTCTTTGCCCGCGGGCGACGCGATCGGCCTCGGACGAGACGTTTCTGCCGGCGGAGGGGGCCCTGGGCTCGGCACCCCTGAAGCTTAGAGCCGGGCCACGTCGTCCCACTCGACCACGGGCTCGTGGTCGAGAGTCGCGGCCGCGAGCACATCGAGATCGGTGGCCGTCGCGCGGCGTGCGAGCAGGGGGAGAAACGCGTGGACCATGGCTCGTCGTCGCCGGTCCTCGAGATCCGTGTCGTGGAGGTAGACGTGCACGACACGCGGGAGCGGATGGCGACGTAGGAGCGCTCGCCCTACGTCACCGAGCGAGTGCGTCGTCGGTATCGCGCGGAGAATCCGCCCCGACGGAAGCCGCACGCGAGCGGGCGACGAGAGACACGCCCATCTCTCACCTGCGGCGAGGTACGAGGGTCGAACCGCCCGCAGCGTGCAGTCGACGTACCCGAGCTCGGCGCACGCGTCCGCAACCTCCGGGTCCGTGTACCAGCCGCCTCCACAGAAGAGCGTCGGTACGAGGCCGGCGTCTCTGAGTAGAGCGCCTTCTGCGCGGACCCGCGCTCCGGCACCGCCACGGGTCGGCCGTGCGTGGTCCGGTGCGGTCCAGTGCGTGTGGTGGCCGAGCGGGCCGCGATCGGCCGCTTCGCGGCCACGTGCGAGCCAGATCGACTCGTCCTCGCCGACTGACGGATCTGCGGGACGAACGAGCGCGGCGATCGGGAAGCCTCCGGGGCGCCTCTCCTGCAGCATCGAGAAGCGCTCCCACACCGCGTCGTCGAGCGGTCGCTCCACGTGGCAGGAAACGACCGCGTACCGTTCCCGACTCGCCATGCGCCGACTGTATCGCCATGCCTACGTCGTCCTCGCAGTGGCAGCGGCGCTCCCGCGCTTACTCGCTCTCGGGTATGAGCGCGGGGACATCCTCGCGGCCTTCACGGACAAGAGTGACGACTTCGCGCGTACCTTCCTCGCGAGTGGTACGTACGGATTCATACCGGGCATCCCGTCGGCGTACACGCAGCCGCTGTACGGCTTCTTCCTCATCCCGATCTACTGGATCGACCGCTCGTGGCTGACCGTCGGCCTGGCGCAGATCGGCGTCGCCGTGGTGACGGCCTGGATCGTGTTCGAGATCGGACGGAGGGTCGCCTCCGACGCGGTCGCTCTCGGAGCAGCGCTACTCGCGACGCTTCATCCGTACCTGGTCTGGCACGACGTCCACCTCAATCGGGAGATCCTCGACCAGGTGCTCGCAGCGGCGACCGTCCTCCTCGCGCTCTGCGCAGCGGAGCGCGGCAGGTCGCTCTGGTGGCCGGTGCTGCTCGGAGCGACCCTCGGGCTCGCAATCCTCGGGAACGCACGTCTCCTGCTGCTCCCGCTCGTCGTGGGTGTCTGGCTCGCGATACAGCTGGGACTGGCTCACCGAGCGCTCGCGTCCTTCCTCGTCCTCCTCGCGGCGACGACGCTCGTGCTCACCCCGTGGGTGGCGCGAAACGTCCGATCGGTCGGCTGCCTCGCGATCACGACCGACTCCCGCGCGCTCTGGAAGGCGAACAACCTGAATACGTACGACGTTCTCGCCCGTGGCGGTTGGATCGACGACGTACCTCCGCTTCCCGGAGCACCACCGAGCCCGCAGGACGCCGGAGCCGTCTACCAGCGCACGGGGCGCATCATCGAGGTCGACGAGTGCGCTCAGATGAGGCTCTTTCGCGAAGAGGTCCTCGAGTTCTGGCGGGAGCACCCCGGCGAGAAGGCCCGACTCGCCGGGCAAGCGGTCGTCCTGCTCTGGCAACCCAACGTACTGGAGACGGAGGGACGTCCTGGCGCGGGGACCTGGCAAGACACGGCGCGGAGCGTTGTCGAGCCTGCGTTCATGATCGCGCTGTACGCATTTGCGCTCGTGGGGCTGTTCGCGCTCCCGCGACGCTTCGTCACCCTTTCGCTGCTCGTCCTCGGCTACCAGACCCTCATCGCAATGCTCTTCGCCGGGGCGACGAGGTACCGCGTTCCATGGGACTTCCTCGTTGCGATCATGGCCACGGCCGGGATTGCCGCGATCGCCGGGCGCGTCACGCGCCGACGGCGTGTCTACTCGGAGCCGCGACCGACGGCCCCGACGTAGAGCTCCTCGATCCGCGCCGCACACCTCTCTGGAGTGAACTCGGAGAGCGCGCGCTCGTGCCCTGCGCTTCCCATCGCCGACGCACGCGACAGGTCACCTGCGAGCGCAACGATGGCATCTGCGAGGGCGCCCGCGTCGGCCGGCGGCACGACGAGGCCGGTCTCACCGTCGGCGACGATCTCCGGTAGCCCACCGACGGCGCTCGCAATCACTGGACGAGCACGCTCCATCGCTTCGAGCGCGACCATCCCGAACCCCTCGCCCAGCGACGGCACGACGACGATCGCCGAGGCCTCCATGGCCCTTCTCACGGGCGAGACGAAGCCGAGAAAGCGAACCGCGTCGGAAAGCCCGAGCTCGTGCGCATACGACTTGAGCGCGGGCTCGAGCGAGCCACGCCCCGCGATGTCGAGTGTCACGTCCGGAACCGCTGCTCGTGCGAGCGCCAGCGCTCGAAAGAGAACGAGATGACCCTTGATCGGGATGAGCCGGCCGACGCACAGCAGGCGCGGCTCCCCACCTGCGTAGGGAGAGACAGCACCGTCGGGCTCGATGCCGTAGTGGACGATCTCGAACGCCTCCTCGTCGAACCCCTCCGTCTCCGCGAGGTACCGGGCAAGCCCGCGCGAGATCGCGACGTGGACGTGCGCCAAGGACCCGACCGAGCGGTCCGCGAAACCGAACCAACGCCCCTCCCGGAACTCGTTGAACCCGTGCTTCGTCGAGAGCCGAAACGGGACGCGCGTGACGGAGCCGGCGAGCTGCCCGTAGGCGTCCGCGTGGACGAGGTGCGTGTGCAGGATGCGCGGTCGCATCCGCGTGAGATGCGCGACCACCTCGCCGAAGGCGAGAGGGTCGACATCTGCCCGCAGCTTGATGGCGTCGAGCGGCACCCCTCGAGCCCGCAGCTCGGCGGCGAACTCCCAGGCTCCGGGCTCATCCTCGTGGAGCATCAGGAACCGGATGTCCCAGCCGCGAGCGCGAAGATCGGGCAAGAGCTGGAGAAGGTGCGCCTCCGAGCCCGAGATGCCCGCGACCTTCTGCGTGTGGAGAACGACTCCGGCTCTCATTCGGTACTACCCGCCGCGTCGAGAATGCCACGCGCCCACGACTGCACCGAGTGGCCCGCCTCGACCCGCTCGCGCAGCCGGTGCCCCAGGGCAGCTCTGGCGTCGGTGCTCAACGCGGCCAGCTCGCGGATTCGCTCTGCGAGCGCGCTCGCGTCCCAGCGCGTGAAGCGCTGCGCGGGGTCGAGCAGCTCGTCGAAGATCGGATTGGAGGCGAGCACCGGAAGGCATGACGCCGCAGCCTCGTAGACGACCTTGTCGGGAGCGCCCGCGCGCATGTTGTTCACGAGCGCGTCGGCGGTCGCAAAGAGCGCTGGGACATCCCTCCGCGGAATGGGGTCGCCGATCGTGACGCGCCCGTCGAGCCCGAGCTCGACGACGAGCTGCTCGAGCTCGGACCGATGCGCGCGCTCGTCGTGGGAGAGCGCCGGCCCGTGCACGTGCAACTCGACGTCGTCACCGGCGAGCGGCAACGCGGCGACCGTGACGTCGAGCCCCTTCGCGGTCGAGTAGCGGCCGAGCGCAAGCAGTCGCGTGCCCGGCCCGTCACGCGGAGGCGAGCACGGGAACTCCTCGACGTCGATGCCGTGGCCGATCGCGCGCAACTTCTTCGACGGGAACGGGAACGAGCGTTCGTCGACGCTCGCCACCGCCGTCGAGGCACGCTCCGCAGCCCGCAGAAGCGGGCTCGCCCGCCAGTGTGTGAACCAGAGGACGAGCGGGATGCGAAGCGGCCGCACGAGCGGCGCCGCGAGAACGGCGTAGATCGGGCACATGTGGGCGACGACTGCTCCGCCCCGCAGCCCGATCAACTCGCGGGTCAGTGCCGCCTCGAAGCGCGCGCCGCGGAGGGCCTTGCGCGACGCGCGGAAGGCACGGACACGGCAGTTGGCAGGCAGCACGCCCTCGACGGCGCCGTCGGCGAGCACGACGACCTCGTCGACCTGCCGAGCGAGCGCGCGTATCTTCGGCACCGTCGCCGCCAGGGCCGGGTGACCGGGATCGACCTGTTGGGTGATGAAGACGAGCTTCGTCACGACGTCCTAGAAGAAGTCGAAGTCGCCGAGGGTGAAGTGCCAGGCGTCGGCACGCTCGTCGACGCGGACGTCCTCGTGCAGCGCCTTGCCGATGAAGCGGAGCTTCTTGTTCGTCGGTGCGAAGCCTGCGCGCAGGAGCGCTCGGCGCTGCGTCCGCGCGGGCGGAGGCAGCAGCACGAGCGCGTCGGCGCCGCCTTTCACCTCTGCCAGCGCGCGCGACACGAGCGCGCGGACCGCACCGGCGTCCTCCGGAGCGGCGACGAGGTCGGCCAGGAAACCTGCGGAGACCCCGTGCTTGAACGTGTGGCCGACGACGGCGACGCCGACGAGCTCGTTCCCCCGATACGCGCCGAAGCACCGGTAGTCGCGCGGCGAGTCGAGATAGCGCCAGTTGAAGTAGGCGGCATCGCGCACGAAGTGACTGCCGTACCCGGTGTCGGCTCGCCGACCGAGGACGTCCATGTCGTGATCGAAGCGCTGGACGACGCGCACATCGAGGCCGTGGAACAGGCGAGACGTGGTGTCGGGCGCGCACATCCCGCCGTGCTCGCCCGCTCGGCGGAGCGCGTAGCGGATCACCCCTGCAGCCCGGAGCGGCCTGGCCCAGAGCCGGAGGCGCGGGAGATCGATCCAACCGAGCCGGCGAACGAAGATTGGATACGAATTCGCGTTCGGGAATGTCACCGTGAGCGGCGACCCCGAGCTCGCGGCGGCTTCCTCGTTCTGCTGCTGCAGCGTCGAGAACACGCCCTGCCCTCGATAGCGCGCATCCGTGGCAACGTTCACCGGGATCGCGAGGCGCGTCGCGACCCCGTTCAACTGCGTGTTGAAGAAGCTCATCGCAGCGACGCCGACGACTTCCCCTTGATCGACCGCGAGAGAGACGATCCCCTCTCCGCTCGGATTCCGGTCGAACCACCACGCGAACTCCTCGTCGGAGAGTTGCGTCGTCCCGACGCGCGCGAGCAGCGACACGAGCGATGCGCGCCACTCGGGTGTGTATCGAGTGGTCTCGAAGCTCATGAGCCAGCCTCGTTGAAGCTCATCCGGTGGCGGTACCGAGAACCTTGTTGAAGGCTCGGCGCGCGTACGTCCCTGGAACCGTGTCTTTCACGGAGATGAGATCGCACGCACCGGAGAGGACGAGCTCGAACGTCCGCCGCGGGTAGGGCTCGACGTTGTAGCGACGCAGCCGATAGCGGTGGGTCGAGGGGCCGTTTGCGCCGGAGACCGACGTGAACCCGAGTGTGTACCCGGCCTGCTGCACGATGCTCACATGCTCTGGCCGGTAATCGGCCAGAGAGCCCTTGACGAACGCGTACGCGTCGACGGTGCGCCCGAGCCGCTCCTCGAGCCGCAGCTTCGAGAGTGCGATCTCCCGGGTCGCCTCCGCGGGCTCGAGCTCCGACACCGGCCGATGCCCGATCCCGTGCGACTCGACCCGGATGCCTCCGGCCTCGAGCTCGGCGAGCTCGTCCCAGGAGATCGTCTCGTTGTGGACGCCGAGCGCACGGAGGGCCTCTTCGTGCGGCAAAGGGCGATTGCCGTCCAGGAACCCGATGGGGACGAAGATCACCGCCGGGTAGCCGTGCCGCTGCAGCACAGGAAGCGCGTTCAAGAGGTTGTCGCGATACCCGTCGTCGAACGTGATGAGGACTGCGCCCTGCGGGAGTGGCGTCCCTTCGAGGTAGTGGGCGCGCACGAGATCGAGCGACACCGGCGTGTACCCCAGCTCGCCGAGAAACGCCATCTGCTCCGCGAAAATCGCGGTCGGGACGGTCGTGGGGTTCGGCCGGAGGTCGTTGACCTTGTGGTACATGAGCACGCGGAGCGTGCGCTCGGCCTCGCGGTCGAGCGCGCCGGCGCCGCTCACCGTCTCGCCGATCGCGCGGTAGACGCCGTTCTTCAGCAGCTGCTTCGCACGGTCGGCTCGCATCGGCGTGAGTGTAGGTGCGGTGGGACGCGCCGCCGTCGCTGTCCGACTACCTACGTCGCGCCGACAGTGGACTCGACGAGATCTCGGATCTGGCGCGCGTACTCTTCCGGTGTCGCGAGCCACGGCTCCACGGCGATCCGGCCTGCGTTACCGAGTCGCTCGGCGAGCGCGTGATCGGAGAGCACGCGGACGAGCGCGTCGCCGAGCGCTTTGACATCGTCCGGCGGGACGAGGATGCCGGTCGAGCCGTCGTCGACGATGTCGGGGATCCCGCCGACGCGGCTTCCGACGACACCGCGACCTCGACAGAACGCCTCGACGACGACACGCCCAAGGCCCTCCGAGCGCGAGGGCAGCACGAGCACAGTCGCCTCGTCGAGAGCATGCGCGACCTCAGGAGTCGTGAGCGCCTCCGTCCAGCGTGCCTGCTCGGGAAGCTCGGCGACGAGGCTCTCGGGAACGTCGCGTAGGGCCCCCCGGCCGACGATGTGGAGTCTTGCCCCGGGAATGCTCGGTGCCGCCGCGCGCCACGCCTCGGCGAGGACGTCGACGGCCTTGTAGCGCTCGAGCACGCCGACGAAGAGGGCCACCGGGCGCTCCGGGAGTGGACGCGGCTCGGTCTCGAGGAACGGCTCGAGATCCATGAACGCCGCGAACGTCGCGGTCGGCTCGACTCCCGCCTCGCGAACAACGCTCGACGTGTACTCCGAGATCGTGCGCACCCCGTCCGCACCGCGGAGCCCGCGCCTTGCAAGCCAGTCCGCGAGGGGTGCGAGGGCCCTCCGCAGCGACGATCCATAGAGTCGCGTGGGAGCCGCGGGATCTCCGTGGACGTCGGCGATCACGCGGGTC
>JAIBJO010000034.1 GCA_020029615.1 Actinomycetota bacterium
TCGACCCGCAGAGCCTCCTCGACCGCATCTCCGAGATCATTCGAGAGATGCACGACGACGGAACGCTCGCCCAGCTCTCGCAGAAGTGGTACGGAATCGACTATACGGTCGCGACTTGATCCTCTAGCCGAGGTGGTCTCGTGACGAGCTACGGGGGCGGCGAGCACGTCGCGCCGCCCCCGCCCCCGGCCCACCACCGCCGAAGCCGTCGCGAGGCGTTCGAGCTCTACTCCGCTCGAGTCCCGTTCACGCTCAAGCTCGTCGCCGTCTGGGCGGTCATCCTCGCCCTGCTCGTCGGCCTCTTCTCCGCAGCCGACTTCGACGTCGACTGGATGCGCGAGAACGCGACGTTCATCGCGAAGGGGATCACGTGGACGATGATCATCGCGTTCCTCTCGATCGTGCTGGCGTGCGCCCTGGCGCTCCTCGGCGCGCTCGGCCGCGTCTCGCACAATGCGATCGCGGTCGGGGTGACCGGCTTCTACACCTCGTTCTTCCGTGGGACGCCGCTCATCGTCCAGCTCTTCCTCATCTACCTCGCGCTGCCGCAGATCGGGATCGCGCTCGGGGATCCCTGGGCCGACCTGCTCACGCTCGACGTCCTGACGGCCGGTGTGCTCGCGCTCGGGCTCAACTACGGCGCGTACATGACGGAGATCTTCCGCGCCGGCATCCAGTCCGTCGGGCACGGGCAGTCGGAGGCGGCCGAGGCTCTCGGAATGCGCTACGTGCAGAAGATGCGCCGCGTCGTCCTCCCGCAGGCGATGCGGGTGATCATCCCGCCGACGGGGAACGAGTTCATAGCGATGATGAAAGACACGGCGCTCGTGAGCTTCCTCGGGGCGAGCATCGACCAGATGGAGATCTTTCGCCGAGCCCAGCTCCTCGGCAGGGCCGACTTCCGGAACCTCGAAGCCCTGCTCGTCGCCGCGCTCATGTACTGGGGTCTCACGACGGTCTTCCAGTACTTCCAGCTCCGCCTCGAGCGGAGGTTGAGCAAGGGCTTCGTACGCGGCACGGCGGGCGTCGCGGTCGCAGGCCAGCATCACGCGGTGCCCGAGTGAGCGGCGCCGCCGCGTCGAATGAGTCCGACATCCGGGTCGAGGGACTGTGGAAGTCGTTCGGCGGGAATGTCGTCTTGAAAGGCGTGAGCCTCGAGGTGAATCGCGGCGAGGTCGTCGTCGTGTTCGGCCGCTCGGGCTCGGGGAAGAGCACGCTCCTGCGCTGCATGAACTTCCTCGAGGAGCCCACCGCGGGGACAGTCGAGGTCGCCGGGATCCGGATCGAAGGCGGAGGCCACCGCACGAGGGCTAAGCGCGAGCGGATACGTCAGCTACGGATCCGTACCGGCATGGTGTTCCAGGACTTCAACCTGTTCCCGCACCGAACCGCCCTCGCGAACATCATGGAGGGCCCGCTCACGGTTCTCGGGAAGTCGGCCCGCGAAGCCGAGGCGACCGCGCGAGAGCTCCTGGGAATCGTCGGGCTTCCCGACAAAGGCACCCACTACCCGATCCAGCTCTCGGGAGGACAGCAGCAGCGGGTCGCGATCGCTCGGGCGCTCGCGATGAATCCGCAGGTGATGCTTTTCGACGAGCCGACGTCAGCGCTCGACCCGGAGCTCATCGGGGAGGTTCTCGCAGTCATGAGACGTCTCGCCAGCGAGCTCCACATGACCATGCTCGTCGTCACCCACGAAATGGGGTTCGCGCGCGAGGTCGCGTCGCGCATGGCGTTCGTGCACGAGGGCGAGATCATCGAGGAGGGATCACCCGCCGACCTCCTTGCCAACCCGCAGCGCCCGGAGACTGGCAGGTTCCTCGAAGCTGTCCTGTAGCCGGCCGGCCGGGGGCTAGACGTCCGGCGGGTCGTCCGGCACGAGCGCCGCGACGTCTCCCGGCGCCACGAGCACCGCGTCGACGCCGGACCGCTCGAGCTCGGCGACGTCGTCCGCCGTGGCGTCGTGGAGCTCTGCGATCGCCAGCTTCCCCGCAGGGATGTCGTGGAGCAGCTCGAGGAGGGCTTCGAGCGGATCGTCGTCCGAATCGGGGTCGGCGGTGAGCAGGAACACGCCGGGATCGAACTCCTCGAGCGCACGCTCGAGGGCGTCGGGCTCGGACACCTGCACCACCGGCTCCAGGCCGAGCGCGTTCGCCTCGTGCCACATCGTGAGATCAGAGCCAATCACGACCGCGTCGGCGGCGACTCCACGGGCGTCGAACAGGGTGCCGAAGTGAATGAGGGGAAGCTGCGAGGAGGCCCGCACGGCATTCGCCCCCACTCGCACGGCCAGCCCGTCGGCGCCTTGCTTCTCCGCCGCGACAGCGCCGGCGGCGTCGTCGACCTCGACCAGGATGGAGATCCCGTCGCCTTCCGCGATCGCCTGACTGAGCTTGCTCACGGGACGGGATCGTAGTCGTCGCAATGCCAACTCGGCAGGACAGGGGGCGTCATATCTTCGAAATGCGCGCTCCGCCATGGTGCTGATCGGCCTCTTGCTCGGCGGCTCTGTCGAGGCGTCCAGCATCGCCGGCCGCACCCCCGTCGTTGCTCCGCGCGTCAGCTCAGGCTCCGGAGCCGGCGAGCCCGTGGGGTCAATCATCTAGAGGCCGATGGGATGCCAGACCGTCTTGAGCTCGAGGAACGCCGAGATCTCCCACGGGCTCTGAGCGTCCGCGCTCGAGCGGACGACGCGCTTCACGTTCTCGGCCGCCAGCTGCTCGAGCTCGGTTGAGCCTCCGTCGGCGCCCGTCAGGTCGATCGCGTTGACGTCCATGTGCCCGGCGAGCCACGGCGCGAGCTCGTCTCGGAATCCCGTGAGGATGTTCACCGTGCCCGCGGGCAGGTCGGACGTGGCAAGCGCCTCGGCGAACTCGATGGCAGCCACGGGATGTGTCTCGGACGCGACGACGACCGCCGCGTTCCCACCGACGATCGCGGGCGCGACGCGCGAGATCAGGCCGCCGAGCGGCGGCTCGCCCGGCGCGAGGACGGCGACGACTCCCATGGGCTCGGGAACGGTGAAGTCGAAGTAGGGCCCGGCCACCGGGTTCGAGCTGCCCAGCACCTGCGCGAGCTTGTCGGCCCACCCCGCGTACCAGACGACGCGGTCGATGGCGGCCTCGACCTCACCCCGGCCCGAACAGGCGCGCTCGAGGTCGGACGAGCGAGCTTCCATCATCTCGGCCAGCCGGTACAGGATCTGGCCTCGGTTGTACGCCGTCATCCCGGCCCACACCGGGAACGCTGCCCGCGCGGCGCGAACGGCGTCGCGAGCGTCCTTCCGCGACGCGCGCGCGACGTTCTGGCTTTCGGCCTCGAACGTGCGCCCGGACTCGGAGCGCGGAAAGGCCCCGCCGATGTACAGCTTGTAGGTCTTCCTGACGGAGACGCGCGTCACAGGGACACGTCTCGGCCGGCGCGGCTGTGGGGCGACGTGCACGCAATCGGTGCACTTCCGCCACGCTCGTGTGCGACTTTCGGCGATAGCATCGACACTGGGTGGAGGGTGGCCGACCACCCCACCCAGGGTGGGGATGTCGAGCGTGAGCGCGGATCGCTTCGCGCGCTCACTCGAGCCTCAGGTACGGCTCGAGGCCGTGGCGGCCGCCTTCCCGGCCGAAGCCGGACTCGCGGTAGCCGCCGAACGGCGACGTCGGATCAAAGCGATTGAACGTGTTCGCCCAGACCACGCCGGCTCGCAGCCGCTCCACCATCCAGAGGATCCGCGAGCCCTTCTCGGTCCACACGCCAGCCGACAGGCCGTAGGGCGTGTTGTTCGCCTTCTCGATCGCCTCCTCGGGAGTCCTGAACGTGAGCACCGACAGGACCGGCCCGAAGATCTCCTCCTGGGCGATCCGGTAGCTCTGGGCGACGTTCGTGAAGAGCGTCGGCACGAACCAGTACCCGCGCTCGGGAAGCTCGCACTCCGGCTGGAAGATCTCTGCGCCTTCGTCCTCGCCGCTCGCGACGAGCTCGCGGATTTTCTCGAGCTGCGCCTTGGAGTTGATCGCGCCGACATCGGTGTTCTTGTCGAGTGGGTCGCCGACGCGCAGAGTCGAGAGCCGTCGCTTGAGCTTCTCGAGCAGGGGCTCGTAGATCGACTCCTGCACGAGCAGCCGTGAGCCGGCGCAGCACACGTGACCCTGGTTGAAGTAGATCCCGTTGACGATCCCTTCTACCGCCTGGTCGAGCGCGGCGTCGTCGAAGACGATGTTCGCCGCCTTGCCGCCGAGCTCGAGCGTCAGCCTCACGTCGCGGCCGGCGAGCTCGCGCATGATCAGCTTCCCGACCTCGGTCGATCCGGTGAACGCCAGCTTGTCGATGCCGTCGTGGCGGACGAGGTGCGCGCCGGTCGTGCCGTCGCCGGTCACGAGGTTGACGACGCCCGGGGGAAGCTCCGCCTGGCGACAGACGTCCGCGAAGATCATCGCGGTCAGCGGCGTCGTCTCGGCCGGCTTGAGCACCACGGTGTTGCCGCACGCGAGCGCCGGCGCGATCTTCCACGCGAGCATCAGCAGGGGGAAGTTCCAGGGGATGATCTGCGCCGCGACCCCGAGTGGCTCCGGCGTGCGATTCGGGAACGCGTACTCGAGCTTGTCGGCCCAGCCCGCGTAGTAGAAGAAGTGGGCCGCGGCGAGCGGAATGTCGACGTCCCGCGACTCGCGGATCGGCTTCCCGCCGTCGAGCGACTCCGCGACGGCGAGCTCCCTCGACCGCTCCTGGAGGATCCGCGCGATCCTGAACAGGTACTTGGCGCGCTCGGACGGCGCGAGCCCGGACCAGCCGTTCTCGTACGCGTCCCGGGCGGCGCCGACGGCACCGTCGACGTCGGCCTCGCCCGCGAGCGCGACCTCGAAGAGCGTCTCCTCGGTGGACGGCGAGATCGACGCGAACCACTCGCCCGTCTGCGGCTGGACGATCTCGCCGCCGACGAAGAGCCCGTAGCGCTCCTCGAGCTGCACCACGTCGCGTGCCTCCGGCGCGGGCGCGTACTCCCACTCGAGTGGCGCAGGCGCGGGCGCGGAAGACTCACGTTTCTCGACCTGTGCCATCAGTCGATGGTGAAGTAGTCGCCGGACTGATACAGCCCCGTCTTCTCCTTGCGGAGCTGCATGAGAACGTCGTTCAGGAGAGACGAGGCCCCGAAGCGAAAGAGGTCCGGAGTCATCCACTCACGCCCGAGCGTCTCGTACAGCACGACCAGGTACTGGACCGCCTGCTTCGACACGCGTATCCCGCCGGCGGGCTTGATGCCGACCATGCGGCCGGTCTCGGCGTACACATCGCGGACGACCTCCATCATGCAGAGCGTCACCGGGAGGGTGGCCGCCGGATTGATCTTGCCAGTCGACGTCTTGATGAAGTCCGCGCCGGCGGCGATCGCGATCAGCGAGGCGCGGCGGACGTTGTCGTACGTCCCGAGCTCACCGGTCTCGAGGATGACCTTGAGGTGCGCGTCGCCACACACCTCCTTCACGCGTACGATCTCGTCGTAGACCTTCGCGTACCGGCCGGAGAGGAACGCGCCGCGGTCGATCACCATGTCCACCTCGTCCGCGCCGAGCTCGACGACCGCACGGGTCTCCGCGATCTTGATCTCCACCGGCGACTGTCCGGACGGGAAGGCCGTCGCAACGGACGCGACCCGAACACCGCTCCCGGCGAGACGCTCCTTCGCGACACCGGCGAGGCTCGGGTAGACGCACACTGCTGCCACCGAGGGTACCGAGCGGTCGACGGGATCAGGACGAATCGCCTTCGAGCAGAGGGCTGCGACCTTGCCCGGCGTGTCCTGGCCCTCGAGGGTCGTCAGGTCCATCATCCGCACCGCGAGCCGGAGCGCCTGCACTTTCGACTCGCGCTTGATCGAGCGCTTCGCCAGCGTCGCCGCGCGCTCCTCGAGCGCGACCGCGTCGACCGACCCGACACGTGGAAGCCGCGGGCCGGACGGAAGCACGAACCCACCGACGAGTGCGGGCGCCTTTGCCACTCTCCGAGTGTAGTCCGGCACGGGCGAGGCAAGCCTCGCCCCTACTGGTAGCGCAGCGCCTCGGCGGGGCGGATGCGCGATGCGCGAACTGCCGGCGCGAGCGTCGCGAGGATCGCGACGACGTAGACGACGAGGAAGATCACGAGCAGGGTGAACCACGGCACCACCAGCGTGAGGTTCTCCCAGCTCGGCTGGCGCCGCTGGTCGTCGACGATGTTCCACGCGAGGATCAGGCCGAGGATCGTGCCGACGACGATCGCCGTCAGAGCGACGAACGACGACTCGAGCAGGAATGCGAGCTGCACCATGCCGTCCCGGAAGCCGATCGCACGCATGACGCCGATCTGCTGCCGTCGCTCGACGACGGCGCGGGCGCTGATGACGCCGAGCGCCACTACGCCGACGAGCAGGCCCAGCCCGATGAAGCCCTGGATGAGGCGGTTGAACGTCCTGTTCGCCGCCAGCGCGTCGTCCACGACCTGCCGGATGGACTCGGCGTCGAGTCCGTTGACGAGGAACGCGGACTCGAGCTGCGCGGCCGCCTCGTCCGGGTCGACCCCTGGGGCGACCCCGAAGTAGTGGATCGTCGGATCGACGCGACCCGGGAACGCCTGCGACAACGTCTGCTGCGACGTCGAGATGCCGACCATCTCGAGCGGCGCCGTGTCCTTGAGGATGCCGATCACCGTCAGGCGAGTGCGGTTGCCGGTCTGCTTGTCCTCTACGACGACGGGGACCTGGGTGAACGTCGCCTCCTCATAGTAGAAGCCGGTGAGGGCGAAGTCGGGCTTGACGGCGAAGTCGAAGTTGTCGCGCCGCGGAACGATCGAGCTGTCGACGACAGCCAGGCCCGGTTTCGTCCGCACAGCCTCCCAGACCTCGCGCGCCGACCCGTAGCCGGCTGCGATCTGGCCCATTCCGAACGTCGTGCTCTCGAGGAACGACGCGTCGAGGCCACGAACGAGATACGTCTCGGAAGGCCGGCCGGTGCCCGCCTGCTTCGCGGACACCGCCAGTACCGACTGGCTGCCGACGAGCGGGAAGTCGCTCCGCTCGATCCCGGGCGCGCGCTCGAGCGCCGCGGACATGTCCTCGATGGTCGCCCCGCCGACCGTCCCGGCCCGCACCTGGAAGCCGCCACCGTAGTCCTCGACGCCGATCGCGTTGAGGAACGAGCCGTTGGACGCGGTCCCGGTCACGAGCGTGAAGACGACGAGCGTGAACATCGCGAGCGTCGTGCCGGTCCGGAAGCGCGCGGACAACGGGTACGCGATCGACATGCGGAGGACGGGCGCGAGGGCCCGGAACCTGCCGAGGAGCCGCATGACCCCGGCGAGGAGGAGGTCGGCGTTGAAGACGATGACCCACACCGTGCCGACGACGATGAGGAGGCCGGCGACGATCCAGGCCGAGAAGTCCATCGCGAGGTCCCCGAACACGCCTTCGAGGACGCGCCAGGGAAGGAGCAGGAACACGACCATCGCCAGGCCACAGCCGGTGAACGCGAGGCGCTCGGACACCCCCGCGAGCCGCAGGAGCGGCGCGAAGCTCATGATCGCTAGCGAGAAGCCGAGCATGAGCGGCGTGAAGTTGTTCGAGACCAGCCCGAGCACGGTGAACAGGACTCCGAGAACCAGTCCGACGAGCGCGAGCACGATGCGCCGACGCTTCGCGGTCGGAGGCTCGGGGAGATTTCTGATCGCGGTCGCGATCGTCATGACGCTGACGCGCCACGCGGAGAGCGCGACCACGACGAGTGTCAGGAGGAGCCCGATCGAAAACGCGATCGCGAGGCTTCGAGGCGTGACTGCGAACTCGATCTGGAGCCCCTCGTCGGCGTCGGCGGCGCCGAAGGCCGTCGCCATGACGAACACCATCCCGAAGGCGACGAGCGCGCCGAGCAGCGCGCCGACGGCCGCTGCGAGCAGATCGTACGCGGCGCCTTCGAACGTGAACATCTGCACGAGGTGGCCACGTCGCATCCCGACGGCGCGCGCGATTCCGAGCTCGCCACGTCGCTCCGCAGCGAGCATCACGAAGACGAGGAAGATGAGCAGGATCCCGGCCGCGATGGCGAACGTGCCGAACGTCGTGAAGAACGCGACGAAGGCGGCACCGGCCTCGTCTGCGGCCTCGATCGCATCGGCCTTGACCGTCTGCACCTCGAGGAGGCGCGCGGCGGCGACCGGCTCGAGGATCTCCGCAACACGGTCCGAGAGCTCGGCACCCCCGAACGCGTCGCCCGAGTTCGAGACGAGTACCGCCCGAATCTGGCCGGGATGGCCGAGGAGCTCCTGCGCGGTCGTGAGCGGCACGAGGAGCGCCGCATCGGCCGTGCCCGCACCCTCGAAGCCCACGACGTCCCGTACACGCATCTCGCTGGGGACGCCGGCGGCGTAGACGACGACACGCGCACCAGGCTCGACGCGGAGCTTGGACGCGGCCTTCCGGTTGAGGTAGATCTCGTCGCGCGCGAGCTCACCAAGCGAACGCTCGTCGCCTCTCGAGCCGACGATCCTCGAGAAGCCTTCCATCCGGTCGGGATCCGTGGCAAAGAGGACGACGCTCGGCTCGCTCTGCCGCGTCCTCGGCGCCTGAACAGCCACCTGGTCGACGATCGCGCCCGTCACGCCGTCGGTGAGTTGCGAGCTCGCGAGCGCCGACTCGACCCACTCGACGGTACCCTCGTCGATCCAGCCCGAGCCCGTGGCCGCCCCGAGCGCACCCGGGATGTCGTCCACGGCACCTCGTGGCGCGACCGTCTCGTCCGTCGTTCCGAGCGCGTCGACAGCAGTCGCACGGACGGTGTGGTTCATCGTGTCGCCCGTCGTGAGGGCCGACGCGATGATCGCCGTGCCGAGCATGAGACCGACCACGATGAGGGCGCTCCGGCCGGGCCGCCGGGCGGCGCTGCGCACCGCGAGTTTCACGAGTATGCGGTTGCGCAGGGCAAGGACGCCGAGCGCGCCGAGGGCGACCGCCAACGCGACCGCCAGGACGACGAGGAGGGTGTCGATCGCGATGCCGAAGAGCTCGTTCACCGTCTAGACCGTCACGCCCGGCATCTCCGCGAAGACGACGTCGTACCCCTCGCGTCCCGGTGGCGAGCGGAACATCGTCACGAACTCCTCGAGCGCACGGCTCGCGAAGCCGGCCGAGGCCCTTGCGGCCTCTTCGTCCTCCCAGACGCTCACCAGCATCGCCTTGCCGTCCGGGTTCGCGAGGACGACGACCCCCTCGTACCCGTCCTGCTCGCGCAGGGCCGGCAGGACCCTCTCCTCGAACAGCTCGACCGCGGCTGGGATGGTCGTCCGCAACGTGTCGATCTCAAGCAGCGTGACCCGCGAGTACATGTGGCACCTCCAGTCGTTGCTCCTCGACGACCTCGCCGTCGAGCATGCGGACGATGCGATCCGTCCTGCGTCCCACGGCGATGTCGTGTGTGACGATCAGGAACGTCAGAGCGCGATCGAGGTTCAGCGTTCGCATGAGAGCCACGATCTCGGCGGCGTTCTCCGAGTCGAGGTCACCGGTCGGCTCGTCGGCCCACACGATCGCCGGGTCGTTGACGAGCGAGCGCGCGATGGTGACGCGTTGGCGCTCCCCTCCCGACAGCTCGTCTGGAACGTGATCCGCACGCCCGGCGAGCCCGACGCGGTCGAGCGCGGCGAGGGCACGCTGTCTCGCATCGCTCCCTCGAACCCGCGACACGAGGAGCGGAAGCTCGACGTTCTCGACGGCTGACAGGACCGGCAAGAGGTTGTAGAACTGGAAGACGAAGCCCATACGGCGGGCGCGGTAGTCCGTCCGCTCGCGATCCGACAGCTGGGACAGCTCCGTGCCGTCGATCAGGACCTCGCCGGCGTCGACCGCGTCAAGGCCGGACAGACAGTTCAGGAGCGTGGTCTTGCCGCACCCGCTCGGGCCCATGATCGCGACCATCTCACCCGCCTCGACCGACAGGTCGAGGCCTCGGAGCGCGCGAACCTGAGCTGCGCCGGTGTCGTAGGTCTTGTGCACGGCACGTGCCTCGACGATCGGAGCCATCGGCGCCTCCTCCTATCTCGTTCTCCCCGGAGCCTCACGTCCTGCGCGCGGTCTCACATCGGGGAGCCGACGGATGGCGGTTCGGCGAACTACCGAGTGGGCACTCGGCTCAGAGACCGAGGCGCTCGAGCATCCGCGGGTCGCGACGCCATTTCGGGCGCACCTTCACCTGGAGCTCGAGGAACACCGGATGGCCGACGAGCGCCTCCACCTCGGGGCGACCCCGCGCGCCGATCTCGCGCACCATCGCGCCGCGCTTGCCGACCAGGATCCCCTTTTGCGACTCGGTCTCCACGTACAGAACCGCCCTCACGAGCCTGTCGCCCAGCTCCTCGACCTCGACCGTCAGCGCATGCGGAACCTCGTCACGGGTCAGTCGGAGCGCCTTCTCGCGAATGACTTCCGCGACGCGCTCCTCGAGCGTGAGATCGGTCGCCTGCTCGAGCCCGAAGTAGGCGGGGCCCTCGGGGAGCAGGAAGGCGAGATCGCTGCGGAGCGCGGCCACGCCTTCGCGCGTCAGCGCGCTCACCGGATGCAGCGCATGGAAGTCCCCGAGGGTCGCCGCGACCTTCATCTGAGAGGCGATGTGCCCGGCCTTCAGACGGTCGACCTTGTTCAGCGCGATGACCACGGGCTTCTCGAGGCCGAACACGCGACGCGCCACGAATCGGTCCCCGGCCCCGATGCGGGCCCGTGCGTCGACGACCAGCATGACGGCGTCGACGTCGTCGAACGACGCGTTCACGGTTCGCTGCATCCGCTCCGTGAGCGGATCAAGGGGGCGCTGAAAGCCTGGGAGGTCGACGAGCGCGAGCTGGTGGTCGGCGCCGTTCGCGACGCCGAAGATCCGACGACGCGTCGTGTTGGGGACCTTGGAGGTGATCGCGACCTTCGCGCCGCAGAGCGCGTTGACGAGCGTCGACTTGCCGACATTCGGGCGCCCGGCGACGGCCACGAACCCACTCCTCACGGGCACCTTCCTCTGGGGCACCCCATCCCACCACCCGCTGCGATCGTAACGAGAAAGCGCACGCGGATGGGGAACGAGTCAGGTTCGAGTGTGTGTCGATCGGCCCACAGGCGAGCAGACACGGTCACAGCTCGAACGACTCCGGAAGGAGCTCGCCCGGGGTCATGGTGACGACGCGTCCTCCGTTACGAAACACGACCCGCTCGACACCCATCTCGTGGAGCCACTGCCGGCAGCCTCCGCAGGGCGACGCAGTGATCGCTGCAGCGACGAAGTCACCCGGACGATACCCCTCTGCGACAGCACGCGAGAAGGCCGTCCGCTCTGCACAGACGCCGAGCGGGTACGCGGCGTTCTCGACGTTCACGCCCTCGATCACGCGCCCATCCTTCGCGAGCACGACGCAGCCGACCTGGAAGTTCGAGTACGGGGCGTAGGCGGCCGCGGCGACCGCGTCCGCCGCGGCGAGGAGCTCGGCGTCCGATGGTGCGCTCATCCGCCGAAGGCCTGAAAGAGGAAGAGCGTGACGAGCGCTCCGAGCACGGCGCCGCTCGCCACCTCGGACGTGGAATGCACACCAGTCTCGACACGTGTCTGGGCCACGAGCAACGCCATGATGAACGTCACGGACGAGATTAGGAAGCGATGCGACGAGCTGTCGGCGATGAACGTCACCGCCATCCATCCGGCGAACGCAACGGCCGCGTGGCCCGACGGAAGCCCACCGCGTAGCGGCGTGCCCCGACCGGTGTACGCCTTCACCGTGATGACGATGATCACCGTCACCGCGAACGCCACCAGGGTGAGCTCCGCCGGCGCGTCGGACAGCCGTGTGAGGAAGCGCGAGCTTCGCGTGGCCACCTCGCCGGAGAAGACGAGATAGCCGACGGCGACGGCATTGAGCGCGGCGACCAGCACTGCCCCGGCCGCGATGTCCTTGGCGATCTTCGCCAGCGGATCGAACGAGGTCGAGGCGACGTCCACGGCGGCCTCGACGGCCGTGTTCACGAGCTCGGCCACGAGCACGAAAGTGATCGAGAGGAGCAAGACCGCGAGCTCGAGCTTGCTCGCGCCGAAGCCGACGGCGGCGACAAGGACCAGGACAGCCACCGCGAAATGAACCCAGAGATTCCGCTGGGTGCGCACCGCCTGGACGATGCCCTCGGCGGCATTGTTGAAGCTGTGAAAGAGCGAGGGGCTTCGATGCTTCGTCATCGCCTCGCGTGCTCGCGCTCCCGAGCCTCCATCTCCTCGCTGTGGTCGTATCCGAGCAGGTGCAGGAGACCGTGAACGAGCGCTTCGCGCCAGTCGTGCGCTACGTCAGGACAGAGAACGACGTCGCCGAGCGCACGCGGCGCGCCCTCCGGCAGCTCGTCACGACCGTCGAGTGGGAACGAGAGGACGTCCGCCACCTCGTCTACTCCGAGGTGCTCGCGCTTCAAGGCTCGGCTCTCGGCAGGTGCGACGAACGTAATGCCCAGCTCTCCTTGTCCGATGCCCTCGACGGCGAGGACGCGCTGCGCGAGATCCGCCGCAGCCTCTTCGTCGACGCGGGCGCCGCTGCGGTTCGCGATCTCGACGTCGATCACCGGCGGCGGGCGGTGCCAGTCTCCTCGGCGTGCCGTTTGTACGCCTCGACGATGCGCTGCACGAGCGTGTGCCTGACGACGTCGTCGTTTCCGAACTCGACGAACGAGATCGCGTCGATGCCGGCGAGGATGTCGCGCACCTGGATGAGCCCCGACGCCTGCTCGCGCGGGAGGTCGATCTGCGTCACGTCTCCCGTGACCACCATCTTCGAGCCGAAGCCGAGCCGCGTCAGGAACATCTGCATCTGCTCGGGCGTTGTGTTCTGCGCTTCGTCGAGCACGATGAACGAGTCGTTGAGCGTTCGGCCGCGCATGAAGGCGAGCGGTGCGACCTCGATCGTCCCGCGCTCCATGTACCCGGTGAGGCGCTCCGCGTCGAGCATGTCGTAGAGGGCGTCGTAGAGCGGCCGCAGGTACGGGTCCACCTTGGCGAGCAGGTCCCCGGGGAGAAATCCGAGCCGCTCGCCCGCCTCGACCGCCGGACGCGTGAGGATCACGCGCCCGACGGCGCCGTCCGAGAGCGCCGACACGGCGAGCGCCATCGCCAGGTACGTCTTGCCCGTTCCCGCTGGCCCTATCCCGAAAGTCACCGTCCCCGCCCTGATGGCATCCACGTAGCGCTTCTGGTTGATCGTCTTCGGCGTGATGTTCTTCCCGCGATGGCGCCACACGACGTCGTCGAACACGTCGCGCAGGTCGTCCGCCTGGTCGAGGGCATTCAGTACGGCGCCGACCGTGTCGGGGCCGATCTGATGCCCTCCTTCGACGATCTCCACGAGCTCGTCGAGTACCGCGCGTGCGGCAGTGACGTGCTCGTCGTCGCCGCCGAGCGTCAACCTGTTTCCGCGCAGTGCGATCGTGCAGTCGAGCCGCTCGCGCAGTGCGTCGAGAACACCATCCTCGACGCCCGCGAGCTCGGCTGCGACCTCGTTCGAGACATCGAGCACCTGCTGCATCAGGCGCAGTGTAGGCGGGCGATCAGGCCTGCCTGAGGTTGCCGGGGCGTTGTCAGCCGGTCGCGGAGGCCCGCTCCGCGGGCCGGGAGCGACCGGCGGCCTGCGGCAATTGATCAGGCCTGCCTGACGTTGCAGGGGCGGCGCCCTGCGGCAATGGTCAAGGACTGCGTGACGTTGCAGGGGCGGCGCTCGCAAGTGAGCCAAGGGCTCGCCGCGCAGGACAGTACAAGAGTACGGACAAGCGGCGAGCCCGCCGGATCACGCAGCGAGCGTCGTCAGCCGGTCGCGGAGGCCCGCTCCGCGGGCCGGGAGCGACCGGCGGCCCGCGGCGTCAGGCGAGCTTTTCCTTCACGAGTTGACTGACGACCGAGCCGTCGGCGCGGCCCGAGACCTGGTGCATGACCCCGGCCATGACCCGCCCCATGTCACGAATGTTGGTCGCGCCGACCTCCGAGATCACGTCGTCGATGATCTCCTCGATCTCATCCTCCGAGAAGGGCTCCGGCATGAACTCCTCGAGGATCTCGAGCTCGTACTCCTCGTCGTCCGCCTGCTCCTCCCGACCGCCTGCGCGGAACGCCTCGGCGGCCTCGAGCCGCCGCTTGCGCTCGCGCTGGAGAACCTGGAGCTCCTCGTCGTCGGACAGCGGCCGCTGGAGCTCCTTCTGCGCGGCCTGAAGCGAGTTGAGGACGAGGCTGAGCGCATCGCGGCGATCCTCGTCTCGCGCGAGCCGTGCGGCCTTCAGCTCGCCCTCGATGCGCTCGATCAGACTCACGCGCGCCCCTCGAAGGCGAGGGCTGCAAGAGACGGTCTCATCCTGTGGCCTCGAGCGCGCGCGCGATGCGCTCGCGATCTGGACGACCACCGAGGACATGCCAGTGAAGGTGGAAGATCGTCTGTCCCGCGCCGGCCCCGACGTTCACGAGCACGCGATAGTGCTCAAGGCCCGCAACCTCGGCGGTCTCAGAGACGAAGCGAAGCATGCGCGCAGCCTCGTCGTCCGGAAAGTCCGCAACCTCCTTGAACGTGTCGACGTGCCGCCGAGGAAGGACGAGCAGATGCGTCTCGGCGATCGGGTTGATATCGCGGATGGCGACGAAGCCGTCCGCGCTGTGCACGTGGTCGCCCTCGGCCACGAGCCGGCAGAAGAGACAATCCTCACGCGGCGACGGCAAGGATTCCCTCCTCCGAGAGCGCGACTGCACGAGCATCCACGAGCCGACCGACGTCGGCGTCGACCAGCCAGGGCGTGTAGTCGTCGCCGTAGCCCCTCCCGGGCCGATCGACGAGCACACGATCGGTCGTCCCCAACTTAGACGTCCAGCGCCTGCGACAGAGCTCGCCGGACAGCGCGCGCAGCCGCGCGCTCCGCTCCCCTTTCACGCGGGCAGGGACGGTGTCGGCAACGGCAGTCCTCGTTCCCGGGCGCGGTGAGTATGGAAACACGTGGACCTTCGTGAGCCCCGCCTGCTCCACGACTTCGAGCGTGCGCCGGAACGCGTCTTCGCCCTCTTCGGGAAACCCGACGATGACGTCAGCGGTGCGGTTGAAGTCCGAGAGGCGCTCGAGCTTCGCGAGGTAGTGGCCGGCGGTGTAGCGACGCCCCATCGCGCGAAGAACGCCGTCGTCTCCGGATTGCAGGGGCACGTGCAGATGCGCAGATGCCGTCGGTGTCTCGCGTAGCGCCGTGACGAGCTCCTCGGTCAGGTGGTTCACCTCGATCGAGGACAGACGGAGGCGCTCGACGCCCGGAACCGCACCTGCTTCACGGATGAGGCGCGGCAGCGTGAATCCGGCGTCGCGATCGCGGAAACAGCCGAGGTTCACCCCGGTGAGGACGATCTCGCGATGCCCCTGCTCGACCCGGCGCGCGATCTCGCGCAGGACGGCGTCGGCGCGTCGGCTCCGCGTCTCGCCACGCACGAGCGGGATCACGCAGAAGGCGCACGAGAACGAGCAGCCGTCCTGGATCTTGACGAAGGCGCGCGTGCGCTCGAGCCGCGTATCGCTCTGCACGCAGGCGATCGCTCCGACGTCGCCGGCGATCGCCGCCGGTGTCTCCTCACTGGCACGCCGGACCACGGTCACGTTCTCTGCGACGTCGCGGAGCGCGCCGTCGAGTCGCGCGCCGCAGCCTGTCGCATAGACGCGACCATGTGAGCGGGCGGCCCTGGAGACCGCTTGTCGGGACTTCGACAACGCCTCGTTCGTCACGCAGCAGGTGTTGACCACGGCGATGTCGGCAGCCGAGCCGGCCACTTCGACGTGGCCGTCCGAGAGCAGTCGCTCGCGAACGGCCTGGGCATCCGTGTACGAGACCTTGCAACCGAGGAACCGGGTCGAGAAAGTCGCCATCGAGGCGTCAAGCTTAGTGCGCATTGCGCCGAGTACCCAGCCGCGGCCCCGATCTCGCGGGGTCGGGCACGGCCGCATGGACGTGCGCGGCCCATCCTTCGAGCTCCAGGTGGCGGACGACGTTCCACCCGTTAGCGCACGGGCGCCGGCCCACGAGGTAGCCGGAAGAGACGAGCGTGCGCGCAGGGCGACGGGCGAGCAGAGCCTCGACGGCCCCGAGGTCGATGTTGGCAACGACGACGTCCGCAGGCGGTAGAGCGTCCCTCAGGACGTCGGCCTCGCGAACATCGAGGTGCACGCCGTTCCGCGTCGCCGTCTCTCGAGCGACTTCGACTGCCACCGGATCCAGGTCGACGGCGACGACGGGTTGGAACCCAAGCCGGAGGGCCGCGACCGCCACCACGCCCGAGCCGCAGCCGGCATCGAGCAGGGCGCCACGCTCGAGCTCGGCAAGCAGCTCGATGCAAGCACGGGTCGACTGGTGGGCACCGGTCCCGAACGCTCGACCAGGATCGACGACGACCACGTCCTCGCCGCTCGGTGCCTGCTCCCACGATGGGCCGATCCAGAGGCCGCCGACGCGCACGGGGCGGTGGAACTCGCGCCAGCGGTCCGCCCAGCTCTCGTCGACCGGTGTGACCGACACCCCGGTGAATGCAGCGCGAATCCTCTCCTCGCAGGCGCCGTCCGCGTACGCCGCGAGCTCCAGCCAGTCCGAGCCGTCTATCTCCTCGAAGCCGTCCGGAGCGAGCTCCAGCATGCGCGCGCGAGCGATCTCGGCGTCGGCCCGAAGGACTCTCGCCGCGACGCGGCGGATGTCGCCGGTCAGCGAAGCGCGCTCTTCAGGCGACTGAAGAACCCCTCGTCCCCGTCGGACTGCGGAGCATAGGCGTCGGCCCCCACGGCTTGCTCGACGCTCTCGAGCAGCTGTCGCTGCTCGTCCGTCAGCCGCGTCGGCACGGCGACGTCGAGCCTGACGAGCAGATCGCCTCTGCGCGAGCCCCGCAGAGACGGCATGCCTTGCCCTTTGACCACCCGCACCGTGCCGGGCTGGACTCCGGCCGGAAGCTCGAGGTCGATGTCACCGCCAGGAGTCCGGACCGTCGTCGTCGTACCGAGAGCCGCCTCGGTCATCGTCACTCGTACCGCCGTGTGCAGGTCGTCTCCGTCGCGGACGAAACGTGGATCGGGCCTGACGCGCACGACCACGTACGCGTTACCCCGCTCGGTGCTTCGGAACCCCGCGTGCCCCTCTCCACGGACTCGAATCTGCTGGCTGTCGTGGATTCCCGGCGGGACATCCACTTCGAGCTTGCGCCCCAAGACGACCCGCCCATCGCCCTGACACTGGCTACACGGCTGCTCGAGCACGACGCCGAGCCCTCCACAGTCCGGGCAGGAACGCTGCTGCACGAACTGGCCGAAGATGTTCTGCGAGACGCTCCGCACCACTCCCGCCCCGGCGCACGTCGGACACGTACTCGTCGCGGTCCCCGGCTCGGCACCGGACGACTGGCAACGATCGCACGGCAGGGCCACGTCGAGCGGAACCGGAACGGTAACTCCGGTGAACGCCTCCTCGAGATCGATGTCGGCCACGACTTGGAGATCGCCCCCGCGCTGCGAGTGCGACCGCATACCCGCGGAGGTGCTCAGAACATCCTCGCCGAAGAACGCCGCGAAGACGTCGGCGAGGTTTCCGAAGTCGGCGAACATCGGCTCGAACCCGCCGCTTCGCAGGCCCGCCTTCCCGAAGCGGTCGTACGTGGCCCGGCGCTGGGAGTCGGAGAGCACCTCGTATGCCTCGACGACCTCCCTGAAACGCGCCTCGGCGTCGGGCGCGCTCGACACGTCGGGGTGAAGCTCGCGCGCGAGCGTCCGAAACGCCCGCTTGACGTCGGCATCGCTCGCGGTGCGGGAAACGCCGAGCAGGTCGTAGTAATCGCTCTCCCGCGTGGCCACGCCGCTACGCCTCTTCGTAGACGTCCTCGACGAAGCGCGAGAGCTCGAAGGCCGCCGCTCGCACCGTCCGGATCGCCTTCTCGTAGTCCATCCGCAGCGGGCCGACGAGACCGACAGCGCCGAGCGGCGTCGAGCGGATCCCGTACGTCGCGCCGACGAGAGAAACGGCGTGAACCTGGCCCCCACCGACCTCCGGACCGACGTGCACGACCGGCCGCCTCGGCTCGAGGGCCTCGCTCACCAGCTCGAGCACGGCCGCGCGCCGCTCGAGCAGCTCGAGGAGACGGAGCGTCGCTTCGACCTCCTCGACGCGCGCCTCGCCGAGGAGACCTACAGTCCCTCCGACGAACACCTGTGGGCCTTCCTCGGTGCCCACCTCGAGCAACGTCTCACCGATGAGCTCGAGGAACGCGCGCTCACGTGGTGCGAGCTCCGGCGCCTCGAGTCGGCGGCGCACGGCGCTCGACCCGAGCCGCTGCCCGACGACCTGGTCCTCGAGGTACTCCGCGGCCCACGTGACGAGACCCACGTCGACCGGCCGCTCGAGCCGGAAGTGCCGCTTCGTAACGCCACCCGTCGACGTGATGACCACGACCATCAGGCTCGTGGGTTGGAGCGCGAGAACCTCGATGTGACGAATCGACGCCGTCTCGAGCGACGGCGCGGAGACGAGCGCGAGCAACCGCGTCGTCTGCGAGAGCATCTCGGTCGTCGTGCGCAACGCCTCCTCGATCTCGTCGCGCATCGTCCGAAGATCGACGCCGAGCCCGTCGGGCCGCCCCTCGAAGGACTCCACGAGCTCCTCGGCGTAGAGTCGATAGCCGCTCTCGGTCGGCGTTCGTCCGGCCGACGTGTGCGGGTGCGTCAGCAGGCCGAGGGCCTCGAGATCCGCGAGCTCGCCGCGAACCGTCGACGACGAGACCCGCAACCCCGAGCGCTCGACGAGCACTTTCGAGCCGACCGGCTGTCCGGTCGCTACGTACTCCTCGATGACGCGGCGAAGGATCTCGCGCTTCCGTGGCGTGAGCTGCATCCGCTTCCGATGGTAGCCGCGGATCCCGCCGTATCCACGCTCTGCGCTAGGCCGAGGCGACGTCGAGAAGCTCGGCCGTTACGCCGCCGCCGAGGAAGCGTCCGTGGCGTGTGAGGCTGATCTCGGCACTATCACCGTTGGAGTCCAGTTCCACGAGCCCTCGCTCGACCATCCGGTCGAGCGCGTCGCGGTCCAGCGCACCGTGCAGACCGCTCACTGCCAGCGGCTCGTCGAGGCGCAAGCCGAGCATGAGCTGCTCGCGGGCTCGCGTCTCCCGATCGATGATCTCGATCTCTGCCGGCGGCCGCTCACCGCACTGGAGCGACGCACGGTACCGAGCAAGGCCGGCGGCGTTCCGGCGTCGCATGCCTTGAACCGTCGAGACCGCGCCGACGCCAATGCCGAGATAGTCCTGCCCGCGCCAGTAGGCGAGGTTGTGGTGCGCACGTAGGTCGCGCGGGTCCGCCGGCGCGGCATCGCGGCAGAAGTTGGCGGTCTCGTACCACCGGTACCCGGCCGCAGCGAGCGTGTCGACTACCTGCTCGAAGTAGCCCTCCATCGCCTCGGCCTGGTGCTCGAGCTCGTCGCCGTACGCGTGTGTGAACCTCGTTCCCGGCTTCGCCTCGAGCTCATAGCACGAGAGATGCTCAGGCTCGAGGGCGAGCGCCTCGGCGAGATCACGGGCCAGGTCGGAGGAGCTCTGGCCGGGAATGCCGTAGACGAGATCGAGCGAGATGTTGTCGAATCCGGCATCACGGAGAAGGTACACGGCTCGCCGGACATCGTCCGGAGAGGCCCGGCGCTCGAGCACGGCGAGCAAGCTCGGCTGAAAGCTCTGCGCCCCGAGCGAGACGCGATTCACACCCCCGGCGGACAGGAGCCGAGCGACTTCCGGCGTGATCGTCTCGGGGTTGGCCTCGACCGTCAGCTCCTCGGCCGGAGGAAGCCGGTCGAGCAGCCGGGAGAGCTCGGTCGGCTCCGTGAACGTCGGAGTCCCCCCGCCGAGAAAGACGGTCTCCAGCGCGTCGACGAGGACGGCTCGCTCGAGGTCGAGCTCGGCGAGGAGCGCATCGACGTACCCCCCGTGCTGCTCGCGCCGACCGACGACGGTCACGAAGTCGCAGTACCCGCACCGGTGCGCGCAGAACGGAAGGTGGACGTAGAGATGCCGTACGTCGCCCACGACTACCGCTTCCGCTCCGAGTCGAGGTTCAGGACGGCGAGGAACGCCTCCTGCGGGACCTCGACGCCGCCGACCTGCTTCATCCGCTTCTTGCCCTTCTTCTGC
>JAIBJO010000120.1 GCA_020029615.1 Actinomycetota bacterium
TGGTCGCCCACTACTTCTCGCTCTTCATGATCCAGGGGCAGTTCATCATTCAGCTGATCTCGGATCCGTTCGGAAAGGGTTGGGACCTCTTCGGGACGGCCGACTTCGGCCCGAACATCACGATCGTCTCGCCGGAGACCGTCTGGTACGTGCAGGTCGCGGCCCTCGTGGTGGGGCACGTCGCCGGGCTCGCCATTGCGCACGACCGGGCAGTTGCGTTGTTCGACGATCGCCGTCAGGCACTCCGCTCGCAGTACCCGCTGCTTGCCCTGATGGTGCTATACACCGTCGGAGGACTGTGGCTCCTGTCGCAGAGCTGATCGCACACGGTGGCCTCGCGGGAGCGATCCTCGAGGCCCTGATCGTGCTCGCGGTCATCGGGGTTTTCGCCGCCGCTTGGCTTCGCGAACGCGTGGCGGCCGAAGATGCGCGTGAGCCGGAACCCCTCAGCGAGGACGACTCGACGACGTCGTAGGCGCGACGAAGCCGGCGTAGAGGAGGACGGCGGCCAGCGCGATGACGGGCGCCAGCGCTCCGACGCCCAACCCGGCGAGCCCGCTTCCGAGGGCCGCGACGCCGACACCGGCGAGAATCAGAGCGTTCCCGAGCGGACGGGCGCGAAACGTGGCGACCGCGACCGCCACCACGGCGAGTGTCCCGAGCGAGTTGCCGGCGATGGCCGCTATTCGCGCCGGCCAGAGTGCGAGAACGTCCTGTGCCTCGGGGATCGAATCTCCGCTGATATCGCTCTCGAGTGGAACCGCGAGCGCGAGCCCGACCGCGACTCCCGCATACACGCATGCCAAGGGTGCGACCCAGCGCCAGCCGACGAGGAGCATGGATCCGGCGCCGAGGAGCGCTGCCGTAAGCAGCGCACCACCGAGGTAGTAGACGCGAAACGCGGCGTCGCTCCAACCGGCTGCCGCACCCCACGCGAGAGCGCCCGCAGCGACCGAGTACGCACCGAGTGCTACTGCCCAGGCGGCGAGCTCCGGTGCCCTCCGAACTCGAAATCGGCGCACCAGGTCGCCTGACAGGCGCAACGAGACGAGAGCGGCGCCGAAGGCGAGGAGCGCGTCCACGAGAGCGGACAGTATTGCGTTGCCCAGGTAGCATTTCGCGCGTGCATCGGTCGTTCGCCGTGCTGCTAGCGACCGTGGTCGCAGCGCTGGCGCTCGTCCTTGCGCCGCTCGAAGCGGCGCCGAAGGTGGACTTCGCGGCCGGAGCCTGGACGATCCTGCCGCCGGGCGAGAACGGAAGCCTCGCCTTCGACCGCAACACGACCGATCAGGCGAAGCTCTACGACGCGCTGACGCCTCTCTTCGGCAATGTCACTTCGCGCGACATCCAGCGCTACTTCAAGCCCGCCCCGCTCGGCGCAGCGGTGCCCGGTGGCAGGCGCGAACGCCCTCGAAGCGGCGTGACCGTCGTCCGCGACTCGTTCGGCGTCGCACACGTGACCGGGAAGACGGAGGTCGATGTCGCGTTCGGAGCCGGCTGGGTGACGGCCGCCGATCGTGGGCTGCTGCTGCAGCTCATTCGCGGGCCCGCACGCGTGTCGGCCCTCGACGTCCCGGGCCTCGACCCGCTCGCGTTGGCCCTCTCGGGAAAGAGCTTCGTTCCCAGCGCCGAGGCCGAGGCGTTCCTAGCGAACCAGCTCGACGCCTTGCGCTCGCTCAAGATCGTCGGCCCGAAGATCCTCGGGCTGATCAACGCGTACGCGGCGGGCATCAACGGCTACTACCGGACGAAGGGAATCCCGGCGACGCCCTTCACGGCCAACGACGTCGTCGCGTCGGCCTCACTCATCGCAGCACGCTTCGGGACGAACGGAGGCCAGGAGGCGCAGAACTCGATGTTCCTCGACGCTCTCGAGGAGCGGTTCGGGGCGGCAGATGCACGGCGTGTCTTCGCGGACCTTCGCTCGGCAAACGATCCCGAGTCCCCGGTCAGCGTGCCGGGCTCCTTCCCACAGCAGGTCACCTCCGCGACTCCGGTGGGGAGTGTCGTGCTGGATGACGGCAGCTTCACGGGAGCGCCACTCGCGGCGTCTGCGCTTGCCTCCAATGCGCTTCTCATCGGGGCCAAGCGCTCCGAGACGGGCCACCCGCTCTTCGTCGCCGGGCCACAGGTCGGTTACTTCTTCCCCGAGTTCTTCGCCGAGATGGAGCTCGCCGGGGCAGGTTTTGCGGTGCGCGGGGCCGTCTTCCCGGGATTGCCGCTCGTTCTGATCGGCCGCGGGGCGGACTTCGCGTGGAGTGCGACGTCCTCGGAGGCGGACAGCCGCGACATCTTCGTCGAGACGCTGTGTGACGACGACTTCCACTACCTCTTCCGGGGACAGTGCGAGCCGATGCGCAGGTTCTTCGTGGGAACGCTGAAGGCGCAAGGCGCTCCCGACCAACTAGTGGCGTACTACGAGACCGCGCACGGCCCGGTCATCGGTTACGCGACCGTCGGTGGCAAGCGGGTCGGTATCTCGATTCAACGCGCGACGCGCGGGCGCGAGCTTCTCTCGCTGCGCGCGTTCTACGACCTCAACACCGGCCGAGTAGATTCTGCCAAGGACTTCCTCTCGTCGATGAACTTCGTCGAGTTCAGCTTCAACTGGCTCTACGCCGACGATCGAGACATCGCGCTCTTCTCGAGCGGGCGCTTGCCGATTCGTGCCGCCGGGACCGACTCGGCGCTGCCCACGATCGGGACCGGTGACTACGACTGGCGGGGCTTCGTTCCGTTCGCTGGACATGCGCAGGGAATCAACCCACCCTCGGGAGCAATCCTGAACTGGAACAACCGGCCTGCGGCGAATGTCGGCGCCGCTGACGCGAACTTCGCGTACGGCTCGGTTCAGCGGGTAGATCTGCTCCGAGCAGGGGTCGCCGCACGCAAGAAGCACACGCTCGCGACCATCACAGGCGCGATGAACAAGGCTGCGACCCAGGACCTGCGGGTCGCTCGCGTGTGGCCCGCCATTCGAGCGGTCCTTCAGACCGGGCCGGCGCCGAGTGCACGCGCAGAGGCGGCGGCCGGTCTCATCGACAGCTGGCGTGCCACAGGCTCGAGCCGACTCGACCGCGACCTCGACGGGAAGATCGACGATGCAGGTGCTGCAGTCATGGACGCCGCCTGGCCACGACTCTCGGATGCCGTCATGGCTCCGGTCCTCGGACCGCTCGTCGAACGGCTGGCAGCGCTGATGCGGCGAAGCGCAAACCCGAGCCCGAGTGGGGGCGCGTTCGGCGGCGGCTGGTATGGGTACGTGGACAAGGACCTGCGAACGTTGCTCGGCCGGGACGTACGGGGGCCGTACTCGCGCCGGTACTGCGGCGCCGGCGTGCTTGCGACCTGTCGCGAAGCGCTCTGGGGAGCTCTCGACGCCGCGGCTGCCGAGCTCGAAGCAACGCAGGGGCCCGCGCCGTCCGCGTGGCGGGCGGATGCGACCGCCGAACGGATCCGCTTCGTGTCCGGCGTCCTCGAGGACACGATGCGCTGGTCGAACCGGCCCACGTTCCAGCAGGTCATGACGTTCACGGGCCACCGTCCACGCTGACAGCGAGCCTTCTCATGGCGGCCCTGCGGCGGCGCACGCTCTCAAGCGAAGTGCGCAAGTTACAACTTGTTACATAGACTCGCCGCGGTCGTCCTACGTGAGAGAAGCAGCGGTTTCCGCGATTCGAACCCGCTTGTAACAACTTGTAACTTGGCGTCTCGACCTACGCTGTGGAACGGCGGCGGTAGTCTCACGAGGTGGCCGGGAAGCGGTACTTGATGGCGCCCGGACCGACGCCGGTCCCGCCCGAGGTGCTCGCCGCCGGTGCGGCGCCCGTCATCCATCACCGCGGACCGGACTTCCGCGAGCTGATGCTCCGGACGCTCGCGCGCCTGCAGCAGGTGTGCCGCACCGAGAACGAGGTCCTCCTCTTCACGGCCTCCGGATCCGGCGCGTTCGAGTCGGCGATCGTGAACCTCCTCTCGCCCGGTGAACGCGTACTCGTCGTGACAGCCGGTGCGTTCGGCGAGCGTTGGTGCGCCCTCGCAGCGGCGTACGGAGCGGACGTCCACGAGCTCCGGTACTCCTGGGGGGAGACACCGCAACCGGAGGACCTCCGCGCGCGTCTCGAGGAGACGGGCGGCGTAGAGGTCGTCGTCGTCGTCCACTCGGAGACGTCGACGGGCGTCGTCGCGGACGTGGAGGCGCTTGCGCGCGTGGGGCGCGATGCCGGCGCTCTCGTGGTCGTCGACGCCGTCTCGAGCCTCGGTGCCGTGCCGCTCGAGACCGACGCGTGGGGACTCGACGTCGTCGTTGCCGGCTCTCAGAAGGCGCTTATGACGCCACCCGGGCTCTCGTTGACGACCATCTCCGATGCGGCGTGGGCGCGTTCGTCGCGTTCGACGATGCCGCGGTACTACTTCGACTGGGAGCGAATGCGCAGGGCGCTCGAGAGCGGATCCACGCCCTTCACGCCGGCAGTCACCGTCGTCGCGGCCCTCGACGCAGCGCTCGGGCTCCTGCTGGAGGAAGGGGTCGATGCGGCGTTCGCCCGACATGCGTCGCTCGGGCGCGCGTGCCGAGAAGGCGCGAAAGCCATGGGCCTCGAGCTGTTCTCGCCCGACGAGGAGCGGTCGGCGGTCGTCACCGCGATCCTCACCCCCGACGGCGTCGACGCGAGGGAGCTCGTGCTGGAGCTTCGGGACCGCTTCGGCATCACCGTCGCCGGCGCCCACGGAGAGCTCGGCTCACGCATGTTCCGGATCGGGCACATCGGCTACTACGACGTGCTCGACATCACGACGGCGCTCACCGCCGTCGAGACGCTGCTGGTCGAGCGTGGTGCGCCGATCGAGCGTGGCGTGGCGTCCGCCCGCGCGCTCGAGGCCTACCGCGGCGCCGAACGTGTGTAAACGCTCCTCGGCGGTCGTACGTCCCGCTTCGCGCGGCAGCGAACACTTCGCATGTTTTCGTCCTCAGTCGGGCTCATGACCGCACCACCGCCGGGAAGCACCGACCGCCCGCGCGTTCTCGTCCGAGAGCCGATCGCCGACGCGGGTCTCGAGCTCCTGAAGAGCCGTTTCGACGTCGTCGAGGACGGCGAGTCCGACCTCGCTTCGATCATCGGCGAGTTCGACGCAATCGTCGTCCGCTCGGCGACGACGCTAGACGCCGGGCTCATCGAGCGCGCCACGCGGCTCAAGATCATCGGGCGAGCCGGGGTCGGGGTGGACAACGTGGACGTCGATGCCGCGACACGTCGCGGGATCGTGGTCGCGAACGCTGCCGAGTCCACCGTCGACTCCGCAGCCGAGCACGCGATCGCGCTCCTCCTTGCGCTTGCCCGCAATGTTCCGCAGGCGCATGCAGCGCTCACGTCCGGGCACTGGGATCGCCAGCGTTTCACGGGCATCGAGCTCGCGGGCAAGACGCTCGGCGTTCTCGGGCTCGGGCGTATCGGCCGCCAGGTCGCGCGCCGCGCACTCGGTCTCGGAATGCGCGTGGTTGCCTACGACCCCTTCGTCGCAGAGGAGCGTTTCCGCGATCTCGGCGTCGAGTCTGCGGCTTCGCTCGATCAGGTTTACGCGGACTCCGACGTGATCACTCTTCACCTCCCGTTGAACGACGAGACACGCGGGCTCCTCGGCGCGTCCGCGTTCGAGCGGATGAAGGACGGCGTCCGAATTGTCAACGCGGCGCGGGGCGGGCTGGTCGACGAACGCGCGCTGGCAGAGGCCATCCGCTCGCGGAAAGTGGCAGGGGCTGCGCTGGACGTCTTCGAGACGGAGCCGTACGACGGTCCGCTGCTCGAGCTTCCGCAGGTCGTGGTCACCCCGCACCTCGCGGGGTCGACCACGGAAGCGCAGGATCGAGCGGGCGTCGTGATCGCAGAGCAGGTCGCCGCCGCGCTCGCCGGCGAGGTCGTCCGGACAGCGGTGAACATCGCCGCAATCGACCCGCGCGAGCTCGAGGTCGTCGGCCCGTTCGTCCCGCTCGCTGCCAGGCTCGGCCGACTGGCGATGGCGTTGGCGGCGGCATGGCCCTCGCGCATCACGGTCGCGGTCCACGGGCCGCTCTCCGACCACGGCACCTGGCTTCTCACAGTCGCTGCATTGAACGGTGCGTTTCAGGGACGCATCGACGAGGCGGTCAACGAGGTGAACGCCCCGCTGATCGCGGCGGAGCGTGGCATCGAGGTGTCCGAGCACCGCTACGCGGCAGCCCAGCACTACACGAACCTCGTGCGGGTGGTCGTCACCGCCGGCGGGGAGGACGTCGACGTGGCCGGGACGACCGTGGGCCCCGAGCACCGGCTCTTCCTCGCCGGCGCCCTCGGCTTCTTCATCGATATCGAGCTCGGCCCGCACATGGCGTTCCTCTCGTACGACGACGTTCCCGGCGTCATAGGGAAGGTCGGGACGATATTCGGCGAGGCCGGCGTGAACATCGCGAACATGGCGGTGTCCAGGACGACCGAGGGCGGGAAGGCGCTCATGGCGTTCTCGATCGACTCGGCGGCGCCACCAGAGCTCGTGGAACGCATCGAGGCGTCGGGGTTCGACGACGTCACGTTCATCGACCTTGGTTGAGATCCCTCGGCTCGGCGCGCGCGGCGGCGGCTGGGTCGTGCTCCAGTTCGCGCTCATGGTGGGGGTCGTGGCCCTCGGCATCCTCGGGCCTCAGTGGCCGGCGCGCTCGCTGTTCGCAGTGGTGGGTATCTTCGTCGCCGCTGCGGGCGCAGGCGTGGCGATCGCCGCAGGCCGCGCCCACCAAGGCAGCCTGACGCCGTTCCCGCGACCGAGCCCCGGCGTGGCGATCGTCGAGAGCGGCCCGT
>JAIBJO010000121.1 GCA_020029615.1 Actinomycetota bacterium
ACGAACATTCCGCTCGGGACGAAGGCGCGCCCGACGAAGGTTGAGCGCTACTTCCTCGGCTGGCACCGCCACCTGTACGACACCTTCGGCCTCTACCACGGCCTCTCGGACGAGCGCGACGGATCCGAGGTCGTCGAGCTCCCCGCCGGAGGGCGCCCACCCGCCGCGGAAGCGGCAGGGCGCCCGGAGGGGGCGTCGACCCTCCGCCACGGCTCGCCCACCCCCCGGTAAGTGCGCTCTTGCGGCCCGGGAGGGCGTGTCAAGCGGCGAAGCCGCGTACCCCTTGCGGGTTGACTCGCCCGGAGGGGACGCGATCCTCGCACGTCCGGGGGTCGGGCTACGCCTCGACACCTGTGCGTGGCAGGAAAGAGACGTCGATTGGCCGTCCTATACTCGACTGCATGGACGCGATGCACCCTCGCGTAGCCGAACGCGCCGTGTGAGCCGCGGTATGCGGTACGGGAAGCAGGTCTCTTCATCGATTGTCCACCGTCAACAGTGAGACGGTGGGTGCTGGGGCACGTGCGGATCTAACCCGGGGCTGTCCGGTGCGATGACGATGATCTCGTCACTCGGATCCCGCCGACGACGTGAGACTGATTCCTCGGGGAGAGGGCTGAGCGGGCAGCCTGAACCTCGGGACGACATAGACGCCTTCTGAGAAGCCGCTCCGAGGCAGCCACCGCACGACCGCCAGTGGCTCCGGCTAGTGAACGAAGTCCTGCTAGCCCGGCGGTCATGTTCAGGAGGCGCAAGTGCAACAAGAGTGCGACACCTTCGGCTCGTCCACGCCGGCGGACATCGAGCGTCACTACACGACACGTGAGCTCGCGGAGCTCCTTTCCGTGCACCAGGAGACGATCCGCCGCGAGGCAGCCCGCGGCCGGCTCCGTTCGGTCCGCGTTGGGTCCGACCGCCGCTACTCCGAGAGCGCAGTTCGAGCGTGGTTGAATGAGCGCTCCTCGTGAGCATTCGGAAACGAAGCAAGCGGTCGTACCAAGTGCGGGTCGCGCCGTTCCCGTCGAAGAGCTTCCCGACGCGTGAGGCCGCCGAGCGCTACGAGCTCGAGCTCCTCCTCCGTCGGTCGCAGGGCGATCGGTTCGTCGAGCCCTCACGAACGCTCGCAGAGGAGATTGACGGCTGGCTCGAGCGCTGGAAGGCGACCCGCAAGCACAGCCCGCGCACGCTGGAGTTCAACGAGCGCTGCTCGAAGGTGTGGCGGCGCTTCGGGAACGTGCCGGTCTCATCGCTCCGACGGGTCCCAGTCGAGGACCTTGTCGCCGATCGCGCAGCGATGTACCCGAAGTCGGCGGCGAACGAGCTCGAGTTCCTGAAGCGGGTGCTACGCGACGCGCGGGCGAGGGGTCAGCGCGTCGACGATGCGATCTTCGGTATCGAGCCAGTGCGACACTCACCGCGCCGGGGTCGGGCGCTGAACGTCGAGCAGCTCTACGAGTTCGCGTCCTGGTTCCCGGAGCATTCGAAGCGGCTCATCCTGCTCGCGGGCATGGTCGGCGCCCGCCAACACGTGTGGTTCGAGATGACGGACGATCTGCTCGACCTGCAGAACGGGATCCTCGAGATCCCGCCGGAGCTCGCGAAGAATGCGCGGGCGCACCGCGTGTTCCTGACGCCGCTCGAGGTCAAGCTCTTCCGCGAGCAGCTCCTCGTCCGTGCGCCCGGCACGCCGCTCGTCTTTCCGACGCCAACCGGGCAGTCGTGGAACCGCAGCGGCTTCCGCGAGCGCGTATGGGTGAAGGCCGTCACGGCCGCGCTCAAGGACGAGGAGGCAGAGGCCGGGCGTCCGAGCGTGTTCGAGGGGTTCACCTTCCATCTACTCCGCCACACGGCCTGCTCCCTGATGGCATCCGCCGGCATGGATCCCGCAGTTGCCGCCGAGCGAGCCGGTCACACTGACGGAGGGGCTCTCTTCCTGCGCACGTACCGCCATCTGTATGAGGCCGAGAAGCGAACGCAGGCCCTTCGACTGGAGGCGAAGATCCTCTCCGACTTGGACAGGATTTGGACTTCGGGGGAGGGGGATGCTCGAAATCGGCTCAACCAAGCCGGAAACGGGGATGGGCGCACCTGGGATCGAACCAGGGACCTCTCGCGTGTGAAGCGAGCGCTCTCCCGCTGAGCTATGCGCCCGGAGCGCGTAAGGGTATCGCAGGTTCGCGCTCTCGAACGTGCTGCCCGACGTCACGTACGACCAGGGTATGAAGCTGGCGAACCGGATTCACGACACCGGTCAGGCGATCGTGTGGTCCGGTGACAAGGAGCAGGCCGAGCTGTATTGGGCCGAGTTGGACGCGTTCGGACTGACCATGGCGCCGCTGGAGCAGTAGGCGCGTCTCCCCGGGAGGGCACCGTGGTAGCGTCCTCCGCGTGCTGCTGGCGTTGACCGGGTACGAGACTGCTCTCGTCGTCGTCGCTGCCACGTTCATCGCGTTCGCGCTGACGGTTGCCCTCGTCGTTCCACGGTCGCGGCCCGAGTTCCCCGGCCGCCGGCTGGGGATCTTCCTGGTCGTCTGTGCGGCGCTCTTCGCGGCTCAGATGACGGCGGTGGTCGCTCTCGCGGAGATCGGCGAGGCCGACGAGCCAGTCCACGAAGAAGCGACCCCCACGGAACCGGCTCAGACCGAGCCTACCGAGACGGCTCCTGCCGAGACGGCTCCTGCCGAGACGACCTCGACGGAGTCCACGGAGACGACCGACACCGAGACGACCGAGACCACGGAGACGCCGGAGGCCCAGGGCGATCCTGTGGCGGGCAAGGCGGTCTTCACGTCCGCGGGGTGCGTGAGCTGCCACACGCTGGCCGACGCCGGCGCGACGGGCTCGGTCGGCCCGAACCTGGACGCGGCCTCGCCCTCGCACGACAAGGTCGTCGAGCGGGTGACGAACGGCGCAGGCGTAATGCCCTCCTTCAAGGACTCCCTCACCGAGCAGCAGATCCAGGACGTCGCGGCGTACGTCTCCTCGGTCGCAGGCGGTTAGAGGCCGTTCGACACGCCGCTAGGCTGTAGCTCCCTGGAGAGGTGTCCGAGCGGCCGAAGGAGCGCGACTGGAAATCGCGTACGTGCTGAAAGGTGCGTCGCGGGTTCAAATCCCGCCCTCTCCGTTTGATGGCGAAGCGACGCGTGGTGGTGCTCGGCGCGGGGTCGAGCGGCGAGCACTTCGTGGGCGCCCTTCGAAAGCTCGATCCCGACGTCGAGATCGTGGTCGTCGAGCGCGAGCTGGCCGGTGGCGAATGCTCGTACTACGCGTGCCTTCCGACCAAGACGCTCTTGCGCCCCATCGAGGCGCTGGTCGCCGCACGGAACGCCCCCGGGGCGGCAGAGGCGATCGACGGCGAGATCGATCTCGAGCGCGTCCTGTGGTGGCGCGATCAGGTCACGGACGGGCGCGACGACTCGTGGCACGCAAAGTGGCTCGCGGAGCACGGTGCGGAGCTCGTTCGCGGGGACGCACGCATCTCGCGGGCCGGCGTCGTCTCGGTCGGCGACGCCGAGCTTCCGTTCGACGTCCTGGTCGTCGCGACCGGGTCGGTGCCCACCTTGCCGCCGCTCAAGGGGCTGGGAGACGTCGACTACTGGACGAACCGTGAGGCGGTCTGGGCGAGTCGCATCCCGGAAAGCCTCGTCGTGCTCGGAGGCGGTGCGGTGGGTGTGGAGCTCGCTCAGTTCTTCCGCAGGATGGGAGCCGAGGCGACGATCGTCGAGTACAACGCACACCTGCTCGCACGGCTGGATCCGGACGCTGGAACGCTGCTTCGCGAGCGTTTCGAGCAGGACGGGATTCGCGTTCTCGTCGCCACGCAGGCTCAGCGTGTCGAGCCCGCCGAGAGCGGGATACGTGTGCAGCTCGCATCCGGCGAGTCTCTCGGGGCCGAGCGCTTGCTCGTCGCCACGGGTCGGCGCCCGGAGGTGGGCGGGCTCGGCCTCGAGTTGCTCGGCGTCGAGGTTACGGGGCGAGGTGTCACCGTGGACGACCGGCTTCAGGCCGGAAACGGGGTCTGGGCGATAGGCGACGCCGCCGGGGTCGGGCTCCTCACCCACCTCGGCAAGTACCAGGCACGGGTGGCTGCAGCGAACATCGCCGGCCGTGACGTTCGTGCCGATTATCGGGCGATACCGGCGGCGGTGTTCACGGATCCCCAGGTCGCGACGGTCGGCTTGATGGAGGGAGAGCGCGTCGTAACGGCCCGATACGACATCGCGGGCGGCCGGCTCTCCACGTACGAGCGTCCGCGTCGACCGGCCTTCGTGAAGCTTGCCGCGGACTCGGAGCGGCACGTGCTGGTGGGCGCCGTCGCCGTCGGCCCGGAGGCGGGAGAGTGGCTCGGTCAGCTGACGCTCGCCGTCCGTGCGGAGATTCCCGTGGACGTCCTGCTCGACACGATCCAGCCCTACCCGACCTTCTCGGAGGCGATCTTCAACGCACTAGGCGAGCTCGAGACTCGGCTCGCCTAGCACGGTCTCGGATCTCGACAGCCTTCGCGCGGCGCTGCACCCTTCCGAGGGACGCAGATAACTCGTCGGTACGCCTGCATTCACTCGCACAGGGGATGTAGGTGCCCCCTCCGGGGGAGGCCGGCTACGGCCACCTGCATACGGTCCGTCTGGTTCCACTGCGGCTCGCTAACGGCGAACAGGAGTCAACGGATGCTGCGGCGCATCTCGAGGATCTCGGACGTGAGGATCGGCCCGTTCTCAGGGGCAATCCTGCCCGCTTGTGCGGCGCTGCTCGTCCCTCTTCTCGCCGCGACCGCTCTCGAGCTTCCCGCTGCGGCGATCGACCGGATTGCCTCACCCGTTCTCGGGCGGTCGGGCGCGCTGGCCGGTCTGCTGAAGCCGGCTGTGAGTCAGAGCGCCGAAAGCGCACTCGGGTTCCTCGGCCTTTCGACGTCCGGCGGCCCGCCGGGTGGTGAGGGCCAGGGCGCGACGAGCGGTAACGGCAGTCTCGAGCCCACGTCCGAGGCTGCGCCCTACGATGCCGACGCCGGCGGGCCAGGTGCTGACAACCCAGGCGATACGAGTGAGCACTCGCCGGGATGGAGCGAGGACTACGACACCGAGCCCTCCCTCCCGACAGGCGATGGCCCCGACACCGACGCAGGCGGTGAGCACACGGGGGCTCCAGCTGGCGAGAACGGTTCGGGCGGCTCCGACCAATCCGGCGATTCGGGCGGCGGATACGGCAGTTCTGGCGGATCGGATGGCTCGGCTGGCTCGGCCGGCTCGGCCGACTCGGCCGGCTCTGGTGAAGATGTGCCTGCTGGCGCCGGCAACCCATCCGGCCCGTCGGGTGACGATCCATCAGCACCGGTCGGCGACGGGTCCCCGGGTGGCTCGGCGGATGACAGGGGTGGCTACGACGACTCCGGAAGCGCAGGTCCCGGCACAGGCGACACCGGTGGCTCTCACGGTGACTCGGGTGGGTCGGGTGCCGCGCATGATCAAGGGTCCGGTAGCAGCGGCAACGGCTCCGGTGACTCGAGTGCCGGCTCGGGCACCGCGGACGCACAGGGAGTTGGAGAGTCCTCCGGTTCGAGCGACGACGCGTTGGGCGGTTCCGGAGGTACCACCGCCAGCGGCGCCGACGACGGCGCGGATGGCGGCAACACCGCCGGGGACGATGGTGACCACGCTTCTGGCAATTCGGGGAACACGCCCGATCACGACGACGACTCCTCCGGCGGCTCGGGGGATGCGCCTGGCAGTGACGACGACGACGCGCCCGGCAACTCGGGCAACGCCCCCGGCCACAACAAGGACGAGGATGACGACGGCGCCCCCGGCAACTCGGGCAACACCCCCGGCCACAACAAGGACGAGGATGACGACGATGCGCCCGGCAACTCGGGCAACACTCCCGGCCATGACGACGCCTCGCCCGGCAACTCGGAGAACGCCGCGGGTCAGACGAAGGGCAAGAAGACGTGAGCAAGGCCGCCCCGGCGCCGGCCGGTGGCGCCGCGACTCTCGGTCAGCGGCCGCCCCGTCTCGTCCTTCGAGTCATCCTGTTCTCGGCGCTGACGCTCGGCATCGGCGCGGCCACGCTGCTCGTCTTCATTCGTCACTTCGAGCGCGGGCGAGCCGAGCATGCGGCGACACTTCACGCAAGCATCGTGGCCCAGGCGGTCGTCGACCGCCTTCAGCCCGAAGATCTCCGGGCGCCGCTTTCGGTAGACCGACAGGACGAGCTCGAGCGTCTCTTCGTCGCTCGCGTTCTCGACAAGGAGACGCTCGCGTCCGCCGTGGCCGCGCCCGACGGGCGCATCGTGTTCGCGACCGCAGTGGAGCAGATCGGGACACGCCTGTCGTCCCGGGACTTGCTCGCGGAAGCGCTTCGGGGGAGAGTCACGAGCGAGATGGTCTCGGCCGAGGTCGGCGGCACACCTCGACGGGTCTTGCGGGCGTATGCCCCGTTTCGCCTCGCTGACGGCTCGTCGGGAGTCCTCGTGGTGGACAAGGACTATGCCCCCATCGCGAGCGCGGCCCGCCGCGCCGCGATCACTGTCGCGACCGTCCTCGAGCTCGTGCTGCTCTCCCTGTGGCTGTGCCTGTTTCCGATCATGCGCAGCGTCACGCGCCGCATGAACCGTCAGCTCGACACGATTGCGCATCAGGCGCTCCACGACGATCTGACCGGGCTGGCGAACCGCACGCAGTTCGCCACGCGACTCGACGAAGCGCTCACGTCCGAGAGTAGGGAGGCTGTCGCTCTCGCGGTGTTCTTCATCGACCTCGAGCGGTTCAAGGAGGTCAACGACGCGCTCGGACACGACTGCGGCAACGAGCTCCTCACGGTCGTCGCGAAGCGGCTCGACGACGCGCTGGGCACGCGGGAGCTGGTAGCTCGACTGGGCGGCGACGAATTCGGCGTGCTGAGCGAGCGCGCAGTCACCGAGGAGGCGGCGCTCGCCCTTGCCGAAGAGCTCCGCGCTGCGATCACTCAGCCCTGTGAGATCGCCGGTGTCTCGCTCGAGGTGCAAGGGAGCATCGGCATCGCGTTGTCGCCTGCGCACGGGACGTCGCGCGACGAGCTACTGCGGCGAGCCGACATCGCCATGTACGCGGCGAAGCGTCTCGGCGCGCCGCAGGTGTTCTCCCCCGGGCTCGACGACAACTCGCCGCTTCGACTGGCCATGACGGGCGAGCTCCGGCGCGCGATCGAGCGATCGGAGCTCGTGATTCACTATCAGCCGCAGGTCGACCTCCACCGCGGCGTCGTTCGCGGCGCGGAGGCTCTCGTGCGCTGGCGTCATCCCACGCGGGGATTCCTCGGTCCTGACGCGTTTCTCGCCGCGGCCGAGCAAGGCGGTCTTATGCGAAACCTCACCCGGTACGTGCTCGAGGCGTCACTCGTGCAGCTCCGAATGTGGCGAAACGCGGGACTGGAGCTTGACCTTGCGGTCAACGTCTCGGGTCGAGATCTCGCCGATGCACGCTTCCCGGAGGAGGTGGCCCAGGCACTCGCCGAGCACGGCGTCGACCCGTCGTGGCTCGAGCTCGAGATCACCGAGAGCGTCCTGCTCTCTGATCGCGTGCGCGCGAGCAGGATGCTGGAGCGGTTGGTGGACGAGGGCGTCCGGATCGCGATCGACGACTTCGGCGTCGGCTACTCGTCTCTCGGCCAGCTCAAGAACCTTCCGGCGCACGTCCTCAAGATCGACCGCTCCTTCGTGTCGAGCATGGAGTCGGATCGCAGCGACGAGGCGATCGTCAACTCGACGATCGAGCTCGCACATCGTCTCGGGCTCAAGGTCATCGCCGAGGGTGTCGAGGCGCCCGAGCACCTCTCTCGCTTGCGTGCGGCCGGTTGCGACATCGGCCAGGGCCATCTGCTCGGACGGCCGTTGCCCGGCCACGACGTGGTTCCTGCGGCCACAAAGCTGCGAGTCACGTGGGAGGCCGAGGAAGATGGCGGCGCCGACGTCGTGCCGCTGCGGCGCGCGGTGGGTTAGGCGTCGTCCTCGAGAAGCAGAAGCAAAGGCACGGCCGGGCGCGGCGCGCTCACGCGTTGCGTCTTCCCCCAGGACGGACTCTTCCCCTCCCCTCGTCGCGCCCGGCCGTGTGCGCTGAATAAAGGGTCGAACTCGACTCGTTTCGCGCCCCTCCAAATGGGGGGGTATGCCGCCAAAAGGTCTAGTTCCTCAAGAAGCGCTTGGTCGTGAAGCCGCGTCGTCGTCGAGTTGCGACGACGTGGATCTCCTCGAGATCGCAGCGCAAAGACACTGGGACTGGAGGAGACGGCCAGGCCATCGCCTCCAGTCCAGTATTGGCCCTGGGGAAAGGGCTCCGTGACTGACGCTAACAGCGCTACATGATTTGTTGATGAACGTGCCCACGCCACGTTCGCGAACGCGAACGGCGGTTGGCGAAGAAGGCGGAGAAGGAGGGATTCGAACCCTCGAGGCAGGGATTTCCCCACCTAACGCCTTAGCAGGGCGCCGCCTTCAGCCACTCGGCCACTTCTCCGCGGGAGGGTCAGGATATCGGACGAATCAGCGAGCCCCTGGAGCGCGGCCGCCGCGGCACGCGGCTACCCTGTACACCCCACGGAGGGGTGCCGGAGCGGCCGAACGGGGCGGTCTCGAAAACCGTTAGGCGTGCAAGCGCCTCCAGGGTTCAAATCCCTGCCCCTCCGCCTAGCTGAGAGGTCGACGTTCCCGATGTGCAGGGGTTTCGG
>JAIBJO010000122.1 GCA_020029615.1 Actinomycetota bacterium
ACGCCGAGACGACCCTCGAAGGCGTGTTCGCCTGTGGAGAAATTGCAGGTGGCACGCACGGAAGGAACCGAATGATGGGCAACTCGCTCCTCGAGTGCACGGTGTTCGGCCGCAGAGCGGGACGCTCTGCGGCCTATCAGGCAGCGGCATGAGCGTGGCGCTGGCGCCTAACCACCTTCTCGATGCAGTCGAGAAGGTGGCTGCACACCTCTACGTGTGGGCGCTCAAGGACATTCCGCAGGATCTGAGAGACGCGCTCGCAGACGCCGCCGGCCGTGAGACGTCCGTCACCGGGCAGCGGGTCCTGCAGACCATTCTCCGCAACGTGAACGTCGCCGAGGAAGAGAAGAACCTCGTCTGCCAGGACACGGGCATCGCCGTCTACTACTGCAAGGTCGGCGAGCACTTCCCGTTGCATCCGGCGCGGATCTACGCAGCGCTCAGGGAGGGCACAGAGCGCGCGACGGTCGAGCATCCGCTTCGCTCGAACACGGTGCACACCCTCACGCGCGAGAACACCGGGCCGAACGTCGGCTTTCGCGTCCCGATCGTGCACTGGGACTTCATCCCGGGCTGGGACGGGCTCGACGTGAAGTGCGTCCCGAAGGGCTCGGGCTCGGAGAACATGAGCTTTCTCAAGATGTGCGTTCCCGCAGACGGCGTCACTGGGATCAAGATGTTCGTGCTCGAGTCGATCGTCGGCGCGGGCGGCAAGCCATGCCCCCCCGGGATCGTGGGTGTGGGCATAGGCGGCAGCGCCGACTATGCCATGCACCTCGCGAAGGAGGCGATCGCGCGGCCGGTCGGCACCCACAATCCCGATCCGCTGGTCGCCCAACTCGAGGGTGAGCTCAAGGATCTCCTGAACGAGACAGGTGTCGGGCCGATGGGCCTCGGCGGCGACGTGACGGTGCTCTCCGTCCACGTCGAGCACGCCGACACGCACATGACGCTCAACCCCGTGGCCGTGAACTACCAGTGCTGGGCTGCACGACGCGCCTCGGCGCATGTCTCTGCCGACGGCTCCATCGAGTACGAGAGGGACGCCTGATGGCCACGCACGAGGTCGCGTTCCCCGTCACCGACGCGGCCGAGATCCTGAAGCTCCGCGCGGGGGACGAGGTGATCGTCCAGGGCCACATCATCGGGATCCGCGATCGCACGCAGATCCGGATCTTCGACCAGGGGATCGAGCCGCCGATGGATCTTTCCGGCGCGTTTCTCCTGCACACGGCGCCGAACGTCCGCAAGCTCGGGCCGGGCCGCTACGAGAAGCTCTGCATCGGGACGACCACTAGCGCCCGCATGGTGCGCTTCACCGAGGGGCTCGGCTCGCAGTACGGCGTCCGTGCGATCTGCGGGAAAGGCGGCTTCCCCGACGAGGCGATCGAGCCGATGCAGCGCCTCGGGATGGTCTACTTCGCGATCGTCGGCGGGGCCGCGGCGCTCGAGACCACTCAGATCGAGGAGATCGAGGAGGTCGCGTGGGAGGAACTCATGCCCGAGTGCCTGTGGAAGTTCCGGGTGAAGGACTTCGGCCCGCTCACCGTCGGGATCGACGCCCACGGCGGCTCGCTGTACCACGACGTTCAGTCCCGCGCACACAAGAAGCTGGAGGAGATCTATGCACGCCTCTGACGAGCACACCTTCCTCGACATCCCGACGCGCGAGGGGAAGCCTCGCGAGAGCGGCCTCACGCATGTCATGGACAAGGGCCTGAACCTACGTGAGATCGAGGGCCTCTTCGACACGGCCGGCGAGTACGTGGACATCGTCAAGCTCGGCTGGGGCACGAGCTACGTCACGAACAACCTCGAGAAGAAGGTCGCGCTCTACCGCTCGTTCCAAACGCCGGTCGTCTGCGGAGGCACGCTCTTCGAGGCGGTGTACGGCCAGTCGAAGATCGACGAGTTCAAGCGCTGGCTCGAGCACTTCCGCTTCTCGCACGTCGAGATATCCGACGGCACGCTCGAGATCCCGCGCGAGCAGAAGCTCGAGCTCATCGCCGAGTTCTCGCGCGACTTCGTCGTTCTCTCCGAGGTCGGCTCGAAGGACTCCGACGTCAACATCGCGCCGTACCTCTGGGTGCAGTGGATCCGCGAGGAGCTCGAGGCGGGCTCGTGGAAGGTCATCGCCGAGGGGCGCGAGGGCGGCACGGCCGGCATCTACCGGCCCACCGGCGAGCTGCGGACGGGTCTCGTCGACGAGATCGAGCATTCGATCTCGTTCCACGACCTCATCTGGGAGGCGCCCACGAAGGCCTCGCAGGCTTGGTTCGTCCGGCACTTCGGCTCCGAGGTGAACCTCGGCAACATCCCGCCCGACGAGGTCATCGCGCTCGAAACGCTTCGCCTCGGCCTCCGAGCTGACACGCTGAAGGAGATCTTGCTTGGCGATTCAGTCGCTGAGTCCGCCCCGGCTTCCTGACCTCGACTTCGAGGCCATGACGGCCGAGGAGCTGATCTCCTGGACCCACCAGTTCTTCTGGCCGCGCGTCTGCCTCACGTGCTCGTGGCAGAAGCAGTCGTCCGTGCTCGTGCACATGGTCGCCGAGCTCGGCTTGCGCATGGACACCGTCGAGCTCGATACGCACCTCTTCTTCCGTGAGTCGTACGACACACGCGATGCACTCGTCGAGCGTTACCAGCTGAAGCTCATCCAGCCCTCGATTCCGACCATCGCCGAGCAGCACCGCGCAGAGGGGCCGAACCTCTGGGAACGCGATCCCGACCGCTGTTGCCACATCCGCAAGGTCGAGCCGCTCGTCAAGGCCTTGCAGCCCTACGACGCCTGGATCTCGGGCATCCGGCGCGACCAGTCACCGAGCCGCGCCTCGACGCCGAAGGTGCAGTGGTCGGAGCGGTATCAGGTCTTCAAGATCCACCCGCTCGCCGACTGGGACGAGAAGCGGATCTGGTCGTACGTCGAGGTCAATGAGATACCGTCCAACCCTTTGCACGACGCCGGATACCGCTCGATCGGCTGCATTCCCTGCACGCGTCCGACACGTCCCGACGAAGAGGAGCGGGCCGGCCGGTGGGCGGGCAGCGACAAGCTGGAGTGCGGCCTTCATGTGGAGGCTTCGCCTCCACATGACGGTTAGAAACCCAGTACAACGAGAAAGGGAGATGGGAACTTGAATCAAGAACCTAACCAGCCTGCGACGCAGACTGGCCACATCTACGCGCACGAGCACCCCGAGTCCGAGACGGACCGTGGGGGAGGATTCACGCTCTGGTTCACGGGCCTCTCCGGCTCCGGGAAGACGACGATCGCGCATCACGTAGGACCAGAGATGGATCGCCGCGGGCTCGTCGTCGAGTACCTCGACGGCGACACCGTGCGCACGCACCTCTCCAAGGGCCTCGGCTTCTCGAAGGAGGATCGCGACGCGCATGTCGAGCGCCTCGGCTGGGTCGCATCTCGAATCACGCGCCACGGAGGCGCAGTCATCGTCGCCGCCATCTCCCCGTACGAGGAGGCGCGAAAGAACGCCCGCGCTCTCGTCGAGGAGCACGGCCCCTTCGTCGAGATCCACGTGAGAACGTCACTCGACGAGTGCGCCCGCCGCGACGTGAACGGCCTCTACGCGAAGGCGTTCGCGGGCGAGATCAAGGGCTTTACGGGCGTCGACGATCCGTACGAGGCGCCGGCGAGACCGGAGATCGTGGTCGAGACGGAGGGTCTCGAGCCTGAAGAATCCGCCGCGCGGGTCATCGCAGCGCTCGAGGAGCTCGGGCTCGTGCCCGCCAAGGTGGCGGCATGACGGTGGCGGCGACCGACCGTCTGATCGGGCCGCATGGCGGCACGCTCGTCGACAGGACGGGCGACCGCCCCGAGGATCTCGACGCTCTCGAGCAGCGGGCGCTGACGTCCCGTGAGCTCTCCGACCTCGACATGATCGCCTCGGGCGCGCTCTCGCCGCTCGAGGGCTTCATGGGCCGTGGCGACTACGAGCGGGTCATCGAGGAGATGCACCTCTCCAACGGATTGCCGTGGGCGCTGCCCGTCTGCCTTGCGGTGGACGCTGCCCCGTCCGGGGACCGTGTCGCGCTCACGGACGACGACGGCCGTCCGCGGGCGATCCTCGAGGTCGACGAGGTCTACGACTACGACAAGGAGCGGGAGGCCGAGCTCTGCTTCCGAACGACGGACGACGCTCATCCGGGCGTCGCTCGCCTCTACGGTCAGAAGCCGCTCTACCTCGCCGGGAACGTGACGGTGTTCGAGCGGGCCGGGGCAGCATTTCCGGAGCTAGCCAGGGATCCCGCCGAGACGCGGCGGATCTTCGCCGAACGTGGCTGGCGGCGTGTCGTCGGGTTCCAGACGCGCAACCCCATTCATCGCGCGCACGAGTACCTCACGAAGGTCGCCCTCGAGACTGTCGACGGTCTTCTCGTGCACCCGCTCGTCGGTGACACGAAGTCGGACGACGTTCCCGTCGACGTTCGGGTCGACTGCTACCGGACGCTCCTCGACGGGTACTACCCCGAGGACCGCGTGCTCCTTTCGGCTTTTCCGGCGGCGATGCGATACGCAGGCCCGCGGGAGGCGGTCTGGCACGCCATCTGCAGGAAGAACTACGGGTGCTCGCACTTCATCGTCGGCCGCGACCACGCAGGCGTCGGCGACTACTACGGGACGTACGACGCTCAGCTCGTCTTCGACGAGTTCGCGCCGCACGAGCTGGACATCGAGCCGATGTTCTTCGAGCACACGTTCTGGTGCAACGTTTGCGGCTCCATGGCGAGCACGAAGTCGTGCCCGCACGGGCCGGAGGACCGCGTGTTCCTCTCGGGAACCAAGGTACGCGAAATGCTCGGCGAAGGTGACGTACCTCCAGTGGAGTTCACTCGACCCGAGGTCGCCCGAGTGCTCATCGACGCGTATCGCTCGTAGGGGCGAGGCTTGCCTCGCCCTCGGGCATCCACCGACGACAGGGGCGAGGCGAGCCTTGCCCCTACATCGCCTGAGGCGACGCCGTGAGCTGGCAGTTCACGCTCATCGGCCTTCTCACCGGAGTCCTCGTCGGCTTGACCGGTATGGGTGGCGGCTCGCTCATGACGCCGCTCCTGGTCTTCCTCTTCGGCGTTCCGCCGACGACGGCGATCGGAACGGACATCGCACACGGAGCGGCGTTCAAGACCGTCAGCGCGGTTCAGCATCGCCGTATGGGAAACGTCCGAGCGCGGCTTGCCGGATGGATGCTGGTCGGCTCGGCGCCGATGTCGGTGCTCGGCGTCTGGGTCGGCGTCCAGCTCACGCGGCGCTACGGCGACGACGTCGAGTCCGCGATGGGCCAGGTGCTCGGCGCGGCGCTTCTCTTCGGGGCGGCTGGCCTCGTCGCCAAGAGCCTCATTCACACGCAGGCACTCGGGAAGCCGCGCTGGAAGCTGAATCGCCGCGACAAGATCGCGGCAGTCCTGATCGGCGTCTTCGGCGGCTTCATCGTCGGCCTGACTTCGGTGGGCAGCGGAGTCTTCTTCGGGCTCACGCTTCTCGTCATCTTTCCGATGCGGGCGCACAGGGTCGTCGGAACGGACATCTTCCATGCCGCCGCCCTGCTCTACGTCGCCGGCGCCGCGCACTGGGCTGCCGGGAACATCGACTTCGGGATTCTCTTCTGGCTGCTCCTCGGCTCGATCCCCGGTGTGCTGATCGGTGGCCGGCTGACGCTGTCGATCCCGGAGAAGTCGCTGCGGCTCGTGCTCGCGGGAGTCCTCGGTCTCGCCGGCATCAAGCTCCTCGACGTGCCGGGCGCCGAGAAGCTCATTCTGATGGTTCTCTCCGCGGGCCTCGTGGTGCTTCTCGTCATGATCGGACGGCACGGCTGGGCGCGCGTTCAGCGCGGGAGAAGCGGCAGCCTGCCGCCCGCGACCGAGTAGCAGCTACGGCCTCAGGCGAACGCCTCGTGGGCGGTAGCATCGCGCGGCGTGCGAACTCTCTGGGTCAGCTTCGACACGATGGGACGCGACTGCCTCGAGGCGGCCGCCGGCGCCGGGGCGGACGTCGTCGGAGTCGTCACGCTTCCGGGGCCGATCGACCCGACTCGATCGGGGCAGTGCTCCTTCGAAGAGATCGCCTCGCGGCTCGGGGCCGTGCTCCACGAGACGCGCGACGTCAACTCGGACCAGACGCTCGGCGCCGTTCGCGCGCTTGCTCCCGAGCTCGTCTTCGTCGTCGGCTGGTCGCAGCTCGTTCGAGATCCGTTCATCGCTCTGGCAAGCGAGGGTGTGTTCGGGATGCACCCCACGCTGCTCCCCCGTCATCGCGGACGCGCACCCATCCCGTGGGCGATCCTCTCCGGCCTCGCCCGCACTGGCGTGACGTTGTTCGAGATCCAGGACGCCACCGCCGACTCAGGATCGATCGTCGGACAGGTCGTCGTCGAGATCTCGGCCGACGAGACGGCGACCACGCTCTACGACCGGATTGCAGCCGCACACGTCGAGCTCATCCGGGACTGTGTTCCGCAGCTGATCGCCGGAACGGCGCCCAGAGTCGCTCAGGACCCGACCCGTGCGAGCACGTGGGCGAAACGAGCACCGGCCGACGGCATCATCGACTGGGAGACGCGCGCGGCGTACCTCTACGACTGGGTTCGAGCCCAGACGCGCCCGTATCCGGGAGCCTTCACGTACCTCGGCGGCGAGAAAGTCGTGGTCTGGCG
>JAIBJO010000123.1 GCA_020029615.1 Actinomycetota bacterium
CAGCGACCCGCGTCGATCAGCGAGCCTGCTAGTGAGGCGTCGCGAGATAGGGGAACGCCGCACGGAAGGCGCGGTCGTTCTTCGAGACGCAGTCGGTCTTGACGGCGCCCTCGGTGATGAGCCCCAGCTCGGCGTCGATCACGTCGTCCGCAAGCTTGCGGCCGTTGAGGAAGCCGTCGCGCTTCGCGGTGTCGAACGTGAGGATGTCGGGCAGGAGGACGTCGGCGAGGCCGGAGATCTTCTTGGCGTCGTCCGACTTGTCGTCACCCGCCGCGTCGTTCAGCGAGTGGAGGACCTGCAGCGAGTCGACGACCTCGGCACGGAAGTTCGCCTGGTCGTTTTTCGGCTGCGACTTGTTGAACGTGTTCTTGCCGGAGGCTTCGTTCGGCTCGAACGGGTTCGACGGGATGAACACCGTGTTGATCGCAGGGCGGCCCATGCGGTCGATTTGCTTGGAGCCGACCGTCGTCGCGGCCCATACGCCGATCTGCGAGCCCTCGCCCGTCAGCATGGCCGCGGGCAGCTCGAGCACGATCGACGACACATTCCGCTTGGCGAAGAAGTCCGTCCGCGGCGACTTGCAGCCGAGGAACGACTTGCCCGCGTCCTTCGAGAGGATGTTGATGTACCCGTCGAGGTCGAAGAAGAACGGGTCGTCACGGAGCCCGGCGTACGCACTGACTGCGCCGGCCCGATTGACCTTGATGCTCTTGCCCGGGCTCGTCGAGCCTGTGAGGATCTTCTTGCCGTTCCGCGTTACGGTCATCTGCTGCACGCCCAGCATGTTCGGCTTGCCGAACTGGACGCCGAGGTCGACGTCGGACACGGCGTCGCCGTCCGAGTCGATGCGCAGCCAGTACGTGACCGCCTTGGTCTTCGAGACGGCGGGGACGCCGCTCGCGAAGACGGGCCGCTTGCCTGCGGCCGTCAGCCCGTTCACGTTCGCCGCGAGCACGGTCTTCCCGTTGCCGGCGCGCCACGCGTACACATCCGTGATGTCGAGCTGGAGGTTGCCGCCGGGCGGCGTAAGCCCCGGCGCGTCGACGTGGTCGGCTGCCGCTGAAGATGCCGGACCTCCTGTAACCACGGCGGCGAGAGCAGCTGCGGCAAGGGCCGTCGCTGCCAGCGCCGCGAGGATCGCACGTTTCATGCGTCGCTCCTTCGGTCGTTGACGACGCCTATTCGCAGGTCGAGAGCATCCGGTTCGACCGAACCGTCGAGCGGCCGCGAACGAAACAGAGCGATGGCGCTTGCAGCCCCCGTGTTAGCGTTGCCCGGGTCGCCCGATCGCTTCGCCATGCGCAAGCACCACGCCCACCTCTCGGACGAAGCCCTCGTCGCGCTCGTCGCGCGGGGTGACGAGGGCGCGCTCGCGGAGCTGTACGACCGCATCGGGCGCATCGCCTACGGGCTTGCGCTGCGCGTCCTCCGCGACGAGCGTCATGCCGAGGACGCCGTGCAGGAGGCATTCCTCCAGGTCTGGCGGAGCGCGGCGACCTTTCGGGCAGAGCGCGCCAAGGCGAGCACGTGGGTGCTCACACTCGTCCACCGCCGCGCGGTCGACCTCGTACGACGAGAGGAACGGCGCCAGGCGGATCCGCTGACCGACGATTCGCCGATCGGCCAGGCGCCCGAGCAGACGGAGGAGGCGGCCTGGCTCCGATTCGAGCGCGAACGCGTGCAGACAGCGCTGAAACAGCTCCCCGACGCCCAGCGCGAGGCGATCGAGCTCGCCTACTACGGTGGGTTCTCGCAGTCCGAGCTCGCGGAGAGGCTCGGGGTGCCCCTGGGTACGATCAAGAGCAGGATGTTCGCCGGGCTCGCCCGCTTGCGGGAGCTCCTCGACGACTCCACGCAGGAAGGATCATGGAAACCGGAATTCACGAGCTGACCGCGGCGTACGCCCTGGACGCGCTCGATCCCGGCGAGCGGAGCGCCTACGAGGCGCACCTCGCAGGCTGCGAACGCTGCCGGAAGGAGCTCGCGTCGTTCTGGCAGACGACAGAGGCGCTGGCCGTCGCCGCGTCGGGCCCCGAGCCGAGCCCAGCGCTGCGAGAGCGCATCCTCACGGACGCGCGCGCCGAGCCGCTTCAGAACGTCGTCCCGCTCGAGCAGCGTCGGCGGCGCACGGTCCCCGTGCTGGCGGCGGCTGCGGCGATCGCGGCAGTGGTCGCGCTCGGAGTCGGGCTCTGGGCGTCGAGCCTCTCCGGCCAGCTGGACGACACGCGCGCAGCCCTCGACCGAGAGCGGGCGGCGGCGGCGATCGTCGCCAATCCCGACTCCCGGACGATCGCACTCGAGGCAGGGACGGGGCGGCTCGTCGTCGATCCCGACGGAAGCGCCGCGCTCGTGCTCCACGGACTCGGGCCTGCACCGCGAGGCAAGACGTACGAGACCTGGATCGTCGAGGGCGAGACTCCTCGCCCGGCGGGGATCTTCCCCGGCCAGGACGGCATCGACGTCGTGGCCGTCGACGGCGAGGTAAGCACCGGCACGGTCGTCGCGGTCACGATCGAGCCGGCGGGCGGCACCGAGACTCCGTCGACGCCTCCGATCGTCGCTTCGGACCCGGTCTGACGGGGCCGCGGACCAAGGTCACGGCCCCGTGTTGGCGAGTCGCTTCAGCGGCTCGCCCCGCCGTTCGGCCCGCGTCAGCCAGGCACGCGCCTCGCAACACCGCCTTTGTGGGGCATTCATCGGCCCGGAGCTAGAATCTGCCCCCTTGCGGGGTCGGAGAGAGAAGGGAGCGCCACGTGCGCGGCGCCGCGTTCGCAAGCGTCGTCTTGCGGCGTTGGCGTGCGTCCTCCTCGTCCTCGCGAGCCTGTCGTTCACGTTCGGCCTCGTGCGCGCGGTCGCGAGCGAGATCCCGTCCCTCGACCCCGCCGCGCAGCATGCCGACGTCGACACCGTGGTCTATGCGTCGAATGGTCGCTCGGTCCTCGCGGTGCTGCGTGGCGCCGAGAGCCGCGTACTCGTCGACACCGAGGACATCGCTCCGATCATGCGACAGGCGATCGTCTCGGTCGAGGACCAACGCTTCTTCGAGCACAACGGGATCGACCTGAAAGGTGTCGCGCGCGCGCTGTGGCAGGACGTACGGCAACAGGGAATCGTCGAAGGCGGCTCGACGATCACCCAACAGTTCGTCAAGAACGCGTACATCCGAAACGAGCAAACGCTTGCACGGAAGGTGCGCGAGGCGGCTCTCGCCTGGCAGCTCGAGCAGCGTTGGTCGAAGGACCGCATCCTCACGGCGTACCTGAACACCATCTACTTCGGAAACGGCGCATACGGCATCCAGCAGGCCGCCCGTGCGTATTTCAAGAAGAGCGCGAAGGAGCTCGACCTCGCCGAGGCGGCCCTGCTCGCGGGGATCCCGGCCGACCCTTCGCAGTACGACCCGGCGACGAATCCGCGCGGCGCCGAGCTGCGGCGGAAGCACGTGCTCGCGATGATGCACGAGCAGGGGAAGATCACCCGTGGGGAGCTCGTGCGTGCCAACGCCGCGCCCCTGCCCCCGGCCGACGACATCCGCCTGCCCGGTACGCAGGGCCCGGCCCCCTATTTCCTCAACTTCGTCAAGGACGAGCTCGTCGCGAAGTACGGCGCAGGGCGCGTCTTCGGAGGTGGTCTCAAGGTCAGGACGACGATCGACCTCGATCTGCAGCTCCAAGCTCGAGCCGCGATCGAGAAGGTCCTGCGTGACCCGGACGGCCCCGCAGCCGCGCTCGTCGCGATCGACCCGCGTACGGGAGCCGTCAAGGCGATGTTCGGAGGCCGGAACTTCCGCGAGAGTCAGTTCAACCTCGCCGCGCAGGCGGAGCGTCAACCGGGCTCGGCCTTCAAGCCGATCGTGCTCGCGACGGCGATGCGGGAGGGAATCTCACCGGCGACGGAGCTCGAGTCCAAGAAGGTCTCCATCGACGCGGGCGACCGCATCTGGACGGTCACGAACTACGACCACACATACCTTGGACGTGTCGACCTTGCCCGCGCCCTGGTCTCCTCCGACAACTCCGTGTACGCGCAGCTGACCGACGTCGTCGGGCCGAAGGCGATCGTGCGGACTGCGCACGAGCTCGGGATCCGAAGCCCGCTCGACCCGTACTTCTCGATCGGGCTCGGCTCGGAAGCCGTGAATCCGCTCGAGATGGCACGAGCGTACGCGACGCTGGCCAACGAAGGACGGCGCGTGGACGGCACGCTGTTCGGAGATCGTCCGCGGGTCGTCGAGGAGGTCGAGCGCATTCGGACGGGTCGCACCGAAGCGAACACTCCGACCTCGACCCAGGTGCTGGAGGAAGGCGAAGCCGAGCTGTTGACGACCATCCTCGAGGACGTCGTCCAGTCGGGGACGGGCACTCGCGCAGCCATCCCAGGAAGAACAGTGGCCGGGAAGACCGGTACGACGGACAACTACGGCGACGCCTGGTTCGTCGGTTACACGCCCGAGCTCGCAGTGGCCGTGTGGGTGGGCTATCCGGACCGACTCAGGCCCATGACCACCGAGTTCGGGGGCGAGCCTGTGACCGGCGGAACGCTGCCCGCCGAGATCTGGAGGAAGTTCGTCGAGAAGGTCGAGCCGGGCGAGGATCTCGGCTTCGACTCGCCGCCCTACCTCGGCGGCTCGTCGACCTGGGTGGTCAAGCGAGGCGGCGTATGGCAGCTCGACAACGGCTACTGTCGCGGATCGCGGCTGCTCGTCTACTTCTCGGACCGAGGCCCGGAGAACGAGGCGGACTGCAAGCCGAACGAGGTCGCGGTACCGCTCGTGGTCGGGCTCACGGCCGAGGGCGCTGCGGCACGTCTCGCCGATCAGCCGCTCGAGGCCGAGATCGTGTACAAGCCCGCGAAGCCCGGCCGGCGCCCCGGACTCGTCGTCGACCAGGACCCGCGAAGCGGTGGCCTGTCGGCACACGACGCGGTACGAATCGTCGTCTCGAAGGCGCGCTTCGGGCTGCTCCCGAACTTCATCGGCTCCGGCCTGGCTGACGTGCAGGAGGAGGTGAAGCGCCTGAAGCTGCGAGCTCGTGTCGCCACCGGGCCGGGCCGCCTGGGCACGGTCGTCCGTCAGACTCCGAAGCCGGGCGTTGCCGCGGGGCCTGGGCTCCGCGTCAGGCTCGTGGTCGGGGACGGCTCACGTACGACGACCCGCTGAGCGAGAAGCGCCAGGGTCGATCGACACCTTGCGTGATTCCGACGCGCGTCCCGACGAGCACATCCACTGGACTGCCTGCGGTGAGAGCGAACGGCGGGCGATCCAGTGGCAGACCGTCGTGGGCGCCCGTAAGACCGAGCGCCTGGGTCAGGCGCCCAGGGCCGGCGCACAGCAGCTTCGGGTCGTCGACCTTCCGGCGCTCGTACATCAGCTCGACCCCGTGTGAGGGCTCGAGCGCCCGCAGAAGCACGGCAGCTCCGATGCCCTCGTCGGAGCAGACGATGTTCGCACACCAGTGAACTCCGTACGAGCGGTAGACGTAGAGCCGTGCCGGCGGTCCGAACATCGTCGCATTGCGCCGGGTCCTCCCTCCGTACGAGTGGCTGGCGGGATCGTCCGGCCCGTACGCCTCGGTTTCGACGATGACCCCACCGCTGACGTCGACGAGGAACGTCCAGCCGACCAGGTCCCTCGCGACCTCCTGCGCAGCGCGGGCGAAGAACGCCGTGTCGAGCGTCAGAACAGTGGCTCGGTCTCGGCGGGCCGCGCGGTTGCGGCCAGGAGCTTCCGGGCGCGACGTCCCAAGTCTCCGAGGTCCACGCGTCCCTCCTCGGCGGCGGCAGCGAGACGCTCCGCGAGATCGAGTGCACCGTCGAGCAACACGGAGTCCCCAGCCTCGTGCCCCATGTCGTGCAGGATCGTCCGCTCGGTGCGCGAGGCCACGAGCGGATCGGCGACGCCCTCGACCCAGACACGTGTCCGTCGCCCACCGCCTCGCTCGTCTCCGACGAGCGGCTCCAGCGCGTAGATCTTGTCCGCCCGCGCGTACTTCCCGAATCCGAGGAACACCATTCGCGCCGGTGTCATGGTGCTGAGTATGACGTGCCCTTCTCTTCCCGGAGCAGCACGATCGTGGCGGCGACCGAGAGCCCGACGACCACGAGCCAGATCGGCCTGAAGCCGGGCAGGATGGCCGACGGAATGCCGGTGTTCGTCCAGCCGCGCTTCACGATCTGCTCGTTCCAGGCGTCCTGGGCAAAGTTGACGCCGCCGTACGCGAGCATCGTGCCGAGGTAGGCGAAGAGGGCTAGTCGAAGTGCCCGTGCCTCGATCCAGACTCGCGAGAGAAGCAGCGCCGTGAGCACGAGGAGCGCGCCGTCGGTCCCGTGATGGTGACCGAGGTGGACCGCCGCTATCACCGTTCCGTCCTTCTCCTTCCCCACCTCCTCGCCCATGAAGAAGTCCCCGGGAAAGTGGAAGCCCAACTCTGCGGCGAACCAGGGAAGCGACACGAGGAGCACGATCGCTCCAACGACCACACGCCCCGTGTCCCATCGTCTCCGCGGGGCAAGCGACGTGCCTGCTCGCCGAGTGGCCGAGATCGTCAGGCCTGCGGCGATGACGACGCCCAACGCCGGCACGGCATTCCCGAGGCGTGCGTCGAGGTTGCTCTGGTCGACGAACCACGGGATCGTCGCGCACAGGACGATGGCAGGCGCAGCGGCCCA
>JAIBJO010000124.1 GCA_020029615.1 Actinomycetota bacterium
GCGCATCCTGTTCATCGCCGACGTCGTGGGCTCCCCTGGTCGCGGGGCACTCGACGCACGCCTCAAGACCCTGCGCGCGGAGCTCGAGATAGACGCCTGCGTGGTCAATGGAGAGAACGCCGCAGACGGCATCGGGATCACGCCCCGTCTCGCAGATCAGCTGCTCGCGATGGGTGCGGACGCGATCACCCTCGGCAACCACGCGTTCCGGCGTGCAGAGATCGGTCCGTACCTCGACTCCTCGGACCGCGTGGTCCGGCCGGCGAACACGTCGAGCCACACGCCGGGGCGCGGGCTCGCAATCGTTCCCGTCGCGAACGGTACGCAGCTGGCGGTGATCAACGTGTTGGGATCCCTGTTCCTGCATCCCGCGACCTCGATGTTCGAGTCGATCGACGACCTCGTCGAGGAGGCGCGGCGCGCGACCCCCGTCGTCCTGGTCGACGCACATGCGGAGGCGACCAGCGAGAAGGCTGCGCTGGCTCGCTGGCTCGACGGGCGCGTCACCGCGGTCGTCGGCACTCACACACACGTCCAGACCTCGGATGCACACTTGCTCCCGCGCGGCACCGCCTTCATCACGGACGCAGGGATGACGGGGCCGCACGACTCGGTGATCGGGGTCGAGTCAGAGCTAGCTATTCGCCGGATGCGAACCGGCATGCCCGTGCGCTTCGCGACGGCTCAGGGCGGCGTGCGCATCGAGGGTGCGCTCATCGAGTGCGACGCCGAGACCGGCAAGGCCTCGTCGATCGAGGCGGTGAGGTTCCCGTTCCCGTAGCTCCCCGACTGCTGCGGGAGAAGCAGCCAGAGCAGCACGAACGGGAGCACCCACGGCAGGTAGAGGTAGAACCAGTGGGTCAAGGTGATCTGGAACGCGACGAGCACGGCCGCGGTCAAGGCGGCTAGCTCGACGGGGCCTTTCCTGCGCGGGAGAAACGCGACGACCAGGGCGAGGACGACCGCCAGCGCGACGAGCACCGGCTGGACGAAGCCGAGATCCGGGATTCCCTTCGCGTGGTATTGCCCCCAACCCCAGAGCGACCACGGAGAGTCTCGACCGACCTGGAAACCGAGCGTGCGATCCCAGAACGCCCGCAGCGCGTCCCAGAGGTCGGGCTGGAGGAAAAGCACGGCGAACGCGAGCACCGTGGCTCCGGCGAACGCGAGCCCAAAGCGCAGCAGCCTTCGCATTTCGAAGCTCGGATAGGTCGCCCAGAGCGGCGCCACGAGCAATGCCGCAAACTTCGTCCAGCCCGCGAGGGCGACCGCCGCTCCTCGCGCCCACGCAGACGACGCGAGCCAGAAGCCAAGAACGAGGAAGGCGGGCATGATGGTGTCGTTCGTGTTCGCGTTGAGGGCGTACGCGGTGAACGGGTAGGCGGACCAGGCGAAGGCGAGCAGCGTCGCAAGACGGAAGCCGCCGAAGCGGCGCCCGATCAGGACGAGCCCGAGGATCGCGAGGAGGTCAAAGGCGATCGAGGTCGCGTGCGCGGCCGGGAGCGAGTCCCACTTCCCGCTCCAGCCGAAGATCGCCGTGGCCGGGACATAGCCGAGATACGAGACGGGGCCGTAGGTGTCTCCCCGCTCGATCGCGGCCTCGCAGCGCCCGTTCGTCTGGACGTGGTCGCGAACGTCACCGTCCAAGTCCTCCGGGCCGCACGGCTCGAGCCCCGTGCGCTGCGGCATGTTCCCGTACGGCGCCTCGCCGTCGAGGATCCGGCTCGCCCCCGCAACCCCCGCGAGCCCCACGTCGATGACGCCGCGGGGCGCCTCGACGTTCAGGCCGATCCGGAATCCGAGGAGGAACACCGCCGCCGCGGCGATCGCCCAGGTCGGCCACCCCGACCGCAGCGGGCTCGCACGCCTCCCGGAGCCGACCCAGAGCCCGCGTGCCAGGAGGTAGACGAGCACCGGATAGACGAGAGGAATGCTGCGAAAGACTTCGCCGCGGTTGAAGAACACAAGCGAGACCGAGAACGCGAGCAGCACGAGCAGGTCGAGGTTGCGAGTCGACAGGAGCCGCCGGAAGTCGGCCAGCCCGACGAAGAAGACGAGGCAGAAGCCCAGCCAGACGTACGGGTCGAGGAGCGTCTTGCCCCCGAAGGCGCCGTCGCGTCCACGCGCCATCTTCCACGCGACCTGTGGCCCCGTCCATGCCTCGGTGACGCGTCCGGTCGTGTCCTCGACGACGGCGAGCGCGATCTGGCCGGCCTCCCCCGACCATGCTTTCACGACCCACGTGCGAGACTCGGTGCGGAAGTTCGCCGCCGTACTGGGGTTTGGCGGATACCGCTCGAGCCAGGCCTTCACCTTCGGATTCGCCAGGGCCGCCTCCACGGCGGCCTCCTCGTCGAGGCGAGCGAGCTCCTGAGCCTGGCTCGGATCGGCTGCGGGAGTGGGCTGGGTCGGCGTCGTGGCCGCACCCGTCGTCGGAGCGAGTGCGAGTGCGGCCGCCGCGGAAGCGACGGCGAGAGCGGTCAGCGACGGGGCCCGAACGACCAGAGCTTATTGCCGACGAAGTTCACCGGCGTGACGAGCACGATGGCGATTGCCTGGGCGATGACCTCACCCAACCCGAGCGTCACGAGCAGGTGCAGCACGACGAGGTTCGCGAGCAGTGCCACGGTCGAAACGACGAAGAACCGCATCCCCTGGTACGCAACTCCTGCTCGCTGCGTACGGAACGTCCACATGCGGTTCCACGCGTAGTTGTTCGTCACAGCGACGACGAAGGAGCCGACGGCGGCGGAGATGTAGTGGAGCCCGACGACGTCGAGCAGGAACGCGTAGACGGCGAGATTGACGAGGTACCCACTCGCTCCGACAACACAGAACTTGACGAGCTGCTCCCAGTTGGAGCGTTTCCGCAGGCCGGCACGAACGCGAGCAGGCGAGTATTCGCCGTGGACGGGTTGGGCGTGTGAGGACTCCACGGTTGTCGCAGGGTAGTCGTAACCCCGGTCGCGGCGCCCCCCGGTGGGGTCAGGAGCGGCCAAATCCCTCCTCGCCGAGCAGCGGGACGAACCGACACGGGATGGACGCCCGCTCCTCGGGACCGGCCGCGGCCCGCACGACGAGCACGAGCTCCTGGCCCCAGCGTGAACCTCTCGGAACGACGAGCCGGCCGCCGTCCTCGAGCTGCGAGTAGAGGGCCTCGGGGATGGTCGGTGCGGCCGCGGCGACCGCGATGGCGGCGAAAGGCGCACGCTCCGGGACTCCGAGCGAGCCGTCGCCGACTCGCACGTCGACGCGTTCGTACCCGGCCGTCGCCAGAGCCGCACGCGCAGTCTCGGCTAGCTCCGGGATCCGCTCGATCGTGACGACCTCGGCGGCCAGCTCCGCCAGCACTGCCGCCTGATATCCCGATCCCGTACCGACGTCGAGGACGCGCTCGGAGCCGTCGAGCCCGAGCAATGCACAGATCGTCGCGACGATGTACGGCTGCGAGATCGTCTGCCCGCCTCCGATCGGAAGCGCCCCGTCCTCGTACGCGTGCTCCCGCACCGCCTCCGGGACGAACAGCTCGCGTGGAACGCGACCCATCGCCTCCAGAACGCGCTCGTCCGAGATCCCGCGGTTCCGCAGCTGCCGCTCGACCATCGCAGCCCGCGCCGTGCCGGCGTCGACCCGAAGGCTCACTTGGCGAGCGTTCGGAGCCCCGCAAACCGGGCGGCCTGGCGACCGCGCATGCGCGCAGCGAGTAGCGGGATCGTAACGACCTCGACGTACCCCACCGCGGGGATCAGGGCCAGGAGGCAGATCAGGAGGCCGAGCACGCCCACATAGGCGGCGATCCCCAGGCGCGTGCCCCCGCGTCGAAGGGCCCCGTGAACGACTGCAGCCGCGGACATCGCTCCGAGGAATCCACCGATTCCACCGGCGACCAGCTCAGCCGTGCCGCCGACGGCGAGACCGACCAGCGCACCCGCCGCTGCTGCGACGAGCGCCCCGACTCCGACGCCGAGCACGTTCGATCCGAGAATCCCGACGAGAACGACTCCGAGCCCGAGCCCGAGCCCGAGGCACAGGCCGACCGTGTACCAGGAGCCCATGCGGCCGAAGTCTAGGGAGCCGACACTACCGAGCGCTCGGAATGACGATGAGCGAGATGGCCGAGCGGGCGAGACCGACGATTGGGGCGAACGAATCGGACACCTCACTCCCCTCAAATCGTCCTAACTTCTTGCGAACAGTGTCGCGCTACGTTGGTCGCAGGCTGACACCGCGCCGGCAATGTCGGCCGGTGAATGAGAAAGGGAGTGATCTCATGCGTAAACGCACAGGCCTGGTCCTGGCAGTCGTGCTCGCCGGCGCCCTGGCGCTGACCGCCCTCGCGTCGTATGGCGTCGCGGGCTCGTACAAGGGCAACCTCAAGTCCAAGCGAATGAGCGGTTACCTCGAGGTGCCGTCGGTCTCGTCGAGCGGCAGAGGCACGATCGAGGCCCGCATACGAAACGGGTCGACAATCGAGTACAAGCTCTCCTATTCGGGGTTGTCGAGCACCGCCTCGGCAGCACACGTTCACTTCGCCCAACCGGGCGTGAACGGCGGCATCGCGGCGTTCCTGTGCGGCGGCGGCGGCAAGCCCGCGTGCCCGGCCACGTCGGGTTCCGTCAGCGGGACGATCGTGGCAGGTGATGTCCTCACCGTGGCAGGACAGGGCATCTCGGCAGGCGAGTTCGCCGAGCTGGCAGCCGCGATGAAGGCCGGGTTCACGTACGCGAACGTGCACACGTCCGGCTTCGCGGGCGGCGAGCTCCGCGGCCAGATCTCACCCTCCGGCAACGGAGACGGCGACGGCGACGACGACTGACACTGACGACTGACGATCGAGGCGGCCTGGCGGGTCTTAGCTCGCCAGGCCGGCTTCGAGCCGGGAGATAACGGCAAGGCCGAACTGAGCAGCGCGAGCCCCGTCGACGACCCGATGATCGAAGCTCACTGCGATCGCACCGGTCGTGCGAACGACGATCTCACCGTCGCGGACGACGGCCCTGGGCCCCACGCGTCCGATGCTCAGGATTGCGACCTCGGGATGGTGCACGAGCGGCGTCTGGAAGAGGCCCGCGAGCTTTCCCGCGCTCGTCACCGTGAACGTCGAGTCGCGAAGCTCGCGGGGCGTGAGGGTTCCTTCGCGCGCAGCGGCTGCAAGGCGGGTGAGGTCGTCGTGGATCTCGGCTATCGATTTCCCGTCGGCCTCACGCACGACGGGGACGACGAGGCCGTTGTCGGTCTGCACCGCCACCCCGATGTCGTAGCGGTCGAGGTAGACGATCTCGTCCCCCTCGAGACGGGCGTTGAGCTCCGGGAACTCGGCGAGTGCCTCCGCACACGCCTTCACCACAACGGCAACGAGATTCTCCAACGGAACGTTCTCGAAGTCGCACTCTTCGACCCAGGTCACGGCCGGGACCTCGCGATGCGCGCGCGCCATGTGCTCTGCGACGGCGCGACGAACGCCGCGCAGCTTCACACGTCGGCCCTCCTCCGAAACAGCACCCGCGGCAGCCCGCACGTCCGCCTCGGTGATCCGACCGCCCGGCCCGGAGCCCGGGATCGAGGTGAGGTCGACACCGAGCTCGCCGGCGATGCGACGAACGACCGGCGTCGCTTGCACTCGCCCACGACCTCCGGACCTCACAGCGGCCCGATCACCTTGTGACACTGTGTCACTTGCGGCCGGGGCGGCGGCCGGCGCGGCGTCGACGATCGCCTCGCCCGGCGCCCCGATGAGCACGAGGTCGGTTCCCACCGGCGCCACTTCACCTTCGCCGACGAGGATCCTGAGGACGGTGCCCTCGTAGGGCGACGGGATCTCCACCGTCGCCTTGTCCGTCGAGATCTCGACCAGCGGCTCGTCCTCTCCCACGTGCTGCCCCTCGGTGACGAGCCAGCGCGTGATCTCACCCTCCGTGAGGCCCTCGCCCAGATCGGGGAGCTTGAACGCGCGCGCCATCAGGCGTGATTCTCGTGCATCTCCCGACGTCGCAGCCGCCATCGCCGACCGACGGCGACGATCATCCCCAGGGCGGACAGCGAGATGAGGAGCGGAGGGGCGAGAAAGCCGACCGCGGCGAGATACTGCACGCTCGAGCACTGCTCTCGGCAGTCGACGAACCCGTCCGCGTCGTGGTAGCCGGCGACGATTGCCGTGAAGGTGCCGACCCAGATCAGGCACGCGACGACGAGCAGCGCGACGGCGGCCAGGCCCAGGCGTCCACGTTGCCAGGCGGCCGCCAGAGCTGCGCACATGAGAGCGAACAGCGCCACGACACCGACCTGGACCCAGCCTGGGGACATCGTCAGGCCACGAGAACGCGGCGGACCGCATCGACGACACGGGCCTCGGACGGCATGTAGGCGTCCTCGATCTGCCAGTAGGGGTATGGCACGTCGTAGCCCGTGACGCGGATCACAGGCCCGTGGAGATCGAAGATCGCCTTCTCCGCCAGCACCGCCGCCACCTCCGCAGCGAAGCCACAGACACGTGGGGCCTCCTGCATCGGCTCCGACGCGCGCGAGCCGAGACTGGCCGAGCGGCACGACATGCTCGCCGTCCGGAACGTCCTCCTTGGCCGTGCGGTAGTGAAGCTTCGGCTCGAGCACGACGACGGGATCCGGGTCGCGAATCGCCGCCGCCAGCAGGCCCTTGGCGTCAGCTGGTGACGACGGGATCGCGACCTTCACCCCCGGCGTGTGGACGTAGTACGTCTCGGGTGAGTCGTCGTGCAGCTCCGGCGCCCGCACACCACCCCCATAGGGCATGCGGATCGTCAGAGGAAACGACATCTTGCCGCGCGTTCGCCAGCGATAGCGGCCGACGTGGTTGATGAGCTGGTCGAGCGCGGGATAGCTGAACGCGTCGTACAGGAGGCCCCACGTGTCTGTGGCTTCGCTGCGGAGGTGGCGGCGGTGCTGGCGGAGAAGGCGATCTTCGATCTCCACGGGCCTGTGATCCGCGTCACG